>NZ_JAVHZD010000005.1:0-257111 GCF_031119615.1 Paraburkholderia sp. SARCC-3016 | reverse complement strand
TCCGGCGCATTCCGCTGAACCGCCACCGCCCTTCTTCGTGTCCGCCGCTCGCTGCAGCAGAGAAGCGAGATTATGCAGACTCCCACTCACATCGTCAACAGGTTTTTAACTTCACTCCACCTGCCCGACGCCGCGAAAGCCCCGCCATTGCTGGCGATCCCGCTCACTTCCTGTTTCCGCACTTTCTTCAACTGCGCCTCACAAAGAGGCGATCAAAAGCGCGAAAGACCGGAATTCTAGACACATGCATGGCACGACGCAAGCGGTATTTTGCAAAGCATGAGGGCCGGTGAAGAAGCGCTTAAATCAAGCCACCGCCTGCCTCTCCATCACGCGCTCGACCACGCCAAGAAAGTGGTCCACATCGGGCGTCACTGTATTTGCCACCTTCGCGAGATCGTCCCAGCGACGCAAACGCAGTGCGTCTTCAGCATGCGGCTTGCTCAGGAACGCGTTGGCTTCGTCGCTGCTAAAAATGCCGCCTTGCAGATTCAAACTACGCACCGAATCCGGCGACAGCCTGCCGAAGTACGTATCGTCGATCGCGCACAAACAGCGCTTGGCATCGACATGCAGGCGAATCGGCTCGAGCACCGCATCGGGCAATACGGGTCGCAGAAACGGCAGCGCAAAGAACTGATGCAGATCGTCGACGCCGCGTGCAGTCGGCGTCGGACCACGACGATTCAGCAAATGCCCGATGTCGTGCAGAAACGCCGCGGCCACCAGCTCGTCGCCTGCTTCTTCCTTTTCCGCAAGCGCGCCGCACTGCAACGCATGCTCGAGCTGGGTCACCTGCTCGCCGCCATAATTGAGACTCCCGTGTTGCTCGAACAGCTCACGGATGTCGCTAAGACTCAAAGCCACGATGTCACTCCCACGGTAACGAAAACGTCTTGAGATTGGTGAAGCTCTTCATCGCCTCCTGCACGCCTTCCTTATAGCCGAGCCCCGAATCTTTAATGCCGCCGAATGGCGTGAGCTCGACGCGATAGCCGGGCACTTCCCACACATTCACGGTGCCGACCCGCAATTCGTTGATGAAACGCAGAATCGCGTCCTGCCGGTTCGTGCACACGCCGCACGACAACCCATAGGGCGTGCCGTTGCTGATTCGAAGCGCGTCGTCGAGCGTATCGAACGCGACGATCGGCGAAACCGGCCCAAAGGTTTCTTCGCGTATCAGCGTCATCGACGGATCGACGCAATCGACGACCGTCGGCGCATACAGCGCGCCGTCGCGCTGATTACCGGTCAGAAGGCGCGCGCCTTGCGCGAGCGCTTCATTGACGCGCGCTTCGAACAGCCGCGCCGCGGCTTCGTCGATGACCGTGCCCATCTGGTTCGCCGGATCTAACGGATCGCCATACGACCATGCACGCGTCTTTTCGACGACAAGCTCGGTAAAACGCGCGGCCACGCTACGCTGCACAAGCATTCGTTTGACCGCCGTGCACCGCTGCCCCGAGTTCTTGTACGAGCCCTGCACGGCCAGCTCGGCCGCGCGTTCGAGATCGGCATCTTCGAGCACGATCAGCGGATCGTTACCGCCGAGCTCCAGCACGACGCGCCGGTAACCGGCCCGCGTCGCGATGTGCTTGCCGATCGGCACACCACCGGTAAACGTCACGAGTTCCGCGAGCGGATGCGTGATCAGTTCATCGGCGATTTCGCGCGGATCGCCGGTCAGCACTTGCAACATCGGCTCAGGCAAGCCGGCCTCGTACAGCAGATCGGCAAGGTAATACGCAGAAAGCGGCACCTTTTCCGATGGCTTCAGCAAGACGCGATTGTTCGTCGCGATCGCCGGCGCGATCTTGTGCGCGACCTGGTTCATCGGATGGTTGAAGGGTGTGATTGCAACGATCACACCCGCAAGCGGCTCGCGCTGCGTGAACACGCGACGACGCTTGCCATGCGGCGTCAGATCGCACGAAAAACTCTGGCCGTCGTCGCGCAGCGCTTCGATCGATGCGAACTTGAATACATCGGCGACGCGGCCGATCTCATAACGCGAGTCCTGCTTCGACAGGCCCGATTCGAGCGAGATCAGATCCGATGCAGCCTCCGCGCGTTCGCGCAGCAAGGCCGCGGCGCGCTCGAGTATCTGCGAGCGCTCATAGCGCGTGAGTTTTGCCGGATATGCATACGCGTACTCGAACGCCGTACGGACATCGTCGACGCACGCAAGCGGCACGCTGCCGACGCGCAGCCCGCGATACGGATCGACTACGTCGAGCGTGCGCTCGCGCCGCACGCGTGCGCCGGCGAGCCGCAACGCTTCCTCGCGAAAAGCCGCGTGATCGCTTGAATGAGCACCCGAACGAGCACTCGAACGACCGGCCGCACAATCAGACTGACGTTCCGCGAGCGCAGCGTTCATGAAATCACCAGATGGTTGAGCGCGACATCGAACACGTCGAAGTTACGCAGGCGCCTGTCGGCAGGCCAATGCGCGACGCGCCGGTTGAAGATGAGCGGCACCTGCTGCTCGGACAAGCCGCCATGCGAGCGCAGCGGCACGGTCAGGCCGGACAGGTCGTGTTCGGCTTGCCGCGTGCCGAGCACGACGTCGCGCTTGCTGATCACGACGATGTCGCCGACGCGATCGTTCGGCAGCTCAAAGCGTTCGCAAGCCGCGCGATTGTCGAGCACGACGTCGACGCCGGGCAGCGCGGCAAGCCTTTCGATCACCACATCGATTTCGTTCGCAGCGGCAAACGACGCAGGCAGATAGACCGTCGCAAACGACCCGAGCGCGCCATGGTGCACCACATAAGGGTCGGTAATCGGCAGAATCACGCGTGCCGCGCCTGCGCCGAACCAGTCATCGAGCGTGTCCTGCAGATAGATCACATTGGGCTCGCCGGTCATCGCATCGTGCTTCGCATTCATGCCGTGGTCGGCGGTCAGCGCGATCGTCCAGCCGAGCTCATGCAACTGCGCAAGATAACGGTCCATCATCGCGTAGAACGCATTGGCGTCGGGCGCGCCCGGCGCGCTCTTGTGCTGCACGTAATCGGTGGTCGACAGATACATGAGGTCGAGCTTGCGCGTTTGCGCAAGCCGCACGCCCGCGGCAAACACAAACTCCGATAGTGCCGCGCTATACACGTCCGGCACCGGCAAACCGACCAGTTCGGTCACGCGTTCGATGCCGTTTTCCTCGAGCGTTGCCGCATCCGCTTTTTCCGCGGAAAAGCAGATGCCCTTCATCTGCCAGCCGAGCAGCCCGCGCAGCTTGTCCTTCGCCGTGACGACCGCGACCGCCGCGCCCGCCTGCGACGCCGCGGCCAGCAACGTGCCCGCGCGCAGATACGCTGGGTCGTTCATCATCACTTCGCCGCCCTTGCCGCCGTTCGCATCGGGGTCCCAGAAGTAATTGCCGCAGATGCCGTGCACCGCGGGCGGCACGCCGCAGACGATCGACAGGTTATTCGGGTTGGTGAACGACGGAATCACGCAATCGCCCTTGAACGCCGCGCCGCCGGCGAGCAGCCGCGCAAGATACGGCGCGGCGCCGGCCGCGGCCGCCGCTTCGAGATAGTCGTATTCGCAGCCGTCGATGCACACGACCACGGTTGGCGTGCCGGGTAGCCGGTAGGTCCGCCCGTTGACTTCGATGTTCGGCGAAGCGCGGGTCGCTTCAGCAGATTGACCAGTCATTGCATGCTTCCCATTGATACCAGCGCGATTTCCACATTTTCGGTCATTTGGACAAATTTTGCCACAACCGCAAGCGCCGGATTTCCACGAAAGAGACACCACGCAAAATTTCGGAGATTGACCGCGCGGACGGGTATCAGCCCGCGCGCCGTTTAGGCACGCGCGCCGCAATCAGCAGCAGCGCGGCGAGCGAGACCAGCAGCAGAATCAGCGCGAGCGCCGAAGCCGGCAGGTAATAACCGCGTTCGACCTGTCCGACCACGACGATCGGCACGGTCGCAAAGCCCGGCGGATACACGGTCAGTGTCGCGCCGAGTTCGCCAAGCGACAGTGCGAAGCCGAGCGCGAGACTCGCGCGAATCGCCGGCACGAGCTGCGGCAGTACAACCGTACGCAACACCATCGACGGCGGCGCGCCGAGGCTCGCCGCCGCTTCGCGCAGCACCGTCAGTTCGGGCCGCAGCGCCGCGGCCGCGCAGCGATAGCAGAATGGCAGCACGAGCGCGAGCTGTACGAATACGACGATCGCCGCCGAACTCGACAGATCCACCGGCCGCTTGTGATACGCGATCAGCACCGCGAGCCCGAGCACGACGCTCGGCACGCCGTTGGGCATCATCGCGATCGTATCGACGAGCGCGCCGAGTCCGCGCCGGTCGCGCCCCTCGAGCGCAAGCGCAAGCCACAACCCGAGTGCCGTGCCGAGCAGCGCCACCCCGAAGCCGACTTCGAGACTCGTTGTGACCGCATCGAAATCGCTCGAGCCGAGGCGCTCGAACCAGCGCATGCTGAAACCATCGGGCAGGATTGTGCCGGACCAATGTGCGGCGACGCTCGACAACGCGACGACGATCACCGGTAAAACGAACAGCCAGACACACAGCAGCGCGGCGAATGCGAGGAACACGCCGCTTGCGACACGCGCCACGAGACCGCGCTGCACAGGACGCGCGCGATGGCGGATCGCGGGCAGCACGACCTTGTCTTGCGGCATCGCCATCAGCGTCGACCTCCCGCGGCGCGCCGGTTGACCTGACGGTACAGCGCATAGAGCGACAGCGACATCGCGAGCATCACGACCGCCCCCGCGGCAGCGGTCGGCAGATCGAGATCGACCGTGGCCGAGCTATAGATCGCAACCGGCAACGTAATCAGATGCGCGCTGCCGAGCACGAGCAGAATGCCGAACTCGTTGAGCGTCAGCAGGAAGCAGAGAATCGTGCCGGCCGCGATGCCGGGCCATGCGAGCGGCACGATCACGCGCCACGCGACCATCCAGCCGTTCGCGCCGAGACTGCGTGCCGCTTCGATCAACCGCATATCGAGCAGCGCGAACGACGCGAGCGTCGGCCTGACGACGAACGGCGCATAGAACACGACTTCCGCCAGCACCACGCCGCCGATACCGAACAGAAAATCGAGCGGCGGCGCCTGCAAATCGAAAAGCCGCTGCAGCCCGATGCTGACCGAGCCTTGCGAGCCGTACAGAAAGATCAGCGTGAACGCGACCAGAAACGACGGAAACGCGACGAACAGTTCGAGAAACCGCGTAACGAGCCGTGCGCCGGGAAACGGCCTGAAAAACAGCAGCGCCGCCAACGCGACGCCGAGCAGCGACGCGAGCCCCGCGCTGAGCAAAAGAATCCACAGCGTGGTGCCGATCACGCCGCTCGTCTCCGGATTGCCGAAGAACTTCGCGTACGCCTGCAGGCTGACGCCGTGCGCGCCCGACAGGCTCAACAGCACGAGCCGCACGAGCGGATAGACGACCAGCGGCCCGAGCACGAATACGGCCAGAAACAGCAGATGCCACTGCGACGCACGCATCCGGCGGCGCCTCTGCGCGGCATGCAACGCGACGCTTGCCGCACGGCGCGCGTCGGCGTCACCGGCGTTGGCCGTCGAGCCGAGCGCGTCAGGGCTTGATAAGGACGACATCGTCTGCCTCGTAATGCAGGGACACGCGCGCGCCCTTTTCGGGCGTCATGCTGCTCACGCGCTGCATCGTGACGAGCACCGGCTCGTTCGGCATCGCATCGAGCACGACCGACACCGACAGCACCGCGCCATACCATTCGACCGACGCGATCGCGCCATGCAGTTGCCCTTGCCCGAGCGGCACGATGCGCAGCGACTCCGGCCGCAGACACGCGACGCGCTCGCGCTCCGTATAGCGTGCATCGCCGAGCGGGAAGACCACCTGCGCGGGCAGCAGATTCGCCGCGCCGAGATAGCGCGCGACGAACGCGTCGTCCGGCGTGTCGTACAACTGTTGCGGCGTGCCGAGCTGGGCGATGCGGCCTTCGCGCATCAACAGCGTGCGATCGGACAGCACGAGCGCGTCGTCCTGATCGTGCGTCACGCAGACGATCGTCAGATTCGGCAGCCGTTCGTGCAGCGCCTTCAGTTCGGAGCGCACCGAAGCACGCAGATTGGCGTCGAGCGCGGACAGCGGCTCGTCGAGCAGCAGCACGTCCGGTTCGATCACCAGCGCGCGCGCCAGGGCGACGCGCTGCTGCATGCCGCCCGACAGTTGCGCGGGCATCACATGCCCTGAATCGCCGAGCTGCACGAGTTTGAGCGCGTCGGCGACACGCCGCGCGATTTCTTTCGACGTCACGCGCCGCGCCCGCAGCCCGAACGCGACGTTATCGAAAACCGACAGATGCGGAAACAGCGCATAGCTCTGGAACAGCAACCCGAGATTGCGCTTGTGCGGGGGAACATGCGTGAGGTCGTGGCCGGCCACCGTCAACGTGCCGGACAGCCCGTCCGCCTCGATGAACCCGGCAATGAAACGCAGCAGCGTGGTCTTGCCGCAGCCGCTGCGGCCAAGCACGGTGAGCAGCTCGCCGCGTTCGATCGTGAGCGACAGGTCGTCGAGCACCGTGCGCGCGCCGAAACGCACGGTCAGGTGCTCGATCCGCACGCCGCCCGAAGTGTCGGCGTGCGCGATACCCGGTGATTCGGGAGCGGCGTCGAGTGCGCCGGCATGAGCAAGGCTCGCGGTATTCACCGGGTTCGTCTCCCGCTTTTCAGTGATGGACGATCGCCGCCAGGCGAAATGAAGCGAAGTGCAAGGCAAGCCACTTATTTCGGCTTCACGACTTCGAGCTGCTTGCCCGAATTACCGATCACATCGTTCTTCCAGCGCGCGGTCCAGTCGGCCTTCTTCGCCATCACGTGATTCCAGTCGACCGGAATCAGCTTCACGCCGGAGATGGCCTGCTTGACCGCGGCGCCGTTCTTGCCGGAAAGCGCCACGTCGCTACGCGCCGGGATGCCGAAGATGTCCGGCACCCTGGCCTGCACTTCGCTCGACATCAGGTAGTCGATCAGCTTCTTGCCGCCGGCCGTGTTCGGGCCGTTCTTGATCAGGCCGATCGCGTACGGCAGCTGGAACGTGGTCGGCTGGCCGCCGTTGTCGGCCGCGAGGAAGATCGGTTTCAGGGTTAGGCCGCCGTTCGCCGCATCGTCGAGGTCCATCTGCAGGTCGCCGTTCGCAACCGAGATTTCATTGCGCGACAGCAGCACGTCGAGGTAGCCCGTGCCCTTGGTGTGGAACTTCGCGCTCTGCTCGAGCTTCTTCAGGTAATCGAACGCCTTGTCTTCGCCCATCAGCGAAGTGGTCAGGATGATCACCGCCATGCCGTCGCCGGCCGTGGCCGGATTCGAATACGCGACCTTGCCGCTGTAGTCCGGATGCAGCAGATCCGCGAACGTCTTAGGCTGGCTCTTGACGACTTCCGGATTGATCGCGAACGAGAAGTAGTTGTTGACGAAGGTCGCCCACGCGCCATCCGACGCCTTCGCGATGGCCGGCACGTTCTTGTAGTTCACGCTCTGGTAGTTCTGCAGCAGGCCCGTTTGCGCCGCCTGCTGGATAAACGGCGGCAGCGTGACGAGCACGTCGGCCTTCGGCGAGTCTTTTTCGACGGTCGCGCGGTTCACCACCTCGCCGCTGCCTGCCGTCACGATGTTGACCTTGATGCCTTCCTTCTTTTCGAACGCCGGCAGCACGTCCTTGTACAGATTTTCGAGGCCGTCGGCGGTGTACAGCACCACCGCGTCGGCCGCATGGGCGGACAGGCTCGCGCCGAACGCCGCGGCGGCGACGAGTGCCGGCAGCAGTGTGCGGACGACGCCGGCGATTGCGCGAGGTTGATTCGTCGATCTCATGTCGTTTTCTCCAAAGGGCGAAATACCGACGGCCGAACCCGGCGCATCGGGTTGCCCGAATCTGTTCTGTTTGTGCGGCGCGAACGCGCAAAGGTACGAAAGCAGCCGCGCCGCATGTGTAGGGTCCGCCTGGCTCACACAGATTGCCAACTCACCTTGCTCAACTATTGCTGACGTCGACTGACAATCCCGCTTGACCGCAGCCTGGCGGGGGCGGCTCCTGATCCGACGATTCCGCCGCCTGCCGTGTTTCGACAGGCAGCGGCAAGAATCACAGGTTTCCGTGACAATCCCGTGACGGATCATAAAAATGCCACAACTTGACACATACTGCCAATTAAAGCCAACATGCTCATGTCGCCGCGATGTGCCGTATCGGCGAGATCATCGCTCGACAAAAAGGAACCCTTTGTGATTCTCGGAAACGATCCGGTCCTGTTGACGCCGGGACCGCTCACCACATCGCCCACGACACGCGAAGCGATGCTGCGCGACTGGGGCTCGTGGGATGCTGCCTTCAACCGGCTCACGCAAAGCGTCTGCAGCGACCTCGTCGATATCGCGCATGGCACTGCCGACTACGTCTGCGTGCCGCTGCAAGGCAGCGGGACCTTCGCCGTCGAAGCCGCGCTCGGCACGCTGGTGCCGCGCGACGGCTGCGTGCTCGTGCCGAACAACGGTGCGTATTGCGCACGTATCGTGAAGATCCTGCAGCGGCTTGCCATCGCCTGCGTCGAGTTGCCATTGCGCGAAGACGAGCCGGTCACCGCAGCGGCGCTCGAACAGGCGCTTGGGCTCGAGCCGCGCATCACGCACGTCGCGCTGGTGCACCTCGAAACGAGCGCGGGTTTGCTCAATCCGCTCGATGAAATCGCCGCGCTCTGCAAGCGGCGCAGGAAGAGCCTGATCGTCGACGCAATGAGTTCGTTCGGTGCGCTGCCGATCGACCTGCGCACAGGCGGCATCGATGCACTCGTATCCTCCAGCGGCAAGTGTCTCGAAGGCGTGCCCGGCATGGGCTTTGCGATTGTCAGGCGCAGCGTGCTCGAAGCCAGCGAAGGCCGCTCGCCGTCGTTGGCGCTCGACCTGTACGACCAGTACGCGTATATGAAGAAGACGACGCAGTGGCGCTTCACGCCGCCCACGCACGTCGTCGCCGCGTTACGCCGCGCGCTCGACACGTTTATCGCGGAAGGCGGACAGCATGCGCGCGGCGCGCGCTATGCGCGCAATTGCGCGACGCTGATCGACGGCATGCAGGCGCTTGGCTTTCGTCCTTTCCTGCGCGCCGAGGCGCAAGCACCGGTGATCGTCACGTTTCACGCGCCGCGCGACGCGCAGTGGAATTTCGCCGCGTTTTACGCGGCCGTGCGCGAGGCGGGGTATGTGCTGTATCCGGGGAAGCTCACGCAGATGGACACGTTTCGCGTCGGTTGCATCGGCGCCGTCGACGTCAACGAAATGCACAACGCCGTGGCGGCGATCGGCCGGACGCTCGAGCAGTTAGGGATACGCGTTCAGTAGCAGAGAGTTCGATACGCCGGTGCGGACAGACGGCGGACGGACGGCGACGGACGGCGACAGACGGCGACAGACGGCAGGCAACGGCATGTACGCGGCGAGCGCGACTCGAATGCGCGCCCGCTGTCGCGCTCAAGCGACAAGAATCTCAGGCCCGCGCGCGGTAATCGCCTTCGCGAGCGCGCGCTCCGGCGCAACTTCGGTCACGACATAGCGCGCGCGCTCGAGGCCGCGAATGCGCACCGGCGTCACGCGCCCGAACTTCGAATTGTCGGCGACGACCACGACAATATTGCCGGCCTCGATCATCTTCGCGCGCACTTCGGCCGCCATGCGCGAGTAGTCCGCCAGATGCGCATCGGGCGTAATACCGCCCGCGCCGACGATGGCGAAATCGGCGTGATACTGCGACAGCTGATGGATCGTATCGAGCCCGAACGCCGCGTCTTCGATATCGGACAGCTCGCCGCCGAGCAGCGTCACGCGATTCTCATTGCGACGTCCGAGGACGAGCGCGATGCGCCAGTCGTTCGTATAGATCGACAGCCGATGACGGATCATCAACGCGCGCGCAACCGCGTTCGTCGTGCTGCCCGAATCGATGACGAGCGATGCGCCGTCCGGCACGAGCTGCGCCGTTCGCTCTCCGATCGCTCGCTTGGCCGCCGCGTTGGCCGCTTCGCGCACATCGAGATCGGGCTCGCGCCGCTCGCTCGACAACGCGCCGCCGTGCGTCGTCACGATGAGGCCGCGTTCGGCAAGCGTATTGAGGTCGCGGCGGATCGTCTCGCGCGATACGTTCAGTTCGCGCACGAGTTCCGCCACCGACAATGCGCCGTTCTTCGAGACTTGCGACAGGATGTATTGATAGCGTTGTTCGGCGAGCATCTCTCTCTTGGGCAGCCGTTCGTAATCGGCTCGTGTCAGTTCAGGAGGCCGGCATATTGTATTACGTGAGACCCGCGGACGCGCCAGGGTTCGCGCACGGCAAAGCCTGGTAAAGCGCGGCAGCTGGTCCGGCGTGCTGCACGCGTGCCGCCGCACCGGAACATCGAACGACCCGTCGGCGCTAGTGGGCCCGAACGCGCATCCCTGCTAAGCTTGCCCCCTTATGCGGCGCACTGCCCCGTGCGCCCTGCCGACCGTTTAGCCGATGCCGTCTTTCTTTCGCCGCCTGCTCCTGCTGTTCCACGCATTGCGCTTCGGCGCACGCCTTATCTGGCTCGCCGCGCCTGCCGACCATAAGGTGCACTGGATCGTCACGCTGCTCGAGCGCGTGCATGCGTCCGAGCGCGGCCGCGCGGGTGTGCGCGGCCTGCTTCCGCTGCTCGGCCCGCTCGCCGGCGGCTTTGTGCAAACACTCGCGACGCGCCCCGAGCTCGCCGCCGGCACGCTGCACGACGCGCTCGATTCGGTCCACCATCTACTCGAACCGCTGCCGCCCGACGCCGCGGGCAAGGCGCTGACCGCCGCATTCGGCAGGCCGCTGCCGACGCTGTTCGAATCGATCGATCTGACCGCCGTCGAAAACGGCTTTGCGCACCAGACCCACCTCGCGCGGCTCGCCATGCCGATCGATGGCCATCGCGACGTCGAGATCAAGTTGCTGCGCGTCGGTCAGCGCACGCAGATCGCCGACGAAACGGCGCTGCTGCGCTGGGTCGCGCGCTGGCTCGAAAAGCTGTCGCGCGCGGCGCGCAAACTGCGCGTGCGCGAACTGGCGGAGACGTTCACGCAGGAAATCATGCGCCGTCTCGACCTGCGCGCGGAAGCGGCAAACCAGAGCCAGACGGCGCACCTGTTCGCCGACGACGCGCGCGTCGTCGTGCCGGCCGTGATCTGGGACCTGTGCGGCGACGCGACGCTTGTCATACAGCGTATCGAGACCGTACACGTGACCGACTTCGCTGGCCTCGCGGCGCATCGCGTCAGCGTGCCGGCGCTCGCCGCGCGCATCATCGAGGTCGTGACACACGAGGCGTTCGAGCATGGCTTCTTCCATGCGGCGCTCGACGCTCAGCGCGTGCGCGTGAGCGTCGACGACGAGACGCACGGCAAGCTCGTGCTCGGCGATTTCGCGGTAATGTCGAATCTGTCGAGCGATGAGCGCTCGTTCTTCGTGCACGGCGCGACTGCGCTGTTCGGCCAGCATTACGGACGCCTCGCCGATCTGCATCGCAACGCCGGGCACGTGCCGCGCGATGCGCGCACCGAACAGCTCGAGGCCGAACTGCGCATGCGCGCCGAAGCCCATTTTGCGGGTGCGCCGCATGAGCGGACGGCGGCTCCGCTGTTTCATCATCTGCTGCATGCGGTCGCGCCGTTCGAAGGCTGCGTGCCGCCGCGCCTTGTCGCCGCGCAACGCGCCTTCGAGCAGGCCGAGCAACTCGCGAATGCGCTTCATCCGGGCGTCGACAGCTGGAATATCGCGCGTCGCGTACTCGCCGATCTCGCACGGCGCGATTTCGATCATCGCGGCTGGGCAAAGCATCTCGCGCAGGAACTGCCGCATCTTGCGCATCTGGTGCCGCGTGTGCCGCAGCTGGCGTTTCGGTATCTTCAGCAGCAGCACAGCATCGCGACCACGCGACAGCACGTACAGCTGGTCGGCGAAGTCACGCGCGAATATCGGCGCACGCGCACGCTGCTGTGGGCGTGCACCGTTTGCGGCGCAGTATTGGGCGCGCTGGCGATACTGCTGATGTACTGAAGGCCCGGGTTTCGGAGCGGTCGCTGCGTCACCACGGCAGCGGTGCAGCGGTGCAGCGGTGCAGCTTCGAACAAGACACTCGACAGCCGCTTCGCGATACTGCGCGCATCTCATCCTGTTGCCGTCGTTGTCATGCTCGCTTCAATCAGTGCCGTTGTATTCGTCGTCCTGTGGTCGACTGGTTTTGTCGTCGCGCGCGCGATCGCGCCGTTCGCCGACCCGAATCTGTTCCTGCTCGCGCGCTTCTCGGGCACCGCCCTGCTGTTTGCATGCGCGGCATGGATCGGCCGCGCCGCCTGGCCGACCGGCCGCGCGCTCGGCAAACATCTGGTGGCAGGGGCGCTGCTGCAAGGCGTCTATCTGGGCGCCGGCTACTGGGCCATCGCGCAAGGCATGTCGGCCGGCGTCATGGCGCTGCTCGGCGCGCTGCAGCCGCTTCTGACCGCAGCCGTGGCTGCGCCGCTCTTCGGCGAACGTCTGTCGCGGCGCGGCTGGAGCGGCATGGCGCTTGGCCTCGCCGGCGTCGCGCTCGTGCTCGAACCGAAGCTGACCGCGGCCGGCATGTCCGCAACGCACGGAAACGCGCCCGCGTGGCTCGTCGTCACGGTCTCGATTCTCGCGGTCGTGGCAATTACCGCGGGCACGCTGTTTCAGAAGACTTCGCTCGCAAGCGCCGATCTGCGCAGCTCGAGCGCCGTGCAGAATTTCGGCGCCGCGCTCGTTGCCGCGCTGTTTGCACTCGCGCTCGGCGAGCATCGCTGGATTCCGTCGCCGACACTGTGGGTGTCGCTCGCGTGGGGCATCGTGATGCTCTCCGGCGTCAGCCTGACCATGCTTGTCTGGCTCGTCCGACGCGGCGACGCGTCGCGCGCGACCGCACTGCTGTTTCTCGTGCCGCCGCTGGCCGCGCTCGAAGGCTATGTCGGCTTTGGCGAGACGCTGACGCCGATCCAGATCGCAGGATTCGTCGTAGCACTCGTCGGGGTGTTGCTCGCGAGGTCGAGGTCGTGAGCCGATGCCGGCGGGCGGCGCCGAGCTCGCTCATGTGCCGCATGGCTTGCGAAGTCGCGCGAGGTCGCGGGAGCTTGCGCGACCGTGACATGCTGATCGCGCATTGCTGCGCGCAACCGCGATCAAACGCGAGACACGCTTCATTCAATCGGCCGTATCGGCTTGACCCGGCATCTTCGCGCGCAGCGCGCTGCTCGGCGCGGGCGACCATGCCGGCCTCGTCTTGCGCGCCGAATCGACGACGACGATATAGCGCCCCGCCCACGGCGTAACCTGCCGGTCGGAATGCAGCACCCACAGCGAGCGGCCCGAATCGACGAGGTCCTCGTACTCGGCATCGAGAATGCCGTAGTGATCGAGGAACCGGTTTAGCGTTGCTGGAATCCGCACGCAGCCCTTCGAATGGCGGATGCCGAGCAGCGGCTCGAGCTTGTCCGGGTCGGTAGCATGCATCTGGAAACGCATCTGCGAAACGCCGCCCTTGCCCCATCCGCGCTCGGCCTGCGCCCAGCCAAGATCGAAGATGCGCAGATCATGCCGGCCGTAGCCACGGATACCGTTCGAGTTCATCGTGCCTTCCGCACGAAAGTCCATATTGTCCGGCGTGTGTTCGAACACGCCGAGCGGCGTGATGAAGTGGTCGTACTGTCCGGGCAGGCCGGTCGCGACCGGCGACGCGCCGATCAGTTGCCAATCGTCGGCCGGGACCGCGCGGAAATAGATAAAGAGCGTCTGCACGTTCGGATTGCGGTCGACCAGCACCACATATTCGCCCGACAGGCTGCCGAGCATATGCGCATCGAGCGCCGCCTCGAGCCGCTCGCCATACGCGCGCTGATCGGCAAGCGGAACTTTCAGCCGGCGCGCGACGTCGTGCGCGAACAGGTCGCGCATCAGCAACGCCTGCCGCGGATCGGCGCCGCCGACCGCATCGCGCGCCGCGACGGCGGACTCGAGCGCGGACCATGCCGCCTGCGTATGCGGCTGCGGTGCGTTGGCGGCACATGCGCTGCCTGCCATGACGCAGTTCGCCAGTGCGATGGCGGCCAATGCGCAGGTCGATGCGGCAAAACGCGAGGCGCGTTGCCAACCCGAACTCCATTTCGAAAGAAGTCGTGCGGCCACGCGCGCGACCCGATTGGCGGGCGCAATATTACCGACGCATTGGATTCGAAGAACCGAATCGCGCCCACTATTTCCACATGCGGATTCCGGCGCGCGTTTCGCCAGCCGGCAGAACTTATTGTTCTTCATCGCTGTGTACGCAATACCCGCTTACCCATGACCGCGCCGACCTCATGGCACGCGCAAGAGCCGCGGAAGGCAAGCCTCGCAGGAGTTTCGACGACAATGATGTCACGCGTCGAAATTCGGAATAAGCGCATTGAATGGACAAACATCAGTCCAATTTGACCGCGCATCGCGGTCGCCTGTTTCGACTGACGCGATACCGCGACCAGCGGAGCAATATTCGCGAATGCGTCAGCTGAATTAAAGCTTTGGACGAACGTAATCGGAGACGGGCTGTCCACATTAAACCAGACTCCTTGCATGTCCGCAGCACGCTCGAATCTGCCCGGATCTGCTTAAACCCGCCTGGACTTGTCTGGACGCCGCACGAAGCGCAACGTCCACACCGAGGAGAACGCCGATGACCACCCATGACGAAAACGCCGCGGCTTGCCGGAAACGCATCGCCGCCGAGTTGCATGTCAGCGCATCGTTCGATGCCGCGCTGGAAATCGAGCGGCGCGTCGATTTTCTCGCGCGCTATCTGCGCGCCAACGGCCTTGCGACTTACGTGCTCGGCATCAGCGGCGGCGTCGATTCGACGACCGCGGGCCGTCTCGCGCAACTGGCCGTCGAGCGGCTGCGCGCGGCAAACTACGACGCGCACTTCGTTGCAATGCGCCTGCCGTATGCCACGCAGCACGACGAAGCCGATGCGCAGCAGGCGCTCGCGTTTATTCGCGCGGACGAAGTGGTGAGCGTCGACGTGAAACCCGCGGCCGATGCGATGCTCGCGTCACTGGACGTGAGCGGGTTGCGCTTCGCGAACCACGAGCAACAGGACTTCGTGCACGGCAATATCAAGGCGCGCAGCCGGATGATTGCGCAATACGCGGTCGCAAGCGCGCGCCGCGGCGTCGTGATCGGCACCGATCACGCGGCGGAATCGGTGATGGGCTTCTTTACGAAGTTCGGCGATGGCGGCGCGGACGTGCTGCCGCTTGCGGGCCTGTTCAAGCGGCGCGTGCGCGCCGTCGCACAAGCGCTCGGCGCAACCGACGTGCTCGCGCACAAGGTGCCGACCGCCGACCTCGAAATGTTGCGCCCGCAACGTCCCGACGAGGACGCGTATGGCATCCGCTACGACGACATCGACGACTTTCTCGAAGGCAAACCGGTGAGCGACGCGGTGTATCAAACCGTGATGCGCTTTTACGAGGCGACGCATCACAAGCGCGCATTGCCTTACACGCCGTTCGACTGGGAAGCGCCCGCACCACGCCCGTGAATGCGGCATGCGCGTTCGTGCTTATGCGACATGTGCGCGTGTGCGCGTGCGTTTGAAACCGACGCGAGTTCGCTCGCAACTGCGTGGCGGCGCGCGGCGAGCCGTACCTTACAAGAGCACGCTACAGGCTCTTCGGCGGCGGCGCGGGCTTTTCGTCGAATGGCGTTGCGCTCGCCTGCAACGCCACGCCGCACAGCATTTTGCCGTGCACCTGCTGCGCGATGACATCGCCGACGTAAGGTACGTCCGCATTCAATTCGACATTGGCGTAAGCGTTCGACGTGCCCTGTTCGAACACGGTGACTTTCTTCGCGTAGTGGCCGAGCTCGTGCTGGAGAAAGTCGCGTACATCCTGCTCGGAACAGGTCTCGGGAATATTCCAGACGATCAGGTTCATACACCCCCCACGCAACGAAACCCGCGCAGCGTTCGCGCCGCGGCCGGGTGCAGGTTAGACGCCGTCATCTTGCGGACTCCTCTGACGTGCCGCACACACGCTCGCCACATCGGCCGCACTTGCCGCACTTGCATCGCGGCAGGTGCGCTCCGGGCGAGCACCGTCCCCCGATCGCGCCGCATGAATCGCCGCATCAGCCGCGCGGCGCACGACCGGCTGCTCAGTCGTTTCCGTCGCTCGCGGCTTTCGGCGCCACGTGGTCCGCGCTAACCCACCACGCCATGCGGTCGTGCGGGCCCCGCACGAGCACCGCGGACGGATCCGTCACCCCGTCGTCCGCGATCTCGCAGACGTCGAGGCCTTCCGGCAAACGCTTCACGGTGCCCGCTTCCTCGAACAGCGCGAGCCGTTTCGCGGATAGCGGGTACAGCTGGCTGTACACATCGTAGCTGATCGCGGCAGGCGCGTCGCCGCGAATGTGCAGAGGGTCGCCAGTGCGGCATCCGAGCGGCGCGCCGGCCGATGCGAACGCACCGTTCGACATCAGGAAGCCGGATGCCGCGGCAACCGCGATCAAACTGAGCTTGAGCTTCGTCATGGGTATCTCCTGATCCGGACCTGGCGTCACGAGCCGTCGTCGTCACCATCGGTCGTCATGCCGACATGACCGTCTTCGCACGGCGTGCGGCGCAGGCGTGCATATTGCGCGGGCCAGTCGCCCGCAATCGCCGCCTGAGCAGCGCTCAGGCTCATCTTTCCGGCACAGACGCAGCGCTTCAATTTCGCAGCCAGCAATTCCTTGCGGCGCTCGCCGCGATGCCCGCCCCACGGCAGCAGATCGAAGTTGTCGGCCGCATCGGGCGAGCCGCCCAGCAGGATCGGCACACGCCGGTCCAGCGCGTATTCGGTGCTGTCGTCCGCATCGATGCCCCGTTGCGCAAGCAACCGGTTCTTGTGCGCGAGCATCTCGTCGAGCGGCGGCGAAACGGTATCTGCGTAACCGGGTTTGCAGATCGTGTCCGCCACCGAGTGCTGCGTGACGCGCTCGTCGAGCATCGACGCATCTTGCGCGCGGACCACGCCGCCATGCAGCAGCGCCGAGACGCACAGCGCGGCGACAGCGGCGCGGCGCGCACACCGCGAGACGCGCGCAGTGCGGCATGCGCGTGCCGCAGCGCGATGATCGGTTGACTCGATACGATTACTGATGCGGTGCGTGTTGCCACGCCTGTGTGCATTGCCTTCGTTCATTGGTCAGCGCGCCGTCGATCGGCACGGAAGGGTCAATTCGCAGACCAATTAAAACACACTCGGCAACCCTACCGGGATTTCACGGGCGCCGAAGGCCTTGAATTGGCGCTTCCTCGCAACTGAAAACGATTGCGTCCGCAACCTTTCACGATCGCGCGCGACTCGTTACTACGCCGGTTTCTCCGCTCTTTCCAGGTTACGCGCCTGCAGTGCGCGAATGCGGCCGAGCGCGGCTGTGTTGCCGACCGCGGACGCGTACATCTGTGCGAGGTCATGCTTGAGCGCGGTACGCGATGCCCCGTCGAGATAAACCATATGACCGGACGGATAAAAGCGCGCGGACAGATTCTCGCGCACCTGCTGGCTCACGAGCGGCATGCGCTGCAAGTCGATGATGGTCTGATAGAACGGCGTGACGAAATCGTAAAAGCCGTTCGCGGACAGCACCTTCAGATCGACGTTGAGCGCCATGACCGCGGCAAGATCGCCCGCCGTATAGAGCACCACGTTGCCCTTGTCATCGACACCTTTCTGCGCACCGGTCGGGTCGATGTGTTTGAAGTCCCAGTTCTGGAACGCCTGATCGTTGAGATCGGTGAATGCCGAGTTCGATGTGAACTTCAACTGCTCGTTCAGGTATGTGTTCCACATCGTCGTGTAGACGCCGGTGACGGCCGTCATGGTCGGATCGTTGCCGCCCGAGTTCGGATCGATCTGCCCGGCGATGCCGGTCTCGATCGCGGTAACGCGGCCGTCGTATGCGCCGAGCGCGAGCCCTTTCGATTTCAGCAGCGTCGTGAGAAACAGCGAATTGCCGCGGCTGTCGTAGGCTGCGATGTCGAGGCTCCATGCGAGCAACGTCGTCCTGTCGATACCGGTGTACTCGCTGAGCTTTTCGACGGTCGCATCGTCGGTGGTCGGGAACTTGCGCAACGCGGCGAGATAGTCGGTGCGCGCAAACTGCGCGACCTCTTCCGCGAAGGCGCCGAGGTCAGCCGGTCTCGGCGCGATGCCGAGCTTCTTGTGAAACCACGCATCCGCCGCCGCAGTGGGCAGCGCGCCGACCGGATTGCCCGCCTGCGTGTAGTCGAGAATCGACGACTGCAGCGTCACGCCATTCAGGTCGACGCCGTCTTCATGCAGCCGGTACGCAAGCACGCAACTGCGCGCGGTGCCGTACGATTCGCCGAACAGAAACTTCGGCGAGTTCCACCGGTTGTTCTTCGTCAGATAGCGCTTGATGAACTGCTTGATCGAGTCCGCGTCCTGATCGACACCCCAGAAATCGCGGTTCTTATGCGGCGCGATCGCGGCCGAATAACCGGTGCCGACCGGGTTGATGAAGATCAGGTCGCTCGTGTCGAGCAGACTGTCCGGGTTCTCCTCCATCTGATACGGGGCGGGCGGCGTAAAGCTCGGCATCGACGTTTTGATGCGCCGCGGCGCGAACGAGCCGAGCAGCACGAAGACCGAGGACGAACCGGGCCCACCGTTGTAGAAAAAAGTGAGCGGGCGCGTTTCCTCTTTCTGGCCGTCCTGCGTAAACGCGACGTAGAACATTTTCGCGTTCGGCTGCGAACTGCTCGGGTCGACCGTCACCAGATGACCTGCCGTCGCCGTGTAGTTGATTTTCCTGCCGCCGATCGTGATCGAATGCTTCGTGATTGCGGCGTTTTCGCTCGCGTCGCTGACCGAGTCGTCGGGGCCGTTGCCGTATGCGACGGGATCGAAAAAAGGCTGATCGCCGGCGCGATGCGGTGTACTCTCGCCCGCCGTCGCGGACGGTGCACCCGAAGAGTGAGACGACTGCAGACCGCCGGAAGCCGATTCGTTGTTTGCCATGACCGCTCCATAGAATGCATTACCGTTACCGTCCGGCAGCCGCCACGCGCGCTACCGCGCCGCACGTCGAGCCCGAACAGGCCTAAAGCGCCGCCGCCACCTTCGCCCCATCGGGACTGCCGAGACCCGTGCAGGCATCCCATCCCGACACGGCCGCATAACTGCCGTTATTGCCTTGTGTAATGTCGTTGCAGACACGCGCCGCCTTGTAGAGCTTCGCGTTGACGAAGCCGGCCGGTTGCCCTTTCGCGGCATTGATGCGCGCGATCAAGGCCGCCCACAAAGGCGCGACCGCGCTCGTGCCGCCCACCACCGTGTTCTGCCCGCCGATCAGCACATCGTATCCCGTCGCCGGCGACGCATCGGCTGCGACATCAGGCACGCCGCGCCGCGCGAGCGGCGCCTTGCCACCTTGCGAACTGACCGCTGACAAGCCCTCCTGCCATACCGGAACCGCAAACGTCGCACTCACGCCGCCGCCCGTCGCCCCGCCGTTCGCCCCGTCGTTCCAGACAACTTCGCGCGAAATGCTCTGCCCGGACACTTCGAGACTCGTGCCGCCGCATGCGAGCACATACGGGCTCGACGCGGGGAAATCGACATGGTCGCGCCCGTCGCCGACGCCGTCGCCCGAGCCGCTATCGCCCGATGCCGCGCAAACCGTCACGCCAATCGCAGCGGCCGATTGCAGCACGTCGTTGAATGCCCGCATCGACTGTTCGGTCCACGTCGATTCCGGCGCCCCCCAACTGATCGAGACGACCGAAGGCTTATGCGTGGTGTCGTGCACGGCGCGGCTTACCGCATCGACAAAGCCCGCGTCGCTGTTCGGAGAGAAGTACACGGCGAGTGTCGCGCCCGGTGCGATCGCGCCGGCGATTTCGATATCGAGCGTCACCTCGGCGTCCGGGCCGTTCGGGTCGCCGCCCGGATCGTTGCCGGCCTGATCGACCCCGACCGGCACGACTTTCGGCGTCTTCACACCGAGGCTCGAAAAGTACGCGTTGAGATCGGACGTGCGATAGCCGCCGCCGAGTTCGACGATGCCGATGCATTCGCCGCCGCCATCGCCTTGCGGAAAGCGATACAGCGACGCGAGCTGCAGCGGTGTAAACGACACCGCCGGTGCCGCGCGCGCGGGCCTGTACGGCGGCCGGATACGAAAATGGGGCCGCGCCTGCGGACGGTTGTCGAGTCCAAGCACCGCCGTCACGACGCCGTGCAAATCGTCCGGCACGCTGATCGCGCCGGTGCGCCCGCGGTAGCGGCCGATCGAATGATGTTCATAGTGCTGCAGTTCGACGTCGAATGCGGCCTGGAACTGCGCGACGGTACCGCTCAACGCGACAGTGCGCGCGGCCGCATCTTCACGCGCCACAGTGAGGCCATGCTGCGCGGCAAAAGCCTTCAGTCTCGCGATGTCCGCCGGCGATGCGCCGAAGCGCTTTTCCAGTTCGTCGCGCGAGATCGGCGCAGCGCCGGGCGTACCCGATGCGATCCTGCGCACCAGCTGTTCGAACTGCTGCTCGTCCTGGCGGCGCAGCATGACGATCGCTTCGATCGTTTCCGCCGGATCGCATTGGCCAATCACCTTCGAGCCTTCCGTGACAGCCCGCTCGCTGCCCGGTAATGGATGCTTGCCCATAGTGTCGCTCTCCTCCATGCGCGGCTCGTGACCGCGCGTTGCAGATGGCCGGCATGCATGACGCCACGTGGTATGCCACGCCGCCCGCTGCCGCATTCGTTTCAGAGATCACGCCGTTCTGTCCGACAAAACCATTCGAACACAGTTCCGGGGTGCACAACAATCGGCCGAATGGCCTGGTGTCGGCGCGGCGTCACAAGGGTTATGATGCTGCCGCGATACACCGGCGAAGCGCCGCGTGCGCGGCATGCGGCCAGCGGCTCGCGCATAGGCGACGCAACGCATCGGTGTTCCACGCGAGAAAATTCACGGAGAAAACCCATGACCACTATTTCGATGTATCAGGCTTCAGTGCCTGTGCTGATTCGCGGCCTCAACAACCTGCTGGCCATTCTCGGCAAAGGCCAGGCGCATGCGGCCGAAAAACAGCTCGATCCGTCGGTGCTGCCTGGATCGCGTCTCTTTCCCGACATGTTGCCGCTCGCACGCCAGGTGCATATCGCGACCGACGGCGCGAAAGGCTGCGCGGCACGTCTCGCCGGCGTCGAGCCGCCGAAGTACGACGACGTCGAGGTGTCGTTCGACGAACTGGCCGCCCGCATCGAGAAAACGATCGCGTATCTGAAGGAGTTCAAGCCCGAGCAGATCGACGGCAGCGAAGCGCGGCCGATCGCGCTAAAAATGCGCAGCGGCCCGGTCGAATTTACGGGCATCCAGTTTCTGACTGGCTTCGTTCTGCCGAACTTCTATTTCCATGTGACGACGGCGTACAACATCCTGCGTCACAACGGCGTCGAACTCGGCAAGATGGACTATCTCGGCAAGCCGAACAGTTAAACGCCGCCCCGGCCGCGCGCGGCACACGAGGCGATGCGCGAGCGCGCGCCGATTGTGTCGCGGGGTTTCGCGGGGTTTCGCGGGGTTTCGCGGCGCCTCGCAGCGCATCAACCGCGCGGCTGGAACGCGATCACGCTCATGCCGGCAAGCGTCAACGCGGCGCCGGCAATATCCCAGATCGTCGGGCGCATCTGCTCGACCAGCCAGAGCCAGAGAATCGCAACCGCGACATACACGCCGCCATAGGCCGCATAGACGCGGCCCGCGGCTGCGCCATGGAACGTGAGCAGCCAGGCGAACAGTGCGAGGCTCAATGCGCCGGGCACGAGCAGCCACACGGAGCCGCTGTCCTTGAGCCAGCGCCACGGCAAGTAGCAGCCAAGTATTTCCGCTAGCGCGGTCACGACATAAAGCAGCAGGGTCTTCATAGAAGAAAAGCGATGGAATAACCGCGTGGCCATCAGGGTTGAGGCCCGAACATAAGCGCACAAGTGACTGCAATGCGGCCGCCGTGCGGAATGCGGTAAGCGGGCTGCAATGAGCGGGCTGCAATGAGCGGGCTGCAATAAGCGGGCTGCAATAAGCGCGCTGCCCGGCAGTCTATCGTCTTTATAAAGACAATCACTTTGCCGCGCGCAATGATGCCATGCGACAGTTTGCGCAGTCCGTTTTCGTCCGAACGGTTGTCCCACCCTCCCTTTCGCGCCCCGCCCATGAGCGTCAAATCACCGTGCATCGATATCTGCAAGTTCGACGGCAAGACCGGTTATTGCGTTGGCTGCCTGCGCACACGAGATGAATGCAAGACCTGGAAGAAGATGAAAGACAAGCATCGCCGCAAGATCATCGAAGAGAAATCGCAGCGTCTGTCGATGCTGAAGAAGTAAATGCGCGACGCAGCGCCTGGAACAGTCCGCCCGCTCAGTCGAGCGACAGGCGCAGCGCAAAGCCGATCAACGCCGCTGAAAACGTCCAGCGCTGCACCGTTTGCGCGAGCGGATGCGTGCGCACCCATCTCGAGATGCGGGCGGCGCCGATCGTGTAGACAGTATCGAAGACTGCACATACGAGAACCAGCACGACGCCCAGTTCGATCACCTGCGACCAGATCGGCCCGGCGTCCGGACGCACGAACTGCGGCAGCAGGACCGAGCAGAACAGCAAGGCCTTCGGGTTCAGCAGATTCGTGAAGAGGCCCTTCACATAGGCGGTCCGCAGGCTCTGATCCGCCATCGGACGTCCGTCCTTATCGGGCATCGCGAACACCGGCGAGCGAAAAATCTGTATGGCCACCCATGCCAGATAAATGGCGCCGCCGTAACGCACGACTTCGTAGAGCCACGGCGCATTGCGCAGCAACGCGGCGACACCGCATGCGGACAGCGTGACGTGCAGCGCACGGGCAGTCGCAAGGCCACAGGCGACGCCAAAGCCGTGACGCGTGCCGCGCGCGATCGTCGTCTGCAGCACGAGCGCCATGTCCGGTCCCGGCAGCGCACAGACAACGGCAAGCGCCGCGATAAACAGAACCAGCAGATGAGCGGAAATCATGTCGGCTTCCATCGTGAAGTTGCGGTATCGATGGCCTTCATGTTGCATGCGTCGCACGAGGGAATTCTGGCCTTTTTCGACGCAGAAGCACCACAGACTGGAGCTTTGCCCTAAGATTCGGCTATCAATTGGACTATTCCACCACCATGAACGACCTCGACAAAATCGACCGCGCGCTGCTTGCCGCACTGCAGACCGATGGCCGGATGTCCAACGCGAAGCTCGCCGAGACCGTCGGCTTGAGCGAGACGCCTTGCGCGCGACGTCTCAAGCGCCTCGAAAACGATGGCTTCATCGAGCGCTATCGCGCGGTGCTGTCGCGCCGGGCGTTGGGACTTGGCGTCTTTGCGTTCGTCTATGTGCGCTTCGCGGTGCACGACAAGACGCTCTCGAACCGCTTCGAGCGCGAGGTTCAGGCCATACCGCGCATCCTCTCGTGCCACAACGTCTCGGGAACTGCCGACTATGTCATGCAGGTAGTTGCGCGCGACCTCGACGACTACGGCACGTTCATGCGCGACCAGGTGCGCGCGCTGCCGGGCGTGACCTCGATCGAATCCGCGCTGTCGTTGCGAGAAGTGAAGTCGCCCGGCGCGTTGCCGCTGCTGTGATTCGCGCATGCACGGCGCAGCATTTTGATCCCCGCAGCACGAGTGGCATAGTGAACCGCGCGTCGCGCCGCGCGACGCCGCACCTGCGCGCATATCCGCATATCGAACCAGAGCGCCCTTGGGAGCCCCCGAACATCATGAACCCCGAACAGGCACGAGCCGAAGAAACGCAGGCAATGGAGCGCGTGGTCGCCGCCACGCAACAGGTGCAGACCGCCTTCGCCGCCTTGCAGTCGCAATTCCCGCCGGCCGGCAGCGGCCGCCCGTCGCAGATCGCGTTGCAGACTTTCGACGCCGCGCTGCAGGAACTCGAAGACGCGCAGGCTGCCTTCGACGAAATGCTCGGCGAACTGCTTGACGGCAACCGCTAGACCCGGTTGCCGGGCAGTACGCTACGGCCTTTCCTGTCAGCGTGACGCGATGCGCGCGCGCGTCTGCGCGCCAGAAAGTCGTGGACTGTGGCAGACAGTTAGTTGCATTGCAAACATCTGGGACAACCTCGTCGAAAAGCCCTGCCTAGGCGCTACCTCCACCCGTCTGACGACGGTAAGGTCTATCTAGCCTTGCTAGCCGAACTGGAGCGGCTGGACTTCTGATGGCGCGCAGCAAAGCATAAGTCCTCGTCTTCAGCCACATCGCGCGAACCGATGGCAATCGGTTCGTCCCGGCCGGCATCCTCGGTCTGACGGAAACGGACGGTGCGAATGTCCGGAACCGCGAGCTCGCCAGTGAGTTCGCATACGGCACGCACAAGGGAAAAGTGCTGTTCCCGCTGGACGGGCTCGGCGAGTTTGGAAGTATTCGCGACGCGGCTCCAGACGCCTGGGGGCGCAGGGTGATTGAAGCGCGTCTGAAGGCCCCGGCCGTGTCAGGACGACCGACAGCCGTCGGCATCATGCGCCGGGTGTGGGGTGAGGTACGCCAGTGGAAGGCGTGCTTCGAAGAGCACGGAGCCGAGGGAAAGCTCCTGGATCAGCTTTCGCGTGCTTTTCGAAACATCGGTGGAATCGCTTCTCC
The DNA here is from genome assembly GCF_031119615.1 of Paraburkholderia sp. SARCC-3016. Taxonomy (NCBI): domain Bacteria; kingdom Pseudomonadati; phylum Pseudomonadota; class Betaproteobacteria; order Burkholderiales; family Burkholderiaceae; genus Paraburkholderia; species Paraburkholderia sp. SARCC-3016. The sequence goes on along the minus strand of NZ_JAVHZD010000005.1, from coordinate 232,355 downwards.
AGAGCTTCAGCTGAAATACGCAAAGGGACATCGTAGCGGCAACGCGTCATCGCGACGCGGCTGGTGCGAACAGGCTCCCACAGGCTTTGTCTGTCACCGCACAGACTGGATTGTTCTGCAACAAAGCCCGACCCCTACCCCAGAATGGCTTTCAAGCATATCGCCAAATTCCGATATAAGATTCGGCACCTGACGATGCAATTGCGTTGCATCGAAAGCGGGCTCCGCCACGAAACGGGAGTCCGCGAGGCTTGAAAGCTAACTCGATGAACCTGAAGCAGTTCCGATGACGATCGATATCGACGCGATCCACAAAGCGCTCGCCAATCCTGTGCGCCGCGAGATTCTCGCGAAGCTGCGCGACCCCGAACGGCACTTCTCCGACCAGGAGCTGCCGCTCGAGTACGGCGTGTGCGCGGGAAAAATCGACGAGTGCTGCGGCCTCTCGCAGTCGACGGTTTCCGCGCACCTCGCCGCCTTGCAGCGCGCGGGGCTCGTCACGTCGAAGCGGGTCGGCCAGTGGATCTTCTTCAGGCGCAACGAGGAAGTCATCAAGGCGTTCGTCGAACAGATGAACACGAGCCTTTGATTTCGGACGCACGCATGCGCAACGTCAGCTTCGTCAAGCCAGATCCAGCGTGCACTGCACACGTGCCTGCAAGCTGGCCCCAATGCCGAACCCATAGCCACGGGCTCGCGCCCACAAGACAAAGGTGAACCCTCATGCCGACTCTGTTCGATCCGCTCAAGATTGGCGATCTCACGCTCAAGAACCGCATCATCATGGCGCCGCTTACGCGCCAGCGCGCCGGCGATATCCGTGTGCCGAACGCGCTGATGGCGCAGTACTACGCCGAGCGTGCATCCGCCGGACTGATCCTGTCCGAAGCGACTTCCGTCACGCCGCAAGGCGTCGGCTATGCGGACACGCCGGGCATCTGGTCCGACGAGCAGACGGAAGGCTGGAAGCTCGTGACCGACGCCGTGCACAAGGCCGGCGGCCTGATCTTCCTGCAGCTGTGGCACGTAGGTCGCGTATCGGACCCGCACTTCCTGAACGGCGATTTGCCGGTCGCGCCGAGCGCGATCGCGGCGCAAGGCCACGTGAGCCTGCTGCGTCCGCAGCGCCCGTTCGTCACGCCGCGCGCGCTCGACATCTCTGAAATCCCGGGCATCGTGGCTGCGTATCGCAAGGGCGCGGAAAACGCGAAGAAGGCTGGCTTCGACGGCGTGCAGGTGCACGGCGCGAACGGCTATCTGCTCGACCAGTTCCTGCAGGACAGCACGAACAAACGTACCGACGCGTACGGCGGTCCGATCGAGAACCGCGCGCGGCTGATGCTCGAAGTGGTGGATGCATGCATCGGCGTCTGGGGTGCCGATCGTGTCGCCATGCATCTTGCGCCGCGCGGCGATTCGCACTCGATGGGCGACTCGAACCCGGTCGCGACCTTCGGCTATGTCGCGCGCGAGCTCGGCAAGCGCAGGATCGCATTTATCGCGGCGCGCGAAGCGCTCGGCGACGACCGTATCGGACCGAAGCTGAAGGACGCATTCGGCGGCCCGTATATCGCGAACGAGAAGTTCACGAAGGAAACCGCGCAACAGGTGCTCGACGCCGGCGAAGCCGACGCGGTGGCCTGGGGCAAGCTGTTTATCGCCAATCCGGACCTGCCGCGCCGCTTCGAATTGAACGCGCCGCTGAACGAGCCGGATGCATCGACCTTCTATGCGGAAGGCGCGAAGGGCTACACGGACTACCCGTCGCTCGAAGCCGCTTAAAACGCAACCGCGAGGGCTTGGCAAGCGCCGCGCGACGGTTGCGCGGCGCTCGCACGACAATAGCGCCGCAACGTCGAAAACGCCCGGACCCGTTCCGGGCGTTTTTTGTCGGCCGTCAATCCGGATTAGGCGGATATACCGGCGCGCGATTCTGAAAATAGATGCCATGCGGCGAACGCCCCACGGCAATCGTCGAAACGAGCTTGCGCGCAGGCAGATCGATCACGCCGACATGTCGCGAGAAGCGGAACGTCACCCACAGGAAGCGCCGGTCAGCGGACAGCTCCATATCGTCGGGGCCGGGCATCAGGTTGTCGATTTCGCCGACATTCTGCAGCGTCGCGTAGTCGAGAATGCTGATCGTGTTGGCGACGCGATTGGTCACGGCCACGTGACGGCCGTCGTCGAGATTGCGGAAGTTATGCGCGCCGCGTCCCGTGTGAATCCGCTTCACGACCTCATGCGTGCGCGGGTCCACCACCACGACATCGTCTTCACCCGTCATGCCGACGAGCAGAGCGCGATCGCCGGGCGTCATCCACAGTCCCGCGGGGTCGCGTCCGACCGGAATTTTCCAGTCGACCGACTGCGTCGCCAGATCGATCGCGGCGAGCTCGCCCGAATCCTGCAACGTCACATAGACGGTGCGCGCGTCCGACGAGAATGTCATATGGCTTGGCGTCTTGCCGAGCGCAATGCGTTTCGCGAGCGAAAGGTTCTGGCCGTCGAACCGGTAGATGTCGACGCGATCGAGTCGCAGCGCCGCGGTGACGAACCAGCGATGGTCGGGCGAAAAGCCGAGCTGGTACGGATCTTCGATACCCTGCAGCACGCGCTGCACGGCCGCGTTCGCGGGGTCGACGAACATCAGGCTGTTCGACACCGAGTTTGCGACGATCAACGATTTCTGGTCCGGCGTAATCATCAGATGATGCGGCTCTTTCCCGGTGTTTTCGGTGCCGGCGACTTGACGCGTCGCTTCGTCGATCAGCGATAGTTGCGCTTCGCCCGAATCGAGCACGATGACCTTGTATGCGCCCGGCTGGATACCCGCTTGCGGACTTTGTATCGCGTGGGCGGCGCAGGCGAACAACGCCATGCCGAGCAGCGCGACGCGTGTGGCAAATGTTTTCAATTGGGAGGGGCAGAAGTTAAACGCGCGATTGGCAAACGCGTCACTATGCGCGAGCGCCGGCCTCGATGCCAAGCGCCGTTACACTGATGTCCTTTGCCTGACGAGGCCTTGCGCAAGCTTTCATTCAGAGACACGCCGATGGATCCCCTGCATCTTCTGCAAATCGCCCTTCACTTCGACCAGCACCTGCCGTCGCTGATCGCGCAATACGGCGCTGCGGTCTACGCGATGCTGTTCGCGATCGTGTTCGTCGAGATCGGTTTTCTACCGCTGTTCTTTCTGCCTGGCGATCCGCTGATCTTCATCTGCGGTGCGTTCGCGGCGACCGGCGCGCTCGACATACGGCTCGTCGTGCCGGTGCTGTTCGCAGCGACAGTCGCGGGCAGCATCGTCTGCTATCTGCTCGGGCGGGCGCTCGGCGAAAAAGTCTACAGCGCGGACTATCGATGGCTGGACCGCAACGCGCTGCGCAGCGCGCACGCGTTCTACGAGGCACGCGGCGGCTACACGTTCCTGCTGTCGCCTTTCATCGCGGTGGTTCGGACCTTCGCGCCGTTCGTCGCCGGCGTCGCACGGATGACGTTTGCGCGTTTCGCGTCGTTCGTGGTCGCCGGCGCGGCCTTGTGGATCGTATCGCTCGTTGCCGGCGGCTATCTGTTCGGCAACGTGCCGCTCGTGCGCGACCATATGAGTTCGATCGTGCTGCTGGGCATCGGGCTTGGCGTCGGGTCGCTGGTCGTCGGCGCGCTGTGGCGTCGTCTGAATGCTTACCGGCGAGGATAAACGCCGATGGAGCGCGCACAAAAGAACCGGATTGGCGTGCGCGTCTTGCCTCCATCGACCGATATGCACCGATATGCATCGACATGCACGCCGCACCGTCGCGTCACGTGCATTGACGCGACGACGCCCCGCTATAATGAACCGGCCCCGCGAGCGCCCCACGGCCGCGGCAAGCGTATGGGCAAAAGCCCGATGGCGCAGCGTCGCGCACTCCATTGCAGTTCCACGCGCACTGACGGGCATCACGAACGGTCCCCCGGAGACATCACGATGGCTTGGTCTGGTCTGCTTGTCTTTGCACTCGCGCTCGTCGTTGCGGCCGGTTCCCCCGGCCCAAGCATCGCCGCGCTCGTCGCCCGCGTGATGACCAACGGACTGCGCGAGGTGCTGCCGTTCCTCGCCGCAATGTGGCTTGGCGAAGCGCTCTGGCTCGGTTGCGCAGTCGCCGGTCTCGTCGCACTCGCGCACACGTTCGCGGCCGTGTTCGTCGCGCTGAAAGTTGCCGGTGTCGCGTATCTGCTGTACCTCGCGTGGAAGATGTGGCGTGCGCCGGCCGACGTGCGCGAGAGCCCGTTGCCCGCGCATCGATCGGCATGGCGCATGTTCGGCGCGGGGCTCGCGGTCACGCTCGGCAATCCGAAAATCATGGTCTTCTATCTCGCGCTGCTGCCGACGCTCGTCGATCTGTCGCATGTCGGCACGCTCGCCTGGCTCGAGCTCACGCTCACCATGCTCGTCGTATTGAGCGCGGTCGATCTCGGCTGGGCGCTCGTTGCCGCGCGCGCCCGCAAGCTGCTGACGAGCCGGCGCGCCGTGCGCATCGCGAATCGCGCGAGCGCGACGATGATGGCGGGCGCCGCCGCGGCCATCGCCACGCGCTAAGCGGCGCGCGACCCCGAAGCCGCCGCCGATGAATCCGCTCAACGCCTATGCCCAGCTCTCGCGCTCGGCGATTGTTTCGCTCGGACGCGAACTCGCCGCATGGAAGCCGTCGCAGGAGCGCGCGCTGTTCGGCGCTCAAACCGTGCTGTCGGTCGTACTCGCCGTAGCGGTCGCGCACGCGCTGCATCTGACGAACACCTGGTGGGCCGCGATCAGCGGCTTCGCGGTCATGCAGACGAGCTTCCAGGGCAGCATCGAGCGTTCCACGTACCGCATCCTCGGCACGCTGCTCGGCGCGCTCGTGGGCACCGTCGTCGGCCCGTTGATCGGCGACCGGCCGTGGCTCTTCATTCCGGTGATCGGCGCGATCGGCGGCTTCTGCGTCTACTCCGGCAACGGCGCGGTGGCTTCATACGCGTGGGTGCTCGGCGGCATCACGTCCCTGCTCGTCACCTACGAGGCGCACATCCTCGGGTCGATGGAGAAGACCGCGTCGTTCGCCGTGTTGCGAGTCGCCGAAGTGCTCGTCGGGACGCTGTCGTGCGTCGTGGTAGCGGGGCTTTTCCACATCGTGATCGAATGGCATCGGCGCAGGCGGACCGGCGACGCGGCGCCCTCGCCCGCCGCCGCGGCCGCGCCGCCCTTGCGCGAGCTGCGCGCCGCGCGGATGCTGCTCGGTCTGCAATCGGGACTGGCCATCGCCATCATCGCCGCGCTCACCTATACGCTGAACCTGCCCGGCTTCGCGCAGGCGCTCGTGACCACCGTCGCCGTGATGGTACTGCCCGCCGCATCGCTGACGAGCCTCGATCAGAAACCCGTCGTGCAGAAGATGGTGCAGCGGCTAACCGGGTGTCTGCTAGCCGGCGCGCTCGGCATTGCGCTGCTGCCGCTCATGAACGGCAAGGAGATCCCATGCCTGATCGCGCTGTCGTGCGGCGTGTGGGTCGGCTGCCACGTGCAGAGCGGCAGCGCCGGTGCAAGCTACGTGGGCCGCCAGTTTACGATCGCGTTCATCATGGTGTTCGTGCAGGACCATCACTGGTCGGCCGATCCGCTGCCCGCGCTGATGCGGCTCGAAGGCATCCTGATCGGCATCGTCACGCTCGCCGCCGTGATGTTCGCAACGTCAAACCTGCCGTTCCTGCCGTCCGCCGACGAAGCGAGCCCGTAGCGGCGCGCACCGCGCCGCTTGCCGCCGCTTGCCGTCCCTGGACGACCTACTTCCCCTCCGTCTTGCGCGCCTCTTCCGCGGCGGCCTTGTAGTCGTAAGTCGGATAGAACTCGGTCCGGTAGCCGCCCCAGGCGGTTTCCTCGAGCACACGGTTCACCTCGCGCAGCCGGTTGGCCGGCACGCGCAGCGTCACGACCTGACCGACGCCCATCATCACGTACCACGAAACAACCTCGATGCCCGGCGGCGGAAACGCCTTGTAGAACCCTTGCTTCGCGAGTTCCCTGTTGATCTCGGGCAATGTCTTCGACTGGTCGTGCTTGAGGAAAACGGTGAGCAGAAACGTGCCGTCGCCGGCCGGCGCCGCGGCGGGCGCGCCGGCCGGCGCGGTTTGCGCGAGCGCGGGTGCCGCGCTTGCAACCGCAGCCAGCAGACCGAGTGTCGCGATCAGCTTACGAACTGGGTACATCGACTTCTCCTGGAAACGTGGATGGGGATGCAGCAGCGGTCTTTATACCGGAATCGCCCGCGCGTTGCCGCCCCGTTTTCGTCACGTTTTCGGAAAGCAGAAGCCGAAGTCTTCGCAGCCCGGACACCCGGGCGCGGGCCCGGGCGTGCGCCCTTTGTCGAGCGCGACCTGCTCGGCGAGAAAGCGCTTCCAGCGCAGGTTGTCGACGTTGCGCGCAACGAGCCTCGGATAGTGGCGCGTCATGATGTCGGTGACGTCGTCACGGCCATCGAGACCGAGATCGCGCCACAAGTGATCGCCACGCAGGCACGCGGTCGAAACGATCGTCGCGAGGCACCACGCGTCGATTGCGTTCGCGATTGGTGGCCGTTCATGACGCAGCAACAGCCGGCGCAGATCGTCGACAAATGACTGATGTTGCGTCGCATCGGGGTGTTCAGGAAACGCTTCGAGCGGCATGGCCCCGGTCAGGACGGCGCCGGGGAAATGGCGCGCGGCCAGTGCGCCGAGCGTGTCACGCGGCAACCCGAGCTCCTGCATCGCGCCGCTTGCAAGCTTCGCCGCGATCAGTCGCGCAAACGTGATGGTGTCGGCCCGCACACGGTTGACCGCGTGATCGAGCAGGCTTTGTACACAGGCGTCGCGCGGCGTAGGCGCGTCATCGTTCGGCAAGGTCATCGTCCCGGCACCTCGGATTTCCCCGCATTCTCTTTCGGTGTCCGGCAATCGGTCTGCACATGAAGGCTCCGTGCAGAGCGCGCCTGGACTCGTCAGCACAATACGCCGAAAATGCGCGTCCAGCGACGATGTGGCAAAAATGCGCCGCCCGGTCCGGCGGTTCGCAACTGCGGGCGCGCAACGCCCTATGCGCATTAAATAATTGCAAGCTGGCGTCGATAACCAGTAAAGGAGTCATCTACCGCGGAACCTGTCATGCCGAGCTCGTATAACCTTGCACTCGTCGCGTTGTCGATCTTCGTCGCCACGCTCGCGTCCTACACGGCACTGGACCTCGCGGGCCGCATCACGCTGCAGGCGGTCTTGCGCCAGCGCCACGCGTGGCTCGCGGGCGGCGCAGCCGCGATGGGCGTCGGCATCTGGTCGATGCATTTCATCGGCATGCTCGCGTTTTCGCTGCCGATCCCGCTCGGCTACGATTTGCCGATCACCGGCGCGTCGCTCGCGATCGCCTTCGTCGTGTCCTACTTTGCGCTCGCGATCGTCACGCGGCGCACGCTGTCGCGCCCGCGCCTCATCGCGGGCGGCGTGCTGATGGGCGTCGGCATCGCCGGCATGCACTACACGGGCATGGCCGCGATGCGCATGGCACCGGGCATCCGGTATGAACCCGCCCTCTTCGCCGCTTCGCTTGCGATCGCCGTCGCGGCGTCGATGGCCGCGCTATGGATCGCGCACACGCTGCGCGATTCGAGCCAGCGCGGCATCATCGCGAAAAGGACCGGCGCTGCCGCAGTGATGGGCATGGCGATCACGGGCATGCACTACACGGGCATGGCCGCCGCCGACTTCGCGCCTGGCGCGATCTGCGGCGCCGTGCAGGGCGCGAACCCGAGCGTGATCGCCGGCGAGCACGCGCAGTGGCTGGCGACCAGCGTCATTCTGTTCACGCTCGCGATTCTCGTCGTGACGCTGCTGCTGTCGCGCTTCGATGCGCGCGCAAGCCTGCTCGCGGGCTCGGTCTCGACGCTGAACAACCAGATCGTGCGCCTCGCGACCTACGACACGCTGACCGGCCTCTTGAACCGCAGTTCGCTGACCGAGCGGATCGGGCGTGCGATCGACGTGTCGCGCGCGCGCCATAAGCCGTTCGCGCTTCTGTTCATGGACCTCGACGGCTTCAAGACGATCAACGACTCGCTCGGCCACGCGTTCGGCGACGAAGTGCTGAAGGCGTTCGCGCTGCGTCTGCTGCAATCGGTGCGCGTAGCCGACACGGTCGCGCGTCTGGGCGGCGACGAGTTCGTGATTCTTGCCGAAGACCTGACGTCGGCACAGGATGCCGCGCAGATGGCCGACGCCGTGCTCGCGCGCATGCGCGACGGCATCGTCGCCGATGGCCAGCCGCTGCAGGTCATGCCGAGCATCGGCGTAGCGCTGTTCCCGCAGGACGGCGACAGCGTCGACACGCTGCTGCGCCACGCGGACGCCGCAATGTACGAAGCGAAGCGCGAAGGCCGCGGCATCTACCGCTTCTTCGAAGCGCGCATGAACGAGGCCGCGATGCGAACGCTGAAAATCCAGCGCGCGTTGCACGAAGGTCTCGGCAAAGGTTACTTCGCGCTGCATTTCCAGCCGAAATTCCGCGGCGACAACGGCGAGGTCGCCGGCGCCGAAGCACTATTGCGGCTCGACCATCCTGAATTCGGCCAGCTTGCGCCCGTCGACTTCATTCCGATCGCCGAGCGTTCGGGCCAGATCGTGCAGATCGGCTACTGGGTCGTGCGCGAAACCTGCCGCCAGATCCGGCGCTGGGAAGCCGCCGGCCTGCCGCCGATGAAAGTAGCGGTCAACCTGTCGCCGCGCCAGCTGATCCAGCCCGAACTCGTGCCGACCATTCTTGACATCGCGCGTGCCGAACAGGTCGCGTGCGCGCAACTGATGTTCGAAATCACCGAAAGCGTCGCGATGCAGGACGCGCCTAGAACGATCGCGACCATCCACGAGTTCCAGCAGGCGGGCTTCGACATCTCGATCGACGATTTCGGCACCGGCTATTCGAGCCTCGCGTACCTGCAGCGTTTTCGCGTCAAGCAGCTGAAGATCGACCGCTTCTTCACGAACGGTCTCGACGACGACGGCCACGAAGGCCAGGCGATCGTGTCGGCGATCATCGCCCTCGCGCACTCGCTCGAAATGGACGTGGTGGCAGAAGGCGTCGAAACCGAGTCGCAGTACGACAAGCTCAAACACATGCAATGCGACGAGATGCAGGGCTTCCTGCTCGGCCGTCCGCTGACGGCCGACGCGTTCGGCGCGTTGATGCACCAGCAGATCCGGAGCCACCGCGGCGCATCCGCGCTGCTCAACTGAGCGGGCGGGCGCGGCTCGCCGCGCCGGCTTTTTCGGTATTTCCTTGACTTCGGGCGCCAGCGCATTAATATACGCATCGCGTATATCCGCTGACGAAACAACCAACGTCGATCTCAACGTCGGTCCGACTGGACGAGGTGCCCGAATGAGCGTTCCGCAACAAGCCTTTCTGCGCGATGCGATGCGTCGCATGAACCTGACTCGCGACGGCTTCGCCAGCCGCATCGGCGTGTCGCGCCGCGCGCTCGACACCTGGCTGCTGCCCGACGACTCGCAGGAGTCGCGCGCGATGCCGGAAATCGTCGAGCGCTTCGTCTCGGAAATCGTCGTGAGCGGCGACGCACCCGAAAGATATACGCAAAGCGTAGATTCCCGCCGCCCGACGCTGGCGAGCCAGTTCCTGTTCGAAGGCAAGCCGCAATTGCTGTCGGTGGACCAGTTCTCGCGCGATTCGGTCGAGGCGCTGTTTCGCGTCGCGGACATCATGCAGCCGATCGCGCGCCGCAGAAAAATCTCGCGCGTGCTCGAAGGCGCCGTGCTCGGCAACCTGTTCTTCGAAGCGAGCACGCGTACCCGCGTGAGCTTCGGCGCGGCGTTTTGCCGGCTCGGCGGCTCGGTGTGCGACACGACCGGCTTCACGTTTTCGTCGATGGCCAAGGGCGAGTCGATCTACGACACGAGCCGCGTCATGAGCGGCTATGTCGACGCACTCGTGATCCGCCACCCGGAGCAAGGCTCGGTCGCCGAATTCGCGCGCGCGACCAACGTGCCCGTGATCAACGGCGGCGACGGGCCCGGTGAGCATCCGAGCCAGGCGCTGCTCGACCTCTACACGATCCAGCGCGAGTTCTCGCGTCTCGGCAAGATTGTGGACGGCGCGCATATCGCGCTGGTCGGCGATCTCAAGTACGGGCGCACCGTGCATTCGCTCGTGAAGCTGCTCGCGCTCTATCGCGGCATCAAGTTCACGCTGATCTCGCCGCCGATGCTCGAAATGCCGACGTATATCGTCGAGCAGATCTCGCGCAACGGCCACGTGATCGAACAGACGCACGATCTGACAAGCGGCTTGCGCGGCGCGGACGTCGTCTATGCGACGCGTATCCAGAAAGAGCGCTTCACCGACGAATCGTTCGAAGGCTACACGCCCGATTTCCAGATCAACCAGGCACTCGTCGACAGCGCATGCGGCCCCGACACGCTGATCATGCACCCGCTGCCGCGCGATAGCCGTCCCGGTGCGAACGACCTCAGCACCGACCTGAACCACGATTCGCGGCTCGCGATCTTCCGGCAGACCGACAACGGCATTCCCGTGCGCATGGCAATTTTCGCGGTGCTGCTCGGCGTCGAGACGCTCGTGCAGCATTCGATGCGCGATGCGGCCTGGCGTCCGCCCGCGTATCTCGGCCCGGACGACGCGGTGTTTCACGGCATCGATTGACGATCGCGGCACGAGCGCACGCAGCAACGGCGCGATTGCGCTGCGAATGCGCGCCACGCAGCCCACGCACCCACGGCACAGCCGTGTGCGACCGGGCAAAGCTGCGCCGCGTTCGTCACGCCACGTCGAGTTCTTCGCTCGGCCGATACAGCGCATTGCAACCCGCGATCGCCTCCACTGCGAAGTCCACGAACGAGCGGACCTTCGGCGAAAGCTGCCGCAAGGTCGGATAGATGATGTGAACCGTGCGCCTCGGCGTGTTGTAGCCGTCGAGCACGCGCTCGAGCCTGCCCGTGCGCAGGTGGTCCGCTGCGATATAGCTGTGCACGTAGACGATGCCGGAGTCGGCGAGCGCCGCGTCGATCAGCGCATCGCACTGGTCGACCACCTGGCGCGCGGTATCGCCGACGCGCACGGTCCAGTCGCGGCTGCCGGACATGAAGTGCCAGTCGCGGCAACGCCGGGTATCGGGCGACATATACGCCACGCAATCGTGCTCGGCGAGATCGTCAGGAGTCCGAGGCCTGCCGTACTCGTTCAGATACTCGGGGCTCGCGCAAGCCACCCAGTGCGCAAAGCCGACCTCGCGCGCAATCAGACGGCTCGACGGCAGATCGCCGATGCGCACCGCGATATCGAAACCTTCCTCGATGATGTCCTGCATCACATCCGAGAAGCTCGTTTCGACCGTGATGTCGGGAAATTGCCGCTTGAACGCGACAAGCGCTGGCATCAGCACCGACCGGCCAAATGCCATTGGCGCCGCAATCCGCAAGCGGCCGGACGGCACTTGAGCGGACTGTTGCAACGCCGCCTCAGCATCCTTGAGACCGGCGAGAATCTCGCGACATCGATCGAAAAACACGGCCCCTTCCGCGGTCAGCCCGACACTTCGCGTCGAGCGATGCAACAGCACGACACCGGTTTGCGATTCGAGCCTGCTGACCGCCTTGCTGACGCCGGAAGCCGTCAACCCCATCTGTTTGGCTGCGCCGGTAAAACTCCTGGCTTCAGCGGCACGCACAAACGCCTCAACGGCAGACAAATCCATCTCGTCCTCAACAAATCGGCGAAAGCCATCTCGTTCATATCGAGCAGGCTTCGGCATCGTTACAGATTGCGGGTCTGATGCGACGTGAATTTTACGGAACATGACCGCAATAACAATCAGGCTTCCATTCATGACAGAGTTGACATGGATTCACTATCAACCCTGCCCCAGGCATGGCGCATACTGTCTGGCGCATCATGCAAAAGCGTTCACGTCGCATCGCGCATCATGCAGACACAGGATTGAGTCGGCCGTCTGGTTCGCATAACGAATCGACACGCGAGCTCCGTTGCCTGCATCGGCACGAATCCGGTCTCAACTCAATGATGGCGATACAGGTTGACCGGATATGCCCGCCCAAGATCGGCGCTATCGAAGCGCGCCCCTTGCGCGGAGCTGCCGAAGCCCGAGCCGCCGTACGACGATGCGGCCACGCTGGCGTTCGCGCTGGTATCCGCACCGCTTGCCTCGCGGTTCGCCGCTTGCTGCGCCATCTTTTGAGCGGCCTTGTTCGCGACGTAGACCGCCGACGGATTCCAGCCGGGATCCGGATAGTGCACCTTGCTCAGCGGATACGTCCCATTCTGTTCAGCCGAGATCAGGTCGGCGCGGACCTGTGCGCGCGTCAGCGGCGCGTTGTCTGCCGCATGGCCGACAAGCGGAAGGACAACGAATGAAGCAGCGATCAGAGCCTTGTTCAAGCGTTTCATCACAAATCCCCTTCGGTTTGGTGTGAACCGTCTGCGACGGCATGGGTTGAACTTTAGGGGGACGCCCGTTTGGCGTGAATGGCGCGTCGGCTCATGAAACTGCTCGATCGGCTCACGGGCCGTTTGCCAGATGCGAGTGCATCCGACGCTTCGATTCCGGCCCGATGGCTGAAACGAGCGCACAGGCCCTTATGCAGCGGACATACGGCAACGACGACGCGCCACGTGCAGCTATGCCGAGGATGCATGGCCTGCTGTGCTTTGTGCATCACATTCTTTTCAACCGTGTCTAACACGGCTGTCATGACGCACGCTCCGCGTGAACTTTGACTTTCAATCGCGCAAGACTCTGGTGCGCCTATTTACTTTTGACTTTGTTGCGTGCAACGTGCTGCGTTGAAGCGCGTGCCGATTCAGGCTTCCGTATTCGTCCTTCCGCTGTTGCCCGCCCCGGCTTTCATGCCGGTCGCACGTCGCGCGCGCCACGCGTCTCGCAGAGCGGGCGTGGGGCATCGAAATTGCTATTCCGGTTTCCGTCCACTACCGCCGGGCCATCGCCCCGCGTGGCGTGCTCGCCGCTCAAGGCAACGCGCCCGATGCTTCGCGAGTTTGCAATGGCCTTTCCTGGAGCAAACAGAACACCATGTTTAACGATCACGCTCTCGACCACGAGAATGCGCACGACGACACTGCCGGGACCGCCGGCGCGTCTCCCGCCCAACCGTCGCGCCGCCGCTTCCTGCAATCGGCGGCGGCCGCCGCGACCGTCGGCGCCGCGCCGCATCTGCATGCACAGACGCAGCCCGCGCAACCGGGCGCTGCGACAGCACCGCCGCCCGCGCCCGTTGCCGCGCGGCCGGTGAAGCTCGATATCAACGGCCGCGAATACACGCTGCAACTCGAACCGCGCGTGACGCTGCTGGACGCGCTGCGCGAATACGCAGGCCTGATGGGCACGAAGAAAGGCTGCGATCGCGGGCAATGCGGCGCGTGCACGGTGCTCGCGGACGGACGCCGCATCAATGCGTGCCTGACGCTTGCGGTCATGCATGAAGGGGAAAAGATCACGACCGTCGAAGGCCTCGCGCAAAACGGCACGCTGAGCCCGCTGCAACGCGCGTTCATCGAGCACGATGCATTTCAATGCGGTTACTGCACGCCTGGCCAGTTGTGTTCGGCGACCGCGATGCTCGGCGAATTCGGCGCGGGCACGGCGAGCACCGTCACCGCGGACGTGCGGCGCCGCCCGATGCAACTGACCGACGACGAAATCCGCGAGCGCATGAGCGGCAACCTCTGCCGCTGCGGCGCCTACGCGAATATCGTCGCAGCCGTGCGCGCAGCGAATGCCGGCGGCACGGCCAGCAGCAGCGCCGGGCACGACGGCAGCGGCGATACCATCGGCCTCGTCCCGGCTCACATCCCCACTCACGCGTAACGGAGCGCTCATGGACCCGATTTCCTATGAACGCGCCGCCGACGTGAACGGCGCATTACGCTCCGCGCAGGAGCCAGGCTCGATGTATATCGGCGGCGGCACCAACCTGCTCGACCTGATGAAAGGCGGTGTATCGCGGCCGATGCGGCTGATCGACATCACGCGCATCGGCGGCCTCGACACGGTCGCGACACTGCCCGACGGCGGGCTGCGCATCGGCGCGCTGGTGCGCAACACGGACGCGGCGAATCATGCGCTCGTGCGCGAACGGTACCCGTTGCTTTCGCAAGCCTTTCTCGCAGGCGCATCGCCGCAACTGCGCAATATGGCCACCGTCGGCGGCAATCTGATGCAGCGCACGCGCTGCCAGTATTTCTACGACACGGCCTTCGCGCAATGCAACAAGCGCCTGCCCGGCAGCGGCTGCGCCGCGCTCGAAGGCCTGAACCGCACGCACGCGATTCTCGGCGCGAGCCCGCAATGCATCGCGGTCAATCCGTCGGATATGAGCGTCGCGCTCGCGGCCCTCGACGCGGTCGTGCGCGTGCGCGGCCCGAGCGGCGAACGCGCGGTGCCGATCGGCGAATTTCACCGTCTGCCCGGCGCTCGCCCGGACCTCGATACGACGCTGCAAATGGGCGAGCTGATCCTCGCGGTCGATCTGCCGCCACCGCTCTTCGGCGACCACGCGCATTACCTGAAAGTGCGCGATCGCGCGAGCTATGCGTTCGCGCTCGTCTCGGTCGCAGCCGCGCTGCAGATGGACGGCAACACGGTGAAAGACGCGCGCATCGCGCTCGGCGGCGTCGCGCACAAGCCGTGGCGCGCAAGCGCCGCGGAACAGGCGCTGAACGGCCGTCCGCTGACCGATGCGAGGTTGCGCGAGGCCGCCTCCGCGGCGCTCGCCGACGCGCGCGCGCAGCGCGACAATGCCTTCAAGATCGAACTCGCGCAGCGCGCCATCGTGCGCGCCGTCAAGCAGGCCGCCAACCCGGCCTCCCCCCTGGCTGCGGATGACGCGGGAGGTCTCGCATGAACATGATCGGCTACCCGCTCGACCGCACCGACGGCGTGCTCAAGGTGACCGGCGGCGCCCGCTACGCGGCCGAGTTTCCCGAAGCAAGGCTCGCGCACGCGGTGCTCGTCACGAGCACGATCGCGAACGGCACGATCGCGTCGATCGACACGAGCCGCGCCCAGGCGCTGCCGGGCGTGCTGCTCGTGATGACGTACCAGAACGCGCCGCGCCTGCCGCAGAATGGCACGGCCGGCTTCGCGCCGCCCGCGGGCCGGCGTCTTTCGCTGTTGCAGGACAATCAGGTGCGCTACAGCAACGAGCCGGTCGCGGTCGTCGTCGCGGATACGCTCGAGCATGCGACCGACGCCGCGCATCAGCTGCGTATCGCGTATCGAAGCCAGCCGGCCGCGCTCGACTTCACGCAGGCGAAAGCGCGCATGCATGCGCCCGACAATCCGCAGGGGCGTCAAACCGATACGAAGCGCGGCGATCTCGACGCCGGCCTGCGCGAAGGCACGGTACGCGTCGACGCGGTCTACACGACGCCGATGGAAACGCACAATCCGATGGAGCCGCACGCGACGATGGCCGTGTGGGACGGTCCGCATCTGACGCTCTACGATTCGACGCAAGGCGTGACCGGCGCGAAGGTCGCGGTCGCAAAAGCGCTGGGCATGCCGGTCGATAACGTGCGCGTGATTTCGCCGTTCATCGGCGGCGGATTCGGCTGCAAGGGCTCGTCGTGGTCGCATGTCACACTGTGCGCGATGGCCGCGAAGCAGACGGGCCGCCCCGTGCGGCTCGCGCTCGAGCGGCCGCAGATGTTCGGGCCGGTCGGTGCGCGGCCGCGCACCGAGCAGCACTTCGTGCTCGCCGCGAAACCCGACGGCACGCTGACCGCGATGCGCCACGACAGCATCTCGGCCACCTCGGTGTTCGAAGACTGGACCGAGACCAGCTGCATGGTCACGCGAATGTCTTACGCGGTACCGAATCAGGTCACGACGCACCGGCTCGTGCAGCTGAACGTCGGCACTCCGACTTTCATGCGCGCGCCGGGCGAAACGACGGGCTCGTTCGCGCTCGAGTCGGCGATGGACGAACTCGCGGTCGCGCTGAACATGGACCCGCTCGAGTTGCGTCTGAAAAACTACGCGGAGCTCGACCCGCAGGAAGGCAAACCGTGGTCGAGCAAAGCACTGCGCAAATGCTACGAGATCGGCGCGCAACGTTTCGGCTGGTCGCGCCGCAGCGGCGCGCCGCGCTCGATGCGCTCCGGCAACACGCTGATCGGCATGGGCATGGCGACCGCAACGTATCCGGCGAACCGCAGCGAAGCGGCGGCGCTCGCGCGCATCCTGCCGGACGGCACGGCATTCGTCGCATCCGGCACGCAGGACATCGGCACCGGCACCTACACGGTGATGACGCAGGTCGCCGCCGATGCGTTGGGCTTCGAGACGCAGAACATCCGCTTCGCGCTCGGCGACTCGACGCTGCCGAACGCGCCTGGCTCGGGCGGTTCGCGCTCGGCCGCAAGCGTATCGCCCGCCGTGCGCGACGCGTCGACGCAAGTGCGCAACAAACTGATCGCGCTCGCGCTGGCCGACAGGGCCTCGCCGGTGTTCGGCACCGATGTCGCGGACGTCACGGTCGAAAAAGGCTGGGTCGTCAGCCGCAAGGATCCGTCCAAACGCGACCCGGCCGCGGCCGTGCTCGCGCGCGCCGGCGGCCAGCCGATCGAGGCGACCGCCAGCGCGAAAGCGGGCGACGAGCGGCAACGCTATTCGTTTCATTCGTTCGGCGCGGTGTTTGCCGAAGTGCACGTCGATGCGGACCTCGGCACGATACGCGTGGCGCGCGTCACGGCGGTCTACGACATTGGCCGCGTGCTCAACCAAAAGACCGCGCGCAGCCAGCTGATGGGCGGCATCGTCTGGGGCATCGGTGCGGCGCTCGAGGAAGAAAGCACGCTCGACCCGCGCGTCGGCCGCATCACGAATGCGAATCTTGCCGAATACCATGTGCCGGTCAATGCGGACGTCAACGCACTCGATGTCGTCATGCTCGACGAGCCCGATCCGCACATCAACTCGCTCGGCGTCAGGGGCATCGGCGAGATCGGCATCACCGGCGTGCCGGCCGCGATCGCGAACGCGGTCTATCACGCGAGCGGCGTGCGCGTACGCGACCTGCCGATCACCCTCGACAAGGTGATGCCCGGCATGCAGCGGCATTTCGTCTAGCGCGAGCGCCGGTGCGCAGCCGTTATGCGACTTGCGTGGCACCCGGTTGCGCCGCACAATCGGGTTCATTCCCTTCTTCCGGTGCCGCCCATGGCTTATGCGTCGCTCGCGACCGGTGTGCTGCTCGCCGCCGGTTATGGATCGCGCTTCGATCCGGACGGCCTCCACAACAAGCTGCTTGCCCGTCTGCCCGACGGCACGCCGGTCGCGCATGAAGCCGCGCACCGGCTGCTGCTTGTCGTGCCGCGCGTGATCGCGGTCGTGCGGCCCGGCTCCGACCCGCTCGCCCGCGTGCTCAACGACGCCGGCTGCGACGTCGTGTTTTCGAAGGACGCCGAACGCGGCATGGGCGCAAGTCTCGCCGCCGGCGTCGCGGCCAGCGACGACGCCGAAAGCTGGATCGTGGCGCTGGCCGATATGCCGCGCATCGCGGTCGCCACGATCGAAGCGGTCGCGCGCACGCTCGATGACGGTGCATCGATCGTGGCGCCGTATTACCGCGGGCAGCGCGGCCATCCGGCAGGCTTCGGTCCTGCCCATCGCGACGCGCTGCTCGCGCTCGACGGCGACACGGGCGCCCGCGCCCTGTTCGCGCTGCACGCGGTGACGCGGCTCGACCTCGACGATGCGGGCGTGCTGGCCGATGTCGACACACCGGACGATCTGCGCAAGCTAAGCCGCGACTGAAACGCTCCCGGGCCGCTATCAACCGGCTACAACCGCTATGGAACCGGCAATCCGCGCCGTCGGCTCTCTGCGACCGGGAACGGGCAGCGCGCCCGTTTCATCTCTCTCCCTCCACAGGCACAACGCTTGCGCTCCCTACGGGCGAACCGGCAATTGTCGGCCGATAAAACCCGCAGCAGCGCGCCGGTTTTGCATCTAAGCTGGTGAGGAGCCGCGGCCGCATAGCGCCACGATGGCCGCCCGCCCACCACCCCGGCAGGTCCGTCCACTCACAAACCATGAGCGAAACCAATCCGCGTCTCTTTGTCGTATCCCCGCATTTCGACGACGCCGTGTTCAGTTGCGGCGCGTTGCTCGCCACCTCTCCCGATGCCGCGGTCTGCACCGTGTTCGCCGCGCCGCCCGAGCATGACATGTGTACCGAATGGGATACGAAAGCCGGCTTTGCCGGCGCGTACGAATCCGTCCATGCGCGCACGATCGAAGACGACAACGCGCTCGCGGTGCTCGACGCAATACCGGTACGGCTGCCGTTTCGCGATGCGCAGTATCTCGATTCGCCGTCGATCGGCAAGCTCGCCGCCGCGCTCGAAGAGACCATTTACGGCTCGACCGCCAACACGCTGCTGATGCCGCTCGGGCTTTTTCACGCCGATCACCGGCTCGTGTTCGACGCATGCTGCGAAATCCTGCCGCGGCTCTCGCATCTGACGTGGTTCGCATACGAGGAAGCGATCTACCGGCCGATGCCGGGTCAGGTTCAGCAGCGTCTTATCGACCTCGCGAAGCGCGGCATCGTCGCAACGCCCGCGCATCCGGTTGCCGACCACACGCTCGACTGCGAGCGCCGGGCGTTGATAAAGCGCGAAGCCATCAGCGCGTACACGAGCCAGCTACGCGCGTTCGGTCCCGAAGGTTACGCCGACGTGTTTGCAGGCGAACGTTACTGGCGGCTCGATACGGCGCGGCGCTCGGCCGGCGAGCATCGCACGGGCAGATGAAGGCCGCGCTTCGAGGCGCGCGAATGGATACCGGTGCGCCGTGCGCGCGGCACACGACACGGGCTGCACGTTCGATCGAGCAAAGCCCGAGCAGGTTCGACCCTGATCGCCTACGCTATCTGTTGCAGGAAAGCGCATCGGGCATCGATCAGCAATCCGGCCACGTTGCTCCCCGCATCTGGCTAACCGATACAAGGCAAGCACGAGGTAACGCCATGATTTGCCGCATGCACACCGCTCCGATTCCCGAACCGCTCGCGGACCCGACGCGCGACCCGGAAGGCGATCCGCTCACGCCGCCGTCGCCCGGCCATCACAACGACGAACCGCAGCGCCCCGAAGGGCCTCCCGACAAGGACCCCGTGTAGCCGCACGGACGCCTGCCTGCGCTTGAGGCGGCTTGTCCAGGCGGCTTGTCGAGCCGTCTCGCGGCTCATCGCGGCTGATCGCGGCTCATTGCGGCATATCGCAACCCAACGCCGCTCAACGCGCGCGGCGCACCATGGGAATCATCGGTGGACAGGTGCTTACGCGCAGCATCGTCTGCACTTCGAAGCCGTGTCGCTCGTAGAACGGCACATTGCGCTCGTTGGACGACCACAGATACGCGGGCAGACGCGCCGCATCGCATTGAGCGAGGCGAGCCTGCAGCAGCAACGCACCGCGCCCGCGATTCTGTGCGGCTGGATCGACGCCGAGCGCCGACAGATACCAGAAAGGCCCTTCCGGCTCGTAGCGTTCGAGTTCTGCGGCCACGCCGCCGAACGTCTCGAGCTTGTCCGGCGCGCATCCCTGCTGCAGAATCGCGGCGATCGCGCCGTCGTCGTGGTGGACGCCCGGCGGCCGCCAGCAGGCGACCGCAAGGCCGTCGTCGGTCCGCTGCAACGCGGCCGAAGCGAACGCATTCGCGACCAGCACGCGAAACAGTTGCGTCGCATAGGTCAGCATGCGCAGCGGCGTGTCGAACACCCATCGCACGACAGGATCTTCGACATTCGCGAGCACGAGCGCCGCGGTGGCTGCGTCGAGATCGTCGGGTGCGTCGATCGTCTCGACGCGAAAAGAGTCTGAAAGCATGGGCGTTCAATCCGCAGGCTGGTTTCGTTGATTGCCGTTATTGCAGTTATTGCCGCTCGCACGGCCATCTGCCGCGTACGCCGCGTGCCGGCAAACAGAAGCGTCGTCCGACGATGCATTTCCGGCAGGCCCCGACAGGTATACTCCGGCTTTAAAATCCGCGCGTTCGACATGCTTGCTCTCAAGCTCACGCTGGTTCCCTCTTTCCTGCTGATCGTCTCGATGTCGGGCAAATGGTGGGGACCGGCGGTCGCCGGATGGCTCGCCGGTTTGCCGGTCGTAGCCGGCCCGATTCTCTACCTGCTCGTGCTGCAGCACGGTCCTTCGTTCGGTGCGCATGCGGCCACGCTGTCGCTGGCGGCGATTCTCGCATCGGAAGCGTTCAATTTCGGCTACGCGTGGACGTGCGGCGTTGCGCACTGGCGCGTCGCGCTCGCCGCCGGACTCGCCGCGTGGTTCGCCTGTGCGAACGCGCTTGCGCTGCTGCCCATTTCGTCCGGCGCGTTCGCATGGTCGGCATGGTACGCATCGACCGCATGGGCGCTCGGCGCAGCCGCGCTCGGCGTCGGCTTCGGCAATGCGTTTTTGCCAAGGAGCCGCGCGGCCGCGATCGGCGCGCCGCTCACGCGCATCGACCTCGCGGGCCGGATGCTCGCAGGCATCGCGCTCACGTTGATCGTCACCGCGCTATCGGGGCGGCTCGGCGCGGGCTGGAGCGGCGTGCTGGCCGTGTTTCCGCTGATGGGCGTCGTGCTGTCCGTGTCGTCGCACCGCGCGCACGGTCCGGCGTTCGTGATCGCGCTGCTGCGCGGCATGGTCGCCGGCCGCTTCTCGTTCGGTGCGTTCTGCCTCGTTCTGTCGTTCGCGCTGACGCGCGAGCCCGCCCTCCCGGCATTCGCGCAAGCGGCCGCACTGGCCATCTGCGTCCAGGCGCTGACGAAGCGGCTTGCGCAGTCGCGCGCAAGCCGCTTCACCCACGTCGAACGCCACGCGTCAGAACGGCATCAGAACTGATAGTTGAGCGAGATATCGCAGACGCCGCCGGTTTTCGTCTGGATGATCGGGCTGTTCGCCGCGCTGCCGAGCAACCGCTTGAGCGCGCCGTCGGCCGTCACGAACCAGTGCTTGTTGACGAACCAGATCATCGTGATGCCGAACCCCGCCGATTTGAGGCCCGCGCTCGCATCGTACCGGCGCAAGCCCGACGCGGCCGATTGCGCGGCATTCACGCCGAACCAGCTGTTCATATAGGTCGAATCGGCAAACGTCACCGACGGGCCCGCGAACCAGAAGAACGACTCCGAACTGCCTGGCATCGGCATATAGGCGCCGAGATCCATGACCCAGCCGTTCGACCCGCCGAGGCTGCGCGTGATCGCCGTCCGGAACGTCAACGGAAACTCCTTCGAGATCACATACTCGCCCGCGAGCTTGATCTCGGGCGCCGGGTTGATATTGCCAAGACCGTTCAGATGCTGCGGATCGTCGTGGCCGCGCCGTCCGAGGTCATACACCATGGCGACGCTCGTGCGCCAGTTCTGGCCCTGCAGCACGTTGACGCCGAGGCCTTCGCCGGTCGAAAGGAACGCGAGATCCTTGTAGCGGATATCGAGGCTCGGGCCCGCAAGGATGTGATAGCGTGACGACCCGTCGTAGCGCGGCTCGAACGTCATGCCCGCACCGACGCGCGTTTCCCAGGTCGGCAGCTTCGGCTCGTACAGTTTCTCGAGCGGGATGCCGGCCGAATATTGCCATTCGCCGAGCGGCGACGGCGTTTGCGCATAGGCGCCCGGTGCCGCCAATGCCGCGGCGGCGGTCGCCGTCGCCCAGAATGCCGCATTGCCCACGCCCGCCCTGGGCCTGTTTTTCTCGCGCCGGTGCTTTCCGCGCATATTCATCGAGCCAACCACCTGGCCGGTCCTTTTTGTTGACGCCACAACGCCTCCCATCTTCTGGTTAGTCGAGTCCCGGCCGTTTCCGCCACGAGTCGCCGTTTTGCTGCGCACGGCAACTACGGGCCTGTGCGTGGCTGGCCTGATTTGGGTGAGCGAGCATGCCAGCGTGCTTTTCGTGCCGCCTGCCCCGCGGCCGTTTGCTACACACTGCGCAAAATCTACTGCGTAAATTCGCAGCCATGCATGCGGTAGCAAACGGTGTTCCACGATTCGATGCGCGCAACTTTCCTGTTTTCGCGCGGGGCCGGCGCCAACGCGGCGCGATTTACCGCAAGGCAGGCGCTCCGTTCCAGTCCGCGCGGGGCAAGCCCGCGCCGCGCCCCGCGCTCGCTCGGCGCGTGGTCCCCTCATTGTGGGCTCATTCGGCGCCGCTACCCCGCAATCGTCAATGAAGCGTGGGGGAAGCGCCCGACCGGGTGGCACCGATGGCGCAACAAGGGAAAAAATGAAACGCTCACCGGTTCTCGCCGGCACCACGACACTGATCTGCGCGTTCGCGCTCTCCGGCTGCGCGTCGCCCGCCGGTTCGCCCGGCATCTACGGCGCAGCGCAGACGCAACGCGAAGAGACTATCCGCATGGGCACCGTCGAAATTGTGCGCAACGTGACGATCGACGCGAACAATGGCCAGCCCGGCGTGCCTGGCGCAGTTGGCGGCGGTCTGCTGGGGGGTGTGGCGGGCAGCGCGATCGGCCGGGGACACGGCTCGCTGCTGATGGGCGTACTCGGCGGCGTCGCGGGTGCGGTGGCCGGCAGCGAGGTGCAGCACAAACTCGCGCAGCAGCACGGTCAGGAAATCACCGTGCGC
Source organism: Paraburkholderia sp. SARCC-3016 (assembly GCF_031119615.1). Classification (NCBI taxonomy): domain Bacteria; kingdom Pseudomonadati; phylum Pseudomonadota; class Betaproteobacteria; order Burkholderiales; family Burkholderiaceae; genus Paraburkholderia; species Paraburkholderia sp. SARCC-3016. The sequence continues at coordinate 209,644 of NZ_JAVHZD010000005.1, read as the reverse complement.
CTCGACGACGGCGCGTGGCGCGCGATCACGCAAAATACCGACGACGGCGTGTTCCGTCCCGGCCAACGTGTGCGCCTGCTGTCGAGCGACGGCATCACGCGCGTCACGTATTGACCGCTCAGCAACGCATCGGAACGTCGGCTATCGCAACGTTGCGACAGCCGATAACGGCGTGGCGCCGCTCAACCGAGCCGGAATACCGACACCGCCTTGCGCAGCGATTGCGCCTGCTCGTCCAGCGCGGCAGCGGCCGCCGCGGCCTGTTCGACGAGCGCCGCGTTCTGCTGCGACACCTGATCCATCTGCGTCACCGCGCGGTTGACCTGCTCGATGCCGTCGCGCTGCTCTTCGGACGCGGCGGCGATTTCGTCCATGATCGCGGTCACGTGCGCGATCGACTGACGCAGTTCTTCCATCGTTTCGCCCGCGGTGCCGACGAGGCGCGCGCCGGCATTGACACGCTCGACCGAGTCGCCGATCAGTTCCTTGATTTCCTTGGCTGCCGCCGACGAACGCTGTGCGAGGCTGCGCACCTCGCCCGCGACGACGGCGAAGCCGCGGCCCTCTTCGCCCGCGCGCGCCGCTTCGACCGCCGCATTCAGCGCGAGGATATTGGTCTGAAACGCGATGCCTTCGATCACGCCCGTGATGTCGGCGATCTTCTGCGAGCTGCGATCGATGCTGCCCATCGTCTCGACGACATCGCCGACGACCGTCGCACCGCGTCCCGCGATAACGTTTGCCTTGCCGGCCAGATCCTGCGCCTGCCGGGCGTTGTCGGCATTCTGTTTGACCGTTGCCGTCAGTTGCTCCATGCTCGCCGCCGTTTCTTCGAGCGAAGCGGCCTGCTCTTCGGTGCGCTGCGACAGGTCGCCGTTGCCGGCCGCGATCTGGCGCGTCGCGGTGGAGATCGATTCGGAGCTATGCGTGACCTGGCGAACCGTATCGGCGAGCCCGCCTTGCATCGTCTTCAAGCCTTCGACGAGCTTGCCCATCTCGTCTTGCGAACGCACGTCGAGACGGCCCGTCAGATCGCCGCTCGCGATGCGTCGCAACTGCTCGAGCACCGTGGCGAGCGGCCGCGAAATCGAACGGTTCAGGCCATTCGCGCACAGCACACAGGCGCCCATGCCGATCAGGATCAGCACGATGCCGATCGTGCGCAGCATGCGGAACTGGCTCTGTGCATCATCGAACGCGCGCTTGCCGCGCTCGAGCTTCCATTGCTGCAGCGCGTCCCACGACTTCGCGAGCGGCACCGTGTACTTGATGATGACGTTCATCGCGATGTCGTCGGCCGTCTTGCTGTCGCCTTTCCTCATCGCATCCATCAGCGGCAGCAGCGCATTCTGGACGATCGCGTTGCGCGCCGCGTTGGCCGCGTCGGCAAGACGCTGCTCTTCGGTTTCGTGCGGCAGCGCGTTGTAGTCCTTCCACGCCTCGTCTGAAATCGCGAGGTAGCTCGCGGCCTTGTCGATGAGCTTCGGTGCATCGGGCGCTTCGGGATGCAGCAGCGCGCGATCGAGCGTCGTGCGCGTGATCGTCAGATTCAGGTTCGATTTGGCCAGCGCGATCGACGAAGCAAGCTGGTTCGAGTACGCGAAGTCGAGATCGCCGCTCAGATCCTGCATGCCGAATTGCGCGAGCAGTCCGAGTGCGACGATCAGTACGCCGAGTATTGTGGTGGTGGCCCAAAGCCGGGCGGAAATCGAAAGGCGTGCAAACATGATTGACCAAATGAGTTGTTCTGGACGAACCGGGCAGCGATCGAACGATCGTAGAAACGGCCTGGTCTACCGCTGCTTACAACGGCACTGGCACGCCAAACTTGAGGCTTTCAGCGGGAAAAAAAACGTTGCGCCGAAGCGTATCGATGAGGTTCGTGACCGGGCCGTGAAAGACCGGTCACGTTGCTACTGTTTGCTACTGTTTGCTACTGTTTGCTGCTGGTCATGCGCTTTTTTTCATCTGCGCTGCATTCGTTGCGCGATCAACGGCCTTGCACCGTTACCGAGTCGAAACCAACCGTTTGCGGCGAACCGTCGTCGTTATCGGGATCGATTCGACCGTCGAGCACCGCCGTCGCGGTCGCGCGATCGAGCGCGCCTTCCCAGCGCGCGACGGCAAGCGTTGCCACGCCGTTGCCGATCAGATTCGTCACCGCGCGCGCTTCGTTCAGGAACCGATCGACACCGAGCAGCAGCACGAGGCCCGTTACCGGAATCTGATGCATCGATGCGAGCGTCGCCGCGAGCGCGACGAAACCGGCGCCCGCCACGCCGGCCGACCCCTTGGACGTGAACAGCAGCACGCCGAGTACGATCAGTTGGTCTTCGAGCGTGAGATGGATATTCATCGCCTGCGCGACAAAGATCGCCGCCATCGTCAGATAGATCGACGTGCCGTCCGCGTTGAACGTGTAACCGGTCGGCAGCACCATGCCGACCACCGACTTGCGGCAACCGAGCTGCTCCATCTTCACGAGCATTTGCGGCAGCACCGCTTCGGTCGAAGCCGTGCCGAACGTGATCAGGATTTCATCCTTGATATAGCGCAGGAACTTCCACAGCGACAGCCCGCACATGCGCATGACCACGCCGAGAATCACGACGACGAATACGACCGACGTCAGATATACGCACAGCATCAGCTCGCCGAACTGCTTGAGCGTGCCGATGCCGTATTTGCCGACCGTGAACGCGATACCGCCGAATGCGCCTATCGGCGCGACGTACATCACGATGCGCACCACGCCGAACATGCCGTGCAGGAACGTGTCGAGCATGTCGACGAACGGATCGGCGCGCCGGCCCATCTTCGCGAGCGCGATCGCAAACAGTACCGAGAAGAAAATGATCTGCAGCATGTCGCCGTTAGCGAACGAGCCGACCACCGTCGACGGCACGATGCCCGTCAGGAAGGCGATGGCGCCATGCTCTTTCGCCGCGTGCGTGTACGACGCGATCGCCGCGCCGTCGATATGCGACGGGTCGACGTTCATGCCGACGCCGGGCTTCATCAGGTTCACCACGACGAGGCCGATCGCCAGCGCGAAAGTCGAGACGATTTCAAAGTAGAGCAACGCCTTGACGCCGACGCGACCTGCTTCGTGGATGTCGTTCATGCGCGCGATGCCGACCACCACCGACGCGAAGATGATCGGTGCGAGCAGCATCCGGATCAGCTTGATGAACAGATCGCCGAGCGGCTTCATCTGCGCGCCGACGTCGGGATTGAAATGCCCGAGCAGAATGCCGATCGCGATACCGATCAACACCTGCACGTAAAGCTTCGAAAGGGTTTGCCTGATTCTCATCCTTGGTCTCCTTCTCACTTTCTGCTTCGGCTGGCATGCCGGCAGCCCGAAAAAGCGGCCAGCGTACCGATGGAACATGACAATGGGGAGTTCGCGCCCATCGTGTTTCCGCTTGTACCCGCGTGATCCCCGTTGTTACGACGAAGCCGCTTGCCCGCTGCACTCCTGATGCAGACGGACAAACGGCCTTTATCGAGCTGCGCGATTACGCGAGCAGCGTTTGCATCTGCTGATACAGATCGCTCTTGCCTTCGAAGCCGATACCCGGCAGATCGGGCATCGTGATGTAACCGTTATCGACCTTCACGCCATCGGGGAAGCCGCCGAACGGCTGGAACAGATCCGGATACGACTCGTTGCCGCCGAGGCCGAGACCGGCCGCGATGTTGAGCGACATCTGGTGGCCGCCGTGCGGAATGCAGCGCTTACGCGACCAGCCGTGCTCGTGCAGCATGTCGAGCGTGCGCAGATATTCGACGAGGCCGTACGACAGCGCGCAGTCGAATTGCAGCCAGTCGCGATCCGAACGCATGCCGCCGTAGCGGATCAGGTTGCGCGCATCCTGCATCGAAAACAGATCTTCGCCGGTCGCCATCGGCTTGTCGTAGTAGTTGCGCAGCGTCGCCTGCAGTTCGAAGTCGAGCGGATCGCCCGGCTCTTCGTACCAGAACAGGTCGTATTGCGACAGCGCCTTCGCATAGCGGATCGCCGTGTCGAGATCGAAGCGGCCGTTCGCGTCGACGGCGAGCTTCTGGCCGTCCTGCAGCACCGAGAGGATCGAATCGATACGGCGCAGATCTTCGTCGAGCGAGCCGCCGCCGATCTTCTTCTTGACGACCGTATAGCCGCGGTCGATATAGCTGCGCATCTCGTCCTTCAGCTTCTCGTGATCCTGGCCCGGGTAGTAATAGCCGCCTGCCGCGTAGACGAACACCTTGCGGTCCGGCACGCCGTTGCCGTAACGGTCCGCGAGCAGCTGGAACAGCGGCTTGCCTTCGATCTTCGCGACCGCATCCCAGATGGCCATATCGATCGTGCCGATCGCGACCGAGCGCTCGCCATGGCCGCCTGGCTTTTCATTCGTGAACATCGTCGCCCAGATCTTGTGCGGATCGAGGTTCGTGCCCTTGTCGTCGACGAGCGACGCGGGATCGGCAGCCATGATGCGCGGAATGAAGCGCTCGCGCATCAACGTGCCCTGACCGTAGCGGCCGTTCGAGTTGAAACCGAAACCGACCACCGGCTTGCCGTCGCGGATCACATCGGTCATCACGGCGACGCAGCTCAGCGTCATCTTGCTGAAGTCGATATAGGCATTGCGAATCGACGAACTAATAGGAAATGTCTTTTCGCGAATCTCGACGATCTTCATTCGGGTCTCCAGAAATCCTGCACGCTGCCGGTGCATACGACGTTTGAAAGACGAAAGATTACGTCCGGCAACGCGCGTTAGAATTCAGCAATATTCAATTGATAATTCAGTTTCAGTGAAAACCGACATCAACTCCGACCTCGAGTTTTTCGTCCTGCTGGCACGCCACGAGAGCCTCTCGGCGGCGGCCCGCGCGCTCGATCTGACGCCGCCCGCGGCGACGCGGCGCCTCGCCCAGATGGAGGAAAAACTCGGCGTGCGGCTCGTGAACCGCACGACGCGCACGGTCAGCCTGACGGCGGAAGGCGAGATCTATCTGCAGCACGCGGCGCGCATCCTCGCGCAGGTGCAGGAAATGGAGGATGCCGTGTCGAGCCACGGCGCCGCGCCGCGCGGCCTGCTGCGCGTGAACGCGTCGCTCGGCTTTGGCCGCACGACCATTGCACCGGTCGTATCGAAGTTTGCGAAGGCGTATCCCGATGTCGAAGTGCAGTTCGAAGTGACCGACCGGCCGATCGATCTGATTGAAAACGCCTTCGATCTGGCCATCCGCTTCGGCGAGTTGCCCGATCAGCGCCTCAATGCGCGGCGCATCATGTCGAACCGGCGCTTTTTATGCGCGTCGCCGGCCTATCTGGAACGCAACGGCACGCCGCAGAAAGTGGCCGATCTCGCGCATCACCGCTGCATCGTGCACCGTCAGAACGACGACGCTTACGGCATCTGGCGCTTCGTGCGCGAGCAGCACAGCGAAGCGGTCAAGGTGCATGGGATGCTGTCGAGCAACGACGGCGACATCGTGCTCGGCTGGGCGCTCGACGGTCACGGCATCCTGATCCGCTCGGAGTGGGACCTCGAAAAATATGTGAAGAGCGGCCGGCTGCGTGTCGTGCTGCCCGATTTCGTGCTGCCGGACGCCGATCTGTTCGTGTACTACCCGAGCCGCCAGAACCAGGCGGCGCGCGTGCGCGCATTCATCGATTTCCTCGTGGAACAGTTCGAGCCGCCGGCGCGAAAAGGTCGTTAGCAGCGCATCCAGACCGGCAGACCTGATAGAACAAAGGCCCGACGCTCGACGCTGCATATCGCCCGGAGCCGATCCATGCGCGTGCCGCAATTGTCATTTTCGCGAGCGTGACGCGACCAAGCGATATATCGGGGAATAACTGGCGGAAATCCGTGTTTGCCCGATGAAAGGAACCTGTTGATCGCACAGGCGCCGCGTTGTGCTGACGTGGCCGCGCATCGGCAGGAAGAGCGCCGCCGGTATGCGGCGCGCGCATCGCTTGCCGAGGTTGCCGAAGATGATTCCGTTTCTGATCGCATGGCTCGGTGGCGTGCTGACGATCGTCAGCCCCTGCATCCTGCCGGTCCTGCCGTTCGTGTTCGCACGCACGGGCAAGCCGTTTCTGCAAAGCGGGCTGCCGCTGCTCGCCGGCATGGCCGCGACCTTCAGCGCGGTCGGCGCGCTGGCCGCGGTCGGCGGCGGCTGGGCGGTCGCCGCCAACCAGTACGGCCGCATTGCCGCGCTCGTCGTGCTGGCGCTGTTCGGCCTGACGCTGCTGCTGCCGAAGCTGTCCGACTCGATGACGCGGCCGCTCGTCGCGCTCGGCGCGCGGCTCTCGGAGACCGCGCAAGGCGCCGATAACAAACAGACGGTCTCGGAGACGATCTGGGCGTCGCTGCTGCTCGGCGTCGCGACGGGCCTGCTGTGGGCGCCGTGCGCGGGCCCGATTCTCGGGCTGATCCTGACCGGCGCCGCGTTGCAAGGCGCGAGTGTGCACACGTCGTTGCTGCTGCTTTCGTATGCGGCCGGCGCGGCGACATCGCTCGCGCTCGCGCTCGTGGTCGGCGGCAAGGTGTTCAGCGCGATGAAGCAATCGCTGCACATCAGCGAGTGGCTCAAGCGCGGGCTCGGCGTAGCCGTGCTCGCAGGTGTCGCGGCGATTGCCGCGCATGCGGACACGGGTTTTCTCACGCATCTGTCGCTTTCGGGTACGAATAGCCTCGAGCAGAACGTGCTCGACCGCTTGCATCCGGGGAAAAACACTCCGAAGGACGCGATGGTGGCGGTCGCACCGGGCAACGCCGCCGCGGCAGGCGTCGAAGGCGCGCAGGCCATGTCGCAGGCAAGCCAGGCGGCCCAACCGGGCAGTCCCGCGCCACTGCCCGTCGAAGGCACGCTGCCGTCGCTCGACGGCGCCGTGCAATGGCTGAATTCGCCGCCGCTCACCGCGGCGCAACTGCGCGGCAAGGTCGTGCTGGTCGACTTCTGGACCTACTCGTGCATCAACTGCCTGCGCACGCTGCCGTACGTGGAAGCGTGGGCCGACAAGTACAAGGACGCAGGCCTCGTGGTGATCGGCGTGCATACGCCCGAGTTTGCATTCGAAAAGGACGTCGGCAACGTGAGCCGCGCGGTGAAGGACCTGAAGGTGAACTTCCCCGTTGCGATCGACGACAACTACAAGATCTGGCGCGCGTTCGACAATCAGTACTGGCCTGCCGATTACTTCGTCGACGCGCATGGCCGGATTCGCGCGCACCACTTCGGCGAAGGCGACTATGCGGGCTCCGAGCAGGTGATCCGTCAACTGCTGACCGAAGCGGGCGCGCACAACCTGCCGGGCGGTATGGTGAAGGACCCCGGCACGGGCGCCGAAGCAGCGCCCGGGATGGCCGACATCCAGTCGCCGGAGACCTACGTCGGCTACGACCGCGCGACGAACTTCGCGTCGCCGGGCGAACCGGTGCTCGACAAGCCGCACCGTTACACGCTCGCCAATGGTCTCGGTCTGAACGACTGGGCGCTCGACGGCACGTGGACACTCCGCGCCGAGCATACCGATCTCGATCAGCCGGGCGGCGCGATTGCGTTCCGCTTCCATGCACGCGATCTGCACCTTGTGCTCGGACCGACTGCGAACGGACAGCCGGTGCGCTTCCGGGTGACGATCGACGGCAAGGCGCCGGGCTCGAATCACGGCAGCGATACCGACGCGAACGGCACCGGCACGGTCACGACACAGCGGTTGTATCAGCTGATCCGCCAGAGCGGCACGATTACCGACCACACGTTTGAAATCCGCTTTCTCGACCCGGGCGTGCGCGCGTACGCGTTCACGTTCGGTTGATCCCTGCTTCAATCACGGAGACGACCATGAAGGACGAAGTTATCCAACCACCCTCGCGCAAGGGCGCCGCGGCTGCGCAACGGTTGCGCCGCCGCCTGCCGTTTGCCGCGCTTTTCGCCGCGCTCGTGGCGGGCGTCGGTTTCACTCAACGGCATGTCATGGCCGACGAGGCACACATGGCGCCGCCGCCGGCAGTCAAGTCGGATCGTAGCCATGTCGTTCTGTGAGCCAAGGAGTTGGTAGAATGTTTTGTCTTCCTAAGACCGCTTGGCCTCCGACTTGACGAGCGCGGTGTCGGGCTACACCGGCGGCGCGCAAGCGGCGGCCGGGTACGAGACGGTGAGCACGGGCACGACGGGCCATGCGGAATCGGTGCGCGTGACGTTCGATCCGCATCAGATCAGCTACGGACGCATCCTGCAGATTTACTTTTCTGTTGCGCACGACCCGACCGAGCTGAACCGGCAAGGGCCGGACGTCGGCACGCAGTACCGCTCGACGATCTTCCCGACCACGCCCGAGCAGGCCCGCATCGCGAAGTCGTATATCGCGCAGTTGAGCAACGCGCACGTGTTCGCCGATAAGATCGTGACGACGATCGAGCCGGATCGCACGTTTTATCCGGCTGAGGCGTATCACCAGAACTATCTGACGCTGCACCCGGATCAGCCGTATATCGCGTTCAACGATATTCCGAAGGTCCAGGATCTGAAGAAGCTGTTTCCGACGCAGTATCGGGACAAGCCGGTGCTGGTGAAGGTGGCTTCGTAGTTTCCGCTGCTTTCGCGGCTCGAAGAAGGTCGATGTCGACCTGTGGAATCATCGGCGCAAGGGCAATGTGACGGTCCGCTTGCGCCGATACGAGACCGGCGATCTTTGCCGCACGAGCTTTCGCTCGTCGCGCCTTTTTAGTCGACGCCTACTTCGTCAACTGATCGAATCCCTGCAATAACCGCTCGATATCCGGCGCATGGATATCGCCCATCGTCGAAATCCGGAACAGCTCCGCAGAGAGTCCACCCTGCCCCGCGTAGATAACGAAGCCGCGCGCTTTCAGCGCATCGTGCAATTGCGGATACGCCACCCCGCCCGGCAACCGGTATGCGCGCAGCACGACCGACGACTGGTCGGCCGGCAACACGCTCGCGATGCCACGCGCGGCCAATCCCGCCCGCACCTGCTCGGCGAGCGCCGCATAGCGCGCATGCCGCGCGGTCCACCCGCCTTCGTCGGCCATCTCGCGCAGCGCTTCGACGAGCGCGTAATACGCATGCACCGACGGCGTAAACGGCGTATTGCGCTGATCCTGCAATCGCGCAAGCCGCCCAAGATCGAGATAGTACGTACGGCTGGCGGCCACCTCGAGCGCGTCGCGTCGCACGATCACGAACGCCGCGCCCGGCACGCCATGCAAACACTTGTTTGCCGTAGCCGCAACCGCGGCGATCGTCGTATCGGCAAAGTCGATTGCTTCGGCGCCGAAGCTGCTCACGCCATCCACGAGCAAGCGCACGCCGCGCTCGCGGCATACTGCGGCAAGCGCACGCAGGTCGTTGAGCCGGCCCGTCGTCGTTTCGTGGTGAATCGCGGCGACATGCGTGATCGCACGATCGGCATCGAGTGCGGCGGCAATGCGCGCCACGTCCGGCGCCTGCATCCATTCGTGTTTGATCACCGTCTGCGCGATCTGGTATTGCGTCGCGATCGCGGAGATACGCTCGCCATACACACCGTTCTCGACCACGAGCAGCTTGCCGCTCCCGGGCACGAGCGCGGCCACCATGCTTTCGACCGCGGCAGTGCCGGAGCCCGTCATCAGCACCGCGGTCCACTGCGCGGGATCGAGACCATAGATCTGCAGCAGACGTGCGCGCGCTTCGTCCTGCAAATCGAAGAACTCGCTCTCGCGGTGGCACAGATCGGTTTGCAGCAGACTGTTGCGCACACGGGCGCTCAGCGTTACCGGGCCGGGATTCAGCAATAACATCGACGTTCTCCTCACTACTGACTATGCTGGCTGTCCCGCCTGCTATTGCGCAGTACTTGCGCCGATGTGGCGCATCAGACGGGTCTTGACATCGGGCGGCGCGATCGTCGGACGCGGCAAGCCGTCCGGCGTGCCGCGGCGAATCGCGAGCCGCACGAAACGCGGGCCGACGCCATCGGCACGCGGCGCGGCGAGCACCTCGTCGAGCACGCGCAGCTGATCGGTTTCCACCGCCGATGCGTAACCGCACGCGGCCGCGACGCCGGCGAACGATACCTGCGGCGACACCGTCGCCTGGCCGCCCGTCGAATCGTGCGCGCCATTATCGAGCAACACGTGAGTGAGATTCGCAGTGCCATATGCGCCGAGCGTAGCGAATACGCCCATGCGCATCAGCGCCGCACCGTCGCCATCGAGCGCGACGACGTGCAGATCGGGGCGCGCCAGCGCGAGGCCGAGCGCGAACGGCGTCAGGCAGCCCATCGAACCGACCATATACAGCTGGTTCGCACGGTCGTCGATCGCATACAGCTCGCGGCCGCAAAAACCGGTCGACGCGAGCACGACCGTCGAATCGAGCGGCGCATGTGCGATCACGCGCTGCAGCGCTTCATTGCGAGTCGGCAATGCGTCGGGCGCAACGCCGTCGAGCCGCGTCACCGCCGCTTTCGCCGCACCGCGCGGCGCCGCAGTGCCCGCCTTCAGTTCATACGGCTTGACACTACCCTTCTGCATCACGAGCGCATACGGCCGGCCCGTTTCGTCCATATGTCTGATTGCGCGATCGAGCGCGGGACCGATTGCTTCGGCCTCGGTCGGGAACGTCTCCCACGGAATTTCCATCGTGTCGAGCATGGCCGGCGTGATCGGGCCCATCAGCGCGTGCTGCGGCTCGTCGGGCACACCGGGCTGGCCGCGCCACGTGACGATCAGCAATTGCGGCAGCCGGAACGTCCATGTCAACGAGGTGAGCGGGCTCACCGCATTGCCGAGCCCCGAGTTCTGCATCATCGTGACGCCGCGTTTGCCGCCGAGCGTCACGCCCGCGACGAACGCCACCGCATCGCCTTCGTTGGCCGCCGACACGTAATGCAGATTCGGGTCCTGCAGCACGTAGTTGATGAACGGCGTCAGATACGAGCACGGCACACCCGCGTACCAGTCGAAGCCGCGCTTACGCGCCGCTTCGACGAATTGTGCTGCTTCGATCATCGCGCGCCCTCGTCCGCGCCGCCGGCTTGTGCGAGCGGCGTCTGCGCGTGCGCGAAATCGCCGGCGCGGCGGAAGTCTTCGAGATCGTTGACGCCGCGCCAGTGGCCGTGCACGTACTGCACTTCGACCTCTTCGCCCGCTTCGATCAGCGCATTGAGCAGCGCCGGCATGTCGAGCGACGCAAAGTCTGCACGCGTGCGCAGTTGCGCCACCACTTCCTTGAGGCGCGCGAGGCCCGCGCCGCGCACGTTCATGAGCCCGACCCAGCGGCCTTGCGGCGCCTTCGACGTCGCGCCGGCCGGCGCATCGTTCTCGTCGCTCGACACGCGGCTCAGCAGCACCTTGTTGCCGAACAGGTCACGGTCGTCCGACGCCGAACACCACGCGAAATCGCGCACGCTGCGGTTGGCCGCATGCGTTTCCGACGCATCCGACGAATCGACGACGACGCAGAACGGCGCTTCGCTTTCGACGAGGTCGCGCACGATATAGCTGCGGAACAGCAGATCGCCGTACGAGATGACCGTATCGCCCTGCAGACGATCGAGCGCGCAGGCCAGCGACGAAAGCTCGCCCGTCGTTTCATGGTGTTCGTTCACGACGAGCTTGATGCCGGCCGTGTCGATCGCGTCGGCGCGATAACCGCCGACCACCGTGATGTCGTTGACACCCTGCTTCTTGAACGCATCGACGAGCCAGCGCAACAGCGGCTTGCCGGCGATCGGCAGCATGACCTTCGGACGGTCGGCCGTGACCGCTTCGAGACCCTTGCCGCGGCTCGCCGCGAGCACGACAGCCGAGCCCGATGCGCGCGAGGCGGACAGGTAGCGGTCTTCCGCTTCCGAGTATTCGTCCGCGTCCTGCAGACGGAAAATCTCGTTTACGGTCGCCACGCGATCTTCGACGTTGACGAGCGTCTGGTGCTCGTAGATGTCCTTGACGACTGCCTGCATGGCCGACACGGCCGCGCGCAGCTGATGGTTCGCCCAGATCACCGCGCTGATGCCGGCCTTGCGGAACACATCGGTCGGCGTGCTGTAGTACTTGGTCGGCACGATCACGATCGGACCGCGGCCGGCCCATTCGCGCGCGAACTCGAGAATCTCGTCGGGCTTCGACAGCTTGCTGTGCATCAGGATCGCGTCGGCGCCTGCTTGCCGGTACGCTTCGGCGCGGCGCAGCGCCTCTTCCATGCCCCAGCCCGCGATCAGCGCCTCGACGCGCGCGACGATCGAAAAGTTTTCGTCGAGCTGGGAATCCTTGCCGGCCTTGATCTTGCCGCAGAACTCGTCGACGTCCGCGAGCGGCTGGCGTTCGCCGTTGATAAAGCTGTTCGTTTTCGGAAACTGCTTGTCTTCGATGCACACGCCCGCGATGCCGCGCTGCTCGAGCTTGCGCACGAGGCGGCGCACGTTGTTGAAGTTGCCGTAACCGGTGTCGCCGTCGAGCAGAATCGGCAGGTCGCTCGCGTCGGCCATGAATTCGAGCTGATCGACGACCTGAGTCCAGCTCGCCTCGTTGTTGTCGCGCACGCCGAATTGCGCGGAAATCGTCAGACCGGAGCCCCAGATCGCCTTGAAGCCCGCTTCGCGCACGATGCGCGCCGACAGGCCGTTATGCGCTTCCATCAGGAATTCGAGTTCACTGCTGAGCAGCATCTGGCGCAGGCGTGCGCTGCGTGACGTGACCGAGGTGGCGGAGAAAGAAGGTTCGCGTGCATTCATTTTGTGGCTCCTGCGGGCCGCTGCAATGGCGGCAAATCGTCGACGGCCGCTCGCGCGACGTCGCTGGGAAAATCGATCGTAATCGAGCTTGCGAACGCAAGCCTAAGCATGCGGAAAGACCAGGCGCGAGAGCGCTCGTCCGCTCCTGGGGAAAAATCGAATTGATCAATGCGGTTCTTGTGCAAATCGGTTCGGGCTGTCCGCAATAACGGGCCTTTTCGGCTGACCAAAAGTGGCGACTATATCGGAAATAAATCGCCCACGCCGCACTGGTGCGTCATTTATGGCAATTGATGGAATTAGTTTGAAAAATGTGTGATTTACCGCGGTACGTGCGAAACCCACGCGCCGCGCAAACCGATCGCGTCAGCCTCACGTTGCAGCGACTCACGACGATTTCCCAACGCACTGATTTATCAGACAAAAGTTACCGCGAACCGTTGCTGCATAAGGGTTTCCCCTGCTGCGCGCGGTTTGCCGCGCATCCGTTAACTGCACTGAGGCCTCGCAAAGTTCGTTTCGCGGCATCACCGTGAAAATCCGCTTTCAACGTTATCTCACGACTTCGTCTTTCGACTCGCACGACAACCGCGCTTGCAATCCACATCGCTTTATCCAGACACCCGGACATGCAGACCATGACGCTCAACAAGAAACTCGGCTCGATGATTGCCGTGCTGTGGATCGGCCTGATCCTGATCGGCGCGTTCGGCGCGTGGCAAAGCCGCGCATCGATGATCGCGGAGCGCCGGGCGCAACTGATGACGCTCGGCCAGGAAGCCAATTCGATCGTCAACCACTTCTACACGCTCTCGCAGCAGCACGGGATCGACGAAGCAGAAGCGAAGAAGCAGGCGCTCGCCGCGGTGGGCGCGCTGCGCTATGGCGCCGACGGCTATTTCTCGATCAACGATTCGAAGCCGGTGATGCTCATGCATCCGATCAAGCCCGAACTCGTCGGCAAGAACCTTGCGCATTTCGCCGACCCTGCGGGCACCCATGTATTCATCGAGATCGTGAAGGCCGGCGACCGCAACAGCGGCGGCGACTTCGTCGATTATCTGTGGTCGAAGCCCGGCAACGAAAAACCCGTGCCGAAGACGAGCTTTTCGCTGCGCTTCGCGCCGTGGGACTGGTATCTCGTCACCGGCATGTACATGGACGACGTGCGCAGCGCGTTCATCAGCAACCTCGTGCGCTGGCTCGCCATCACGTTCGCGCTCGGCGCGCTCGCCACCGTCGTGATGGTGCTCGTGCTGCGCAGCGTGCGGCGTACGCTCGGCGGCGACCTCGAAGTCGCGGTCGCGGCCACGCAGCGAATGGCGAGCGGCGACCTCGCGACCGCCGTGCCGGTATTGGCCGGCGATCATACGAGCCTGCTGCACGCGCTCTCCGCGATGCAACAGGGGCTCGTCGCGACGGTCTCGCAAGTGCGCATCGGCACCGAAAATATCGATGTGGGCGCAACGGAAATCGCCGCAGGCAACACCGACCTGTCGCAACGCACCGAGGAACAGGCGGCGGCGCTCGTGCAAACCGCATCGAGCATGGACCAGATGACGCACAACGTGAAGCACAATGCGGACAGCGCCGCGCAAGCGGCCCAGCTCGCGAGCCAGGCGGCCGACGTCGCGTCGCGCGGCAGCCAGGTCGTCGACAATGTCGTGCGCACGATGGGCGACATCACGAACAGCTCGCGGCAGATTGGCGACATCATCGGCGTGATCGACGGCATCGCGTTCCAGACGAACATCCTCGCGCTCAACGCGGCCGTCGAAGCGGCACGCGCGGGCGAACAGGGCCGCGGCTTCGCGGTCGTCGCGGCCGAGGTGCGCAGCCTCGCGCAGCGATCGGCCACGGCGGCCAAGGAGATCAAGGCGCTGATCGAGACGTCGACGGGCAGCGTCGACGCGGGCGCCGAACTCGTCGCGAGCGCGGGTTCGACGATGGGCGAGATCGTGCAATCGGTGCGGCGCGTCAACGAGATCCTCGAAGAAATCAGCCGCGCATCGCGCGAGCAAAGCGCCGGCATCGAGCAGGTCAATCGCGCAGTCGGCGAGATGGATCAGGTCACGCAGCAGAACGCGGCGCTCGTCGAAGAAGCGGCGGCGGCCGCGCATTCGCTGAAAGACCAGGTGAGCGGGCTGCGCGACGCGATCTCGACTTTCACGCTGCCCGCAAGAGCATAACAAGCGGCATAGAAAGGGACATAAAAAGCGGCCGCGCGCGGCAGAAATGCAGGCGCGCAATCTTCTTTTACACTCGCGCGCCCGCCCGGCCTACCCTTCACAAATCTTGACAGTCGATTTTCCCGAGCATGACTAAACTCCGCGCTCGGGAGCGGACCGGCCGCCCTGCTTCGTGCGGCTTCGGTTTCGCCTGCTCCCGCTTTTCGAAACTTCCGAGGGAGCACCCTTCATGTCCTTGTCCAAACGTCTCTTCGCCGAACTGTTCGGCACTTTCTGGCTCGTTCTCGGCGGCTGCGGCAGCGCCGTCCTCGCCGCGAGCTTCGCAGGTCCCGAACACGGGCTCGGCATCGGCTTCGTCGGCGTATCGCTCGCCTTCGGCCTGACCGTGCTGACGATGGCATACGCCATCGGCCACGTGTCGGGCTGCCATCTGAATCCAGCCGTCAGCATCGGGCTCGCGACCGCCGGCCGCTTTCCGATGCGCGACGTCGTGCCGTATATCGTCGCGCAACTCGCGGGCGCGATTCTCGGCGCCCTCGTGCTGTCCCTGATCGCCTCGGGCAAGCCCGGCTTCGACCTCGTGGCCAGCGGTTTCGCAAGCAACGGCTATGGCGAGCGCTCGCCCGGCCATTACACGATGGCCGCCGCGTTCATCTGCGAAGCGGTGATGACGGGCTTCTTCCTGTTCGTGATTCTCGGCGCAACAGACCAACGCGCACCGGCCGGCTTCGCGCCGATCGCGATCGGCCTGTGCCTGACGCTGATTCACCTGGTCTCGATTCCGGTGACGAACGCGTCGGTCAACCCGGCACGCTCGACGGGGCCGGCGCTTTTCGCAGGCGGCGCCGCTGTCGACCAGTTGTGGCTGTTCTGGACCGCGCCGATTATCGGGGCGATCGTCGCGGGCATCGCGTATCCGCTCGTCGCGGGCAGCACGAAGAGCGGCGAAGTGCGCGCATCGGGCGCGACGGCGTAAGCGGCTCATCGCATCGTGCGGCGCGTCGGGTCGAGCGGGTTGGTATTCCCGCAACGCCCGCCGCGCCGCGCTCGCATTCACATTACGTTTTAATTACAATCGGTGCGGCGCCGCGCAACCGCCGCACTCGCAACGGTTGCGTTGCACGTTCGTCGCACGCCGCTCCCGCGTGTCCTTCGCGTGCTCACTCACGTCCGCAACCATGGTCCTGAAAAAGAAAGCACAACCGAGAGCCGCCTATGCGAGTCACGCGAAACATCCGATGCTCGACGCGCGCCTGCCGGCGTGGCGCTCGAAGCTCATCGTGTTTATCGCCTTCACCGCGTTCGCGTCGCTCATCGGGCGCGCGTACTGGGTGCAGGTCGTCAATCGCGACTTCTATCTCGAACAGGGCCAGAAGCGCTATCAACGGACCATCGAACTCGATGCCACGCGCGGACGCATCGTCGATCGCCACGGCGCGCTGCTCGCAGTCAGTCTCGCCACCTATGAAATCTGGGCATCGCCCAAACTGATCGATGCCGATTCGCTGGCGCCGCTCGCCGCACTGATCGAACAACCGCTCGCGGAACTACGCCGCCGGGTGTCCGGCGACAAGTCGTTCGTGCTGCTCAAGCGCCAGGTCGACGCCGACACCGCGGAAAAAATCCGCAAGCTCGGCCTGACCGGCATCACGCAGATCGCCGATACGAAGCGTTTCTATCCGGAAGGCGAATCGGCCGCGCACGTGGTCGGCTTCACCGATATCGAAGACAACGGCCAGGAAGGTGTCGAACTGGCCGCGAACGATGCGTTGAGCGGCGTGCCGGGCCGCCGCGATGTGATCCGCGACCGCCTTGGCCGCGTCGTCTACGAAACCCGGCCGCTGCAGCCCGCGCGCAACGGCGCGACGGTTCAGCTCACGATCGACCGCCGCATCCAGCAGCTCGCCTATGCGCAACTGAAGGCCGCGATCGCGAAGCATCGCGCCGAAGCGGGCAGCGTCGTCGTGCTCGATGCGCGCAACGGCGAGATTCTCGCGCTGGCGAACTTCCCGAGCTTCGATCCGAACGACCGCGCGCGCCTGACCGGCCGGCAACTGCGCAATCGCGCAGTCGTCGACACATTCGAACCGGGTTCGACGATCAAACCCGTGGTGGTCGCGTTATCGCTCGATCGGGGCAAGGTCAGTCCGCGCACGCTCGTCGACACCGCACCTGGCTTCTGGAAGATCGGCCCGAATGTGATTCACGACACCTCCAATCACGGGCGCATGACGGTCGCCGAAGCGTTGCAGAAGTCGAGCAATATCGCGCTTGCGAAGCTCGCACTGAATCTTCCGGCCGAAACGATCTGGACCACGTATCAGCAATATGGGCTCGGCCACGCGCCGCAGCTGACGTTCCCCGGTGTCGCCTCCGGCAAGGTGCGGCCCTACGAGCGCTGGCGGCCGATCGAACAGGCGACGATGGCCTATGGCTATGGGCTGTCGGCCTCGCTGCTGCAGCTTGCGCAGGTGTACACGGTGTATGCGGGCGACGGCACGCTGCGGCCCGCGTATCTGCTGCACGAAACGCCGCCCGCTGCAACGGTGCGCGCCGCGATGCCGGACGCCGGCGAGCCTGGCGCCAGCCAGGCGGTTTCGCACGCGCGGCGCGTAACGACACCTGCCACGGCGGCGGCGATTCGCGACATGCTCGAAATGGCGACAGGACCCGGCGGCACGGGCCAGGCCGCATCGATCGAAGGCTATCGCGTGGGCGGCAAGACCGGCACGGCGCGCAAGCAGATCGGCGCAAGCTACGCGGCAAACCGCTATCGCGCGCTTTTCGTCGGCATGGCGCCGATGAGCGACCCGCGCGTCATTGTCGCCGTGATGATCGACGACCCGGCCGGCCGTGCATTCTACGGCGGCACGGTTGCCGGGCCCGTATTCTCGGCGGTGGCGGGCGGTACGCTGCAGTTGCTGGGCGTGCCGCCCGACACGTGAACGGCTAGACCGGCGGCTGCGCCGTATCGGAGTCGTCGGGCAGCGGCCCGGGCACCGCATAAGTCGCGCGCTCCCGATCCTTCGTCTTGTACCGGTATCTGATCGGGCTACCCCTGCCGCCCGCGGGCGAACCACCATCGAGCGTGCCCTTCTCGGCCAGCACGCTGACCGTGACCGCGCCCTTCAGGTCCTTCGACACGACCGCCTCCGCGGTACCGATCGTGCGCAGCTTCGGATCGTACTCGTGATAGTTGAACGTCATCATGTGCCAGCGCGGTCCGCTGGCCGGTCCGAATTCATGCCGGGGCACGTGCAGATACGCATTCGCCGAAGCGTCGGCTGCTCCGCCCACGGCGCCCAGCGTCGCACCGGCGCCGACCAGCGCCTGCGTGTTGTCCATCGATCGCCCGCTATAGACAAGCGCCGAAAACGGATACTGTCGCGCCACGAGGACGAGGTCCGTGTTGTCGCCGCTCCATTTGTACTCGCGCTGCTTCGTCGGCCCGATCTTGACGTGCGCATCGACGATGCTCTTCGCCCCTTGCTGCGCAGTCAGCCAGTCCGGACTCGATTCCGCGGTACCGGCGTGATAGGCATAGAGCGACGTTCCTTCCGACGCGAACAGCATCGTGCAGCCGTTCATCGCGCCGCCGCTGACGACGATGGTCGAGCCGCGCCGCAGATTGGCAAAAGGCAGCCTGATTGCGCCGACCCCCTGCCTGCCATTGCCGAGTTCGATGATCTCCGCGCCTTGCAGATTCATATTGGTGTTGCCGCCCCAGGATTTGCCGGCGTTGATCTTCGCACTGGCGACATAGGACGTCACATGCTCCGCCGATCCGACCAGCAATACGTCGCGCCGCTCGTCGTAGTCGGTCTTGCGCAACGGACGCGCCATCTCCATGTCGGTCACGTCCCTGTCGTTGCGGTAGAAGTAGAACCGCGTGTGGAAATCGTCGACCCGCATCCGGTCCTGATACGCATTGGCCGGCACCTCGAGGCTGATGGGGCCTCTGCCGGCGATTCGCTTCAGATCGTTGAATGCCCTTTGCGGGGGCTTCGGCACGGCGAGGCCCGTGCATCCGGTGCACGATCCCGCGCTCGAACTTTCCGCGCGCGCCGGTACGCGTGGGCGCGCGCCGCCCGTTTCATCCGTCGACGCGCGGCGCGGCCCCGCGGCCGCCTCGTCCGTCCCGCCCTCAGGCAGGTGCGGCGGACGGGTCGGGCTGAGCGGATAGCCAATCCGCCCGGACGGCAACCTCGTCGGCGGCTTGAACGTATTCTTGCGGACGATATGCGGTACGCCCGGTTGCGTCTCCGAAACCGGCAATGGAATCCGGAAGCGCGGAAAATCGAACGCGTAAATGGGCTCGTACTTCGGCCTCGAGTCGTATCGTGCCGGCGGCAGGAGAAGCGTGCGCCCGCCGGGGCTGGCCGCCGCGTCGCCCGAAGCACGAGAGCCGGGTTTCGCTCGCGCCTGCTTCGTGTCCACGACCTTATAGGCGCCGGTCAAGTCAGAAGACAGCCTCTCTTTATCGACCGGTTCCCCACTGATCATCCTGTTCACCGAATCGAGCACCGAACCGGCCAGCTGGCTGATGTTGCCCGTCTTCGAAACGGCGGCAGCCGCATCGACAATGCCCGCATAACGGTAGATCTGCTCCTCTTCTTCGGCGCTCAGCGCGTCGCCATGCACCGCTTTGCTCACGAGGTCCTTCGCGCTCGAAATGAAAGAAGCGAACGGCGACTTCAACGCGTTCGCGGTCGTCCCGACGACGTCCTTCAACGAGTAGTCAGTCTTGATCCGCACGCCGCCGATGTACTCCACCTTCGGCGGCTCGCTACGCGGCTCGGCCTCGCCCGCCGGTTGCGTGGTTTTTTCCCGACCGTTCGAACCGTCCCGCCTCGCAGGAGGATCCGCAACACGCGCGCTCGCGGCCGGTGGCCCCTTGGAATTCGCGGGCTCCTCGCGCAAGAAAGCAAGGCGTTCGCGCAGCACGTCGTACAGCTTGAGAACTTCGCCGTCCTCGATCGATAGTTCCGCGCCGGCATCCTCGTTTCGCTGTATCGCTCGCGCATGCTCCTCGAGAAGCAGCAGCCGCGGCGCCATCTGAACGGCGTTCGGATAAGCCTCCAATGCGCGCTGGTCCGTGTCGCCGGAATCGGCCGCAGGCACGGCCCGGGCCGGCGGCTCGACGACGCGCGACACAGGCACTGCGCGAGCCGCTGGCGGCAGATAGGAACTATCGCCTGCCGACTGAGAAGTGCCGAGTATTTTTTCCTGTATCCACATGACGGTGTCCTCTGCAAATTGCATTGCGAAGCGCGCAGCTTTCTGCAGACGATACGACGTACCATCGCGCGAATGTAGTGAACATCCGGCACCGCCATGCGGGCCGCGGCCCCCGCGCCAGCGACCTTCTCTCCATCTTAAGGCCCGTTTAATTTTCCACGCAGAAGATGCCTGCTATCCCCTGTTGAGCCGCCGAAGTCAGGCGGCGCTTTTTTTGGGGAGCGTGCGACTCAAGCGTGCCGCCATCCTTCGAACACTGGCCGCTTTTGCGCCGGCGGAAAGACATTCCACGAGCCGTCGCCATGGCGAAAGAAAAAGAACGACAACAAGCCATCGGGCCTCATCGCTTCGACTCGTACGCAACCACGCCCGGCCCCCGCCGTACGCGAACAACGCATAACGCGCGCGGGTGCCGCGGCCGTCGGTGCGAGCCATTTGTCGACAGCCGAGCGCAATGTCTTTCCGGTCGTGTTCATGATGGTCTCCTCGATCCCGAGTTCGATGCCACTTGCCTTATGCAGCACGAGCAGCGATCTGGCCGCTCCTGCTTCCGAATCCCTGAGACACGTATGCCCTCACGAGGCACAGCAGTGCGCGCAGCGCTGCATGCGGGCGCGTGAGGCACGCGTGGACCTGCTCGCTGCGGCTTTCGCCGAACACGCACCAGGCGCAGAAGTGTTCGCAGTTGTTGGTCAGCAGCCGGTAGCTGTTTTCGCCGAGGCGCGAGCGCGCGCGGCGTACCGTTTCCGCACCGGCAAACTTCGGCAGCGGATGCGGCAGCACGGCAATCGCATGGCCCGCCGCAAACTGCTCGAGCGTCACTTCCGCGACCGGGCCGCGATGCGCCGAACCGGCATAGCCCGCGTAGTGGACGATCTTGCCGCCGCCGACATAGATGCCGTGATGCGCGTAGCCGCGGCGTTGCGTGACGAGGTGAGCGCCGAGCGCAGGTTCGTCGTCGAAGCCATAAACCGTGACATCGTTGACGACGCAAGCCGCTGCGCCGCGCAGGGAAGCGACAGGCTCCGGTTCGACGATGCTCGCTGACTGGCAGGTGATGTTCATGGCTCGCTCGCTTCGCTGTGGAAGTCCAACACTGTTGCGAGCGTTTTCGCATCATCCGGACCAGCGTGCGCAAGTGCTTGATCTATCGGGGAAACGTGCCAAATCGACACGAATCGGCGGGCCCTTGTGTGCGCCGCATTCCAACACTGTTCACACGGCGGTGTTGGCAGCCGACGATCAGTTTGCCTACGCGCCATGATTCGCGTCGCGAGGCGCACGATAAAGCTCACTGGCTTGCACAACGGCAGATCGGCGTTCAATGTGTTGGGTGTCCCAACGTTTCGCGCCCGCCCATGTTGGCCGCCGCAAGACGCAAACAGCCGAAGCCGCGCGCGACGATCGGCATCGCTATGCGAAGAACGCCGCGCAATCAATGGCTTGGACGCCGTAGCCGGAACGCATTCGGACTGGCATACGCTTTGCACGTATCTGCCGCAGCTATCCATTGAAACACAGCAGCCGCACACCGCCGGCTCCTTCCGGAGAACCGATCATGGCCTCGATTGCTATTCACGACCTCTCGCATAATCTCGCGCTCGATCGCAAGGCAATGACCGCGATTCGCGGCGGCGGCGGTGCGCCATGGGTATTCGGCTGGATTCAGCCGTATGTGCGCAGTTCGCCGAGCATGGGCCCGGTCGTCAATCTGTACGAGGTGCAAAACAATTTCTACGCGGACCAGATGATCAATCAGTTTCAGACCGTCGACGTGCGCAACAGCGCGCCGAATTCGAACATCAGCGTCGCGCCGGACGCGCTCAGCCGGAACACCGCCTGACCCACTGCCGGAATCGTGATGTGCGCGAGCCACTTCCGCTGGATGTCGTCGGCGCGCTCGGAAGCCGGGCGCGTGCGCGACATCAACGAGGATGCCTGTCTTGACGAGCCGGCGCACGGGCGCTGGGCCGTCGCGGACGGCATGGGCGGCCATGCGGTCGGCGACGTCGCGAGCCGTCTCGTGATCGAAGGCCTCAGGCAATTGCCTGACGCAGCGAACCGAATGACCGGAAATCTCGCGCAAGTACACGCGCAATTGCTCACCGCGAATCAGCAGTTGCGCGACGAAGCGGCGCGCCGGCAAGTGCAACGGATCGGCTGCACCGTCGTCGTGCTGCTCGCCTGCGATCGCTTTTGCGGGTATTTGTGGGCCGGCGACAGCCGCATCTATCTATGCCGCAACGGCCAGTTGCGGCAATTGACGCGCGACCACAGCCACGTCGAGGAATTGCGCGCATTGGGCCAGCTGACCGACGAGGAAGCACGCCATCATCCGGCACATCACATCATTACACGTGCGATCGGCGCGACCGATCAACTCGTTCTCGATGAAGACACGATTGAAGTGGCCGATGGAGACGTCTTTCTGCTTTGCAGCGATGGTCTGTCGAACGAGCTGACCAACGCAGAGATTCTCGCCACGCTAGTCGCCACGTCGCCGTTCGATTGCCGCCGCGTCACCGATGAACTCGTCGACATGGCGCTCGCGCGGGGCGGGCGAGACAATATCACCGCGATCGTCGTGCTGGCCGAAGATCCGCTTGCGGCAGATAAGACGCTGTTGAATCCGACGAGCTGATCCGGCACGCCGCGTTGCAGGCGCATCGCGCGTGCGCGTACTGCATGCGCGCCTCGCGCCGCGCTCGCCTAGCGCATATCCGCTTCGCTCTCATCCGCATCGTCGGCATGGTTCTTCTGCGCCGCGCCACGTTGAGGCTGAGAATGCGGATGACGAAAATCCTTCGAATGCAGCCCATGCTTTTTCAACAGCATCTGCAGATGCGAGCGGTTCATATCGACGCGCCGCGCCAGTTCCGCCACCGTACCGCCGACTTCGCGCAAGCCGCGCTGCAGGAACGCTTTCTCCGCTTCGTCACTGGCCGCGCGCTTGGCGTCGCTCAGCGACAGCAGATTCGATATGCCGGATTCGGCTCCTCCACCGTTGATCGTTGCACCGATCTCGAGCCCCGCCGATGCGGCGACGGCCGACGGCGAATTCGCGGCAGGCCGCACATCGACCGGCAAGTGTTCGATATCGGCGATGTCGCCGGCAAGGCACGACACGCGATACAGAATGTTGCGCAATTCGCGGATATTGCCTGGGTACGCATAAGTAAGCAGGAAATCGCGCAAACGCGGCGTCATTCTGACAGGCCGGCGCTTGAGCGCGCCCGCTGCTTCGTCGCCGAAATACGAGAACAGCAGCGGAATTTCGTCGCGCCGCTCGCGCAGCGGCGGCAACGTCACGTGAATCACACTGAGCCGGTAGAACAGGTCTTCGCGAAACGTGCCCTGTTCGCTGAGCTTGCGCAAGTTGCGATTCGTCGCCGCGACGATGCGCGTATCGACCGCGATCGGTTCGTCGGAACCCACGCGCTGGATCTCGTGAGCCTCGAGTACCCTCAGCAGTTTCACCTGGCCCGGCAACGGCAGCTCGCCGATCTCGTCGAGAAAGATGGTTCCCGTATGTGCGCTTTCGAATTTGCCCTTGCGATCGCTCGATGCTCCGGTAAACGCGCCCTTGCGATGACCGAACAGTTCCGACTCGAGCAGATTGTCCGGAATCGCCCCGCAGTTTACCGAAATGAACGGCTTGTCCGCACGGCTGCCGTTTGCGTGGATCACCTTCGCCATGAGTTCCTTGCCGGTTCCGCTTTCGCCGTCGATCAGCACCGGCAAATCGGTCGGCGCGGCTTTCTCGGCAATTTCCAGCGCTTCGAGCAACTTCGGATTGTCGCCGAAGGTGCCTTCGAAAATAAAACTGCGTGCCAGCAGCGCTTCGCGCCGCGCGCCGCGCGTACGGGCCTGTTCGGCCGCGGCCGCGCTTTCCGGCTCCGCCGTCGCGGCCTGCACGAAGCGCTCCTTATGCGATAGCTGCATCGCCTCGTCGCGCAGCGCGCTGGCCTGGCGCAACAGCTTTTCGATGTCCGCGCGCTCGAGCCTCGAAGACCAGCGCAGCGTCGAACGCAGAATTTCAATCTTTTCGATGAGCCCCGCATACGATATGGCGGGGCTGCTGTCTTCCGGCTGGTCGAGTATTTTCATCATGCACTCAACTGTTTCTGGACGAGCTGGTAGTACATGCCCTTCCGGTTCACGAGTTCCTCGTGCCGTCCCTGCTCGACAATTGCGCCCTCATACAGCACGAGAATCTTGTCCGCCCGCATGATCGTGCTCAACCGGTGCGCGATGATCACCGCAGTGCGGCCTTTCAGGATGTCATGCATATTGCCGAGGATATTGCTCTCCGATTGCGTATCGAGCGCCGACGTCGCTTCGTCGAATACGAGCAGACGCGGGTCGTGATAAAGCGCCCGCGCAATGCAGAGCCGCTGGATCTGTCCGCCCGATAGCCCGATGCCGCGCTCGCCGACCACCTGTTCGTAGCCGAGCGGCATCCTCGCGATAAACGCATGCGCGTCGGCCATCTTCGCGACTTCTTCGATGCGGCGCCGGTCGGGCGTATCGTCGCCGCTCGCGATGTTTTCTGCGATCGTCCCCGAAAACAGCAGGTTGGTCTGCATCACATAGCCGATCTGCGCGCGGTAATAGCCCTTGTCGATCACATTGAGGTCGTAGCCGTCGACGGTCATCTTGCCCTCGGTCGGCGTATAGAAGCCGACCAGCAGCTTCGCGAGCGTCGTCTTGCCCGAGCCGCTGCGCCCGACGATCGCCACGAGTTCGCCTGGCTTGATATCGAAGCTGATGTTTTCGAGCACATACGGCGCGTCGCTTTCGCCATAGCGGAAATAGACGCCGTTGAGGCTGATCTCGCCTTGCAGATCGGGCAGCATCACGCGCGACTGAAGATCCTGCGGCTTCTGCTCCGGCTCGATATCGAGCACGTCGCCGAGGCGCTCCACGGCCACGCCCGCGTCGTTGAGCATGCTCCACAAGCCGACGAGGCCCATCAGCGGGCTCAACACGCTGCCCATGAACGCATTGAATGCGATCAGCTGCCCGATCGTCATTTCACGCGCAAGTACGAGGTTTGCGCCAACCCAGAGAATCGCGATCGTCGTCGCCGCATTGAGCAACTGGCTGGCGAAGCCGACCATGATGTTGAACGCATGCGCGCGGTACTGCACTTCGAGCGCCTTCGCATACTTCTTTTCCCAGCGCAGCCGCACGGGCCGCTCGATACCCATGCCCTTGACCGTCTCGACGCCGGACAACGCCTCCATCAGAAACGCCTTCGAATCGGTCGACGCGGCGAACACTTCCCGCGCATAGGCCTTGATCTTCGGGGTTGCGATCACCGTCAACGCAATGATCGGAATGACGAATGCGATCAGCGTCAGCGTCATCTTGACGTTGTAGAAGAACATGATCGCGAAATAGATGAACACCATCAGCAGGTTCAATGCGGTGGTCACCGTCGATTCCGTGAGGAATGCGCGTATTGTCTGGTTCTCCTGGAAGCGCGCGAAAATGTCGCCGGTCTTGCGCTTCGCAAAGAACGAAAACGGCAGGGACAAGGTGTGCCTGAAGAATTGCGACATCATCGCGAAGTCCATGTTGCGCACCATGAAGTTCGACAGGTACGCGCGTATCGTCGACATCAGCTGCGAAAACACGTTCGAAATGATGAGCCCGATAATCAGCAGATGCAGCAGCCCGATGTTCTGATGGACGATCACGCCGTCGAGGATGTTCTGGATAATGAGCGGCGGAATCACGCCGAGCACCTGAATCACGAAGGTCGCCAGAAACAGGTATGCAAGTATCTTGCGGTACGGCGTCAGGTAACCGATAAAACGCAGCCATGGCGAACGCGATGCCGCCAGTTGAATGAGATTCGCACCGGGCGTGAAGAGCAGACACGTGCCGCTCCAGCCGCGTTCGAAATCTTCGACGGCAAGCTTTCTGAAGCCGAGCGCCGGGTCCGCGAGCCACACGGTGTCGTGCGATACGCCATACACGACCACGTAGTGGTAGCCCTCCCAGTGAATGATGAACGGCAACTCGAAGCCGCGCAGCGAATCGAAGGTGCACTGCACGCCGTGCGTCGTGAAGCCGAGTGCTTCGCCTGCGCGTGCGAGACTATCGAGCGTCGCGCCCTGCGTCGTCACGTTCGCAAGTTCGCGCAATTTGCCGAGCGTCATCGGAATGCCGTAGTGCTTGCAGACCATCGCGAGGCACGCGGCGCCGCAATCCATCTCCTCTGCCTGCTCGACGAGCGGAAAACGCCTGATCACGCGCTCGCCGAATTCCGGCTTCGTATGCAGATCGAGCGTCAGCGGACGCTTGCGCCGCTGCTCGAGCCGCTTCTGGCGCTCGAGTTCGCGGTCCGCATAGCGGATGCGCTCGTCGAGCGCCTCGCGCAGTTTCGGATTGCGCTCGAGGATGAAATGCACGGTGCGCTCGGGAATCACCAGCAGTCGCGTATCGGCGCTCGCCACTACGGAGGCCATCTGCTCCTGGCGCATCAAACATGCCTTTTCACCAAAAATCTCGCCGTCGCGCAACGTGGCGATCGTGTAATCGTGCCCGTCTTCGTTGCGTACGATCTTGACCTCGCCCTGACGCACGACATAAAGGCGCCGGTCGTCGCGTGCGTCCTGCTTCAGGATCTCCTTGCCCGCGCTGACGCGTTTGACGCCGACACTGCGCACATATTCTTCGAGTTCCGTCCTGTTCAGCTTGCCGCGCAAATCGAACAGTTGCGCGACGAAGCCGCCCGCTGAATTGATCGCCACATAGCTTGCCACGAAGGCATGCGCGGCCTGATTCGCGACGATCACCGGCTCGATCGCCGCGTGCGGGATAAACAGCAATTCTGTTTTAGCGGACGCACGTACCGACGACTCATGGATATACGCACGCAGCATCGCGATCTCGCCGAAGATCTCGCCCTGCTTGCGCACGCCCATGCTGATTTCCTTGCCGTGCTCTTCGGTGAAAATGCGCACGGAGCCCGACTTGATGACGAACAGTCCATCCGCCGGATCGCCAGCATTGCATACCGTTTCGCCGAACGTATAGAAGCGCGACTGCGCCTGCGCGGCGAGACGCTCGATCTCGTCGCGCGAAAACGGCGACAGAATTTCAACCGAAGCAAGAAAATCGGCGGTGGATGGCGACGTTTGCGGAGGAGCGTCCATATCAGTGGCGTCTCGACGGATTCATGGCATGCGAGGGAAACAGTTGTTCTGTTGCCGTCAGCGCGCCTCGATAATGTGTTCCTGCGCACGCGCCATCAGCCACTCTTCGCGCAACATACGTTTGATTTCCGATGTCACGTCGTCGTCGAGCGTTGCCGGGTACTTCGCGGTTACTGCGAAGATTTCGAAGCACGAACGGTCCGACGACGCAAACGGCCCAAGCAGATCGCCGACCGCGGCATTGAAGATCTTCGCTTCGATATCGGGCTTCAGCGACCCGCGCAGCACCTTGCCGATCACGCCGCCCGCCGGGCCCGTATCGGCGATAGAATGCTCGCGGGCCATATCGGCGAACGCGTCCGGGTCGTCGTGCAGATACGAAATCATCTCCCTCGCCTTGCCTTCGCTATCGAGCACGATATGGCTGACCTCGATCGCATCGAACTTCGGCGAATTCAGCGAGAAGTACTCTTCGATCGCCCGCTTGTCCGCGATGCGCTCGAGCATCTTTTCCTGATACAGCCCGTCCGTGATGAACGATTCGAACTGATCGAGCGACACGCCCATCGCGTCGAGGTACTGGTTCGTATCGGCGGCGCGATGCAGGCCTCGCACGCGGCGAAACTGATCCGCACGCTGCTGGATGTCCTCGTCGCTGACGGTGATGCCGTGCTTTTTCGCGGCATGCACGGTGAGCTTGTCGCGCACGAGCTGCTCGATCAGGCTTTCGAACTGGCCCGTCAGTTTGAGCAAACGGATGAACTCGGCATCGTCGACCACTTCATCATCGATTCTTACAATCGCGGTCATCTTGTTCGCTCCTGTAGTCGTGCCCTTCCTCGAGGTGCCTGCCGTGCAACGGTCAGGGAGAGGCACTTGCGTTCTGTTATCCGGCCAGTTGCCGGAACGGGTCGAGTCCGAGGTCGATCAATCTGCGTTCGCGCACGACGATTTCCGCACTCGCGGTCATGCCGTAACGCAGCGGGTAGCGGTTTTCAGCGACCTGGTAATAATCTTTGTCGAGCGTGACGCGGCCTTCGTAGACGGGCTGCCTGTCGGGTCCCGAAGGCTTCGTCGCCGGCGAAATGTAAGCGAGCGTGCCTTTGACGATGCCGTAGCGCTGGTAAGGGAATGCATTGAACTTCATCTTGACCGCCATGCCCTCATGCAGGAATGCGCGGTCCCGCTCGGCGATTTCGATCTTCAGCACAGGGCGTGCATCTTTAGGGGCAATGCCGCCAAGCGGCGCATTCGCCTGGATCTTGTCGCCCGTCTGCGTCGACGTGACATCGGTGATCACACCCGAGACCGGTGCGAGAATCAGCAGGAAATTGTCCTTGTCGATATTCTCGAAACGAATACGCGCGGCGGCATCCGATACGAGACGCGCGGTTTGCAGTTGCAGACGCAACTTGTCTTCGGTGCTCGTGATCTCGCGCACGGCCGCGTCGTATTGCAGCTTGAGGCTCGTGGTCTGCTGACCGCTCGTTTCGAGCTGGGCGTTTGCTTCGGCGAACTCGTGGCTCAACTTGAAATCGAGCTCGGTCAACTTCGATTGCGCGACACGATAAGCGTTCTCCGCTTCCAGATATGCGTTGCGCTTCTGGGCCACCTGCAGTTCCGCTACGCCGCCACCGCCCGGTTGTGCAAAAAGACGCGCGTATTTATCGAACTCGCTACGTGTCGCATCGCGAAGATTGCGCGCATTGTCGAGGTTGCTGCGCGCCTCTTCGAGCGCGGCCTTTTGCCCTTCGGCGAGCTTCGTCGTCCCTTCGGAAATGCGATTTTCGTGCAGCCGCTCCTCCACTTCCAGCTGATCCTTGAGCGCCGCGGCTTTACGCTCCATCAGTTGCTTCTTTTCGGGGAACTGCTTCCATTCGCGCTCCGCATCGTCGAGTTTGAGCTGCGCCTGCAGCGCATTGGTCGCCGCTTCGATCGCGCCGCGCGCGTTGAGCCGCGCGAGCACATCGCCTTTCGATACCGGTTGCCCTTCGGCGATGTAGAGGTCCGCGAGCTCTCCGTCGATCGGCGCATAGATGCGCCGCACGTCGGACTCCGGCGATAACGTTCCTTGTGCGGTAACGATCACATCGGCGCGGCCGATAAACGACCACAGCAAACCGGCCGCCACGAGCGCGACCATCGCCAGCACGAGCGCTTGCGCGATGCGCACCGGCTCGGCCGTCAGAATCGCAATGCCTTCGACGCTGTGGTCCTCGAGCGCCTCGTGCAGTGGTTTAGGGTGAGGATCGCGCTTCACGGTCTTCGCCTCCTCCGATCAATGCGAGCTTCGCTTTCAGCAAGCCGGGCTCGAGCACCATGCGCAGTTCCTCGAGCGAGCGGCGTTGCAGCGCGCTTTCCGCGTCGATGTCTTCGACCAGTTGATCCCACTGTGACGGATGCTCCGCCCTGAGTTGCGTATATACACGCATTCCCTGATGCGCGGCAGCCTGTGCGTCGGAGAGCAAACGCGCCTGGCTGCGGAACCGGTCGGAAACGCCCGATTCGAGGCGCTGCGTGCCGCCGATCGAGCCGTTCGCGCGGTACTGGCGCCACAGGTTCTGCGCACGTTCGAGCTGGGCATGCGCCTGCGCCAGTGCGTTGTCGCGCAGCGACGCGACGTCCGGCGCAATTGCACGCGCGAACCATATGTCTTCGGCGGGATCGAGTCCCGCGTAAAACGACAGTAGACGCTGTTGATAATCTTTGCCGCCGCGATGGCTTCGCAAATCCGCGAATTGCGCGGCAAGGGTCTTTTTATGCGCGTATTCGGCTGCAATCTCTTTGGACCATGCGCCCCCTGCAATCTGTCGCAAGATGTCGAGCGCCTGTTGCGTATCGCCGCGCTGCCAGGCGGCAATTGCCTCGTTATGCTGACGAATCACATCGGGCGACGGCAAGCGCGAAGCGGCCAGCTGGCGGTATTGCGCCTGAAACGGCGGTGTACCGAATCGCACCTGCTTCATCTGCGCGAGCAGCGGCGTCAGCCGTCTGGCCAACAGCGCATTGAGCAAGTCGATGTATTGACGCAGGTCGGCGCGCAGACCGTCGAGACCTGCCAGCCGCGGATAGCGCTGCGCGTAGTCGTCGAACACGGCGGTCAGCGCATCGGGTTTATCGCGCACGAGCTCGGCGCCGATTGTCGTATTGAGCCGATCGATGGCTGCCACATATACCGAGTCGTCGCTTTGCAGTTTGCGCAGATGGCTCAACGCAAGCGCATACGGGTCGGCGAACTGCGGCACGTATGATGCGATCCGATCGAGCGTGCGCTGATGGCTTTTAGGGTCGTCGTCCCAGTGCTGGAGCAGGCGATTGATGCGCGCCTCGTCGCCATAGATCCGGATAGGCGCGTCGCCGCCCGCCTGCGCGTCGCCTGCCGCGGCTGAGGTTTTGTGCCGCGACGCAAAACGCTCGAGATCGCCGACCCATTGCAACTCGTCGATCAACGGCACCGTGTCGGTATTGCCGGCACCCGACGCCTTCATGCCGCCGGTCAGCGCCGCCGCGCGGTCGAACTGCCCCGCGCGCAGCGCGTCGAGCCAGCCGGGCACGCGCGCTTTCATCAGCGCGACGCTGGCCAGTGTCTTGACCGCATCGTCCGCAGGATGGTGCGCGAGATAAGCATTGGCAACGACGAGTGCCCGTTCGTCGTCGCCGCTCGCAAGCAGTTGCTTGAGCTCGCGCTGCGACGCGCCTCTCATGTAAAGCACGGTCGCCATCGCCGCGATCAGCACCATCACCGTAAGCGATCCGATTCCGATGCGCCGCAAGGTCGTGCGGTCGCCGCCTGCGAACGTACGTGCGTATTCCGCGGCGAGTGCGCTAAACAGGTTGCGCGGACGGCGCGAACGGGACTCGTCAGCGGCACGATCGGTCGCTGCGGGACGCGCAGCCTCGTTGACTTCGTCCTCGCGTTGCACGGCGCGATCGACATAGAAGATGTCAAGAAAGGAATGCGCCGCGCCGACAAACGTCGTCTTGTCCATGTCGACTGCCGGCTCCATTGCAGGTGCAAGCGGCGGCGCGGCCCGTGCGGCGGACGGTTCAACCTGCGGCACAGCGCCTTCGTCCGCCGCATCGTGCGGAGCATTGCGCGCCATCAGATGCGTAATGGTCGGCTCGATACCGGGCGCTTTATGCACCTTCACGCGATAGACGAAATGGTCGCTGCCGAAGCCAAGCACATCGCCGTCCCGCAGCGCGCACGCCGATGCGTCGAGCCGCTTTCCTCCGACGAACGTGCCGTTCGTGCTGCCGAGATCCTCGACATACGGTTCGCTGCCGCGCAAAAACAGATGTGCATGGCGCCGCGAAATATAGTTGACCTGATGCGGAAACCGGTCTTTATAGCGCGCAAACAACGGATCGCTTTTGCTGACGAGAAACGGGAACGCCTGCACGTCGATCGGCTCGAGACGCAGATCGTCCCGCGTCGGGACCAGCGTAACGCTCACCTGCTGCGCCGCCAGCGCCGCGGCCGCATCGAACGCGCGCGGCTCGATGCCGACGCGATAGGCAAGCCCGCCGCCGAAACACAACTCGTCGCCGGCGCGCACACGGCTTGGCGACTCGCGCACGCCGATGCCGTTGACCGACGTGCCGTTCTTGCTGTCGAGATCGGCGACATACACGGCGCCATGTTCGGAGAAGATGCGTGCATGGCGCCTCGACAGGCGGGCCACGCACTCGTGCGGATAGTCGGCGAACGGTGCTTCGCTGCGGCCGATGGCGAAAAGGCTCTCGCTAATCCGGATCACGCCGAGCGCCGGGTCCGAAACCGGCACGAGCACGACATCGAACTCCTGGTTCAGGGTCGCCCGCATCTCAGCAATCGGAGCTTCGCCGGGGTTCATTTTTCTGGATCACTAAGCGTATACCCGCTGCTGCTTCTGTCGAATCGAAGCGTCAGAGGAATGCATTCGGAAAGCGCGCAGGAGAGCGCGCGAGCGGCCCAAAGCGGGGGGCGGCGGGCACACAGCGATTTTAAGTCACGCATGACGGTAGTCAATTCTTAACGTCGTTCACCTGCATCTGGATATCGACCGGCGGCCAACCTCCGCCAAGCGCCTTATAAAGCAACACCGTGTCCGACAGAATCTGCTGATGGTTCAGCAACAGTTCGAGCTGCGCTTCGAGGTAGGACCGGTCCGTCTCGAACACGTCGAGTTGCGAAATCACGCCCTCTTTCAATTGCGCACTGACCTGGTCCGCGACGATGCGCAGCCGCTCGACCTGCTGCAGCAACTCGACGCGCTGAGCCTTGTGCGCATTCAGATTGACGAGCGCGCTCTCGACTTCCTCGAATGCACCCATCACGGTGCGCCGGTACTCCTGCTCGGCCACCGTGGCCTGCGCTTCGGTCGTCTTCACATGTGCACGCACGCCAGGGTCGAGAATCGGAATGTTGATGCTCGGCATGACGCCGAACGTGAACGATTTCAGCAAATCCGACAAAGCGAGGCTTGCGGTGCCGCCATGCGCGGTGAGACTCACGGTCGGCAGTTGCGCGAGTCTGGCCTCGCCGACGAGGTCATACGACTCGAGCACGCGCAATTCGGACGCGACGATGTCGGGGCGTCTTGCCAGCAGTTGCGACGGCAAGCCGGCCGGCACCGGCGGCAACTGCACGCGCTGCTGCAAGTGTCCGGCCGGTACCTTGTATTCGCCGGCCGGCACGCCGATCAACGTGCACAGCGCGTTGTTCGCGAGATCGCGCGAACGGCGCAAATCGAGCAGATCCTTCGTCAGACGGTTGATCTCGGCCTGTTCGCGCAGCACCTGCGTCTTCGGTATCAGTCCGCTCGCGCTCATACCCTCGAAGATCGTCAGGATCTGCCGGTTGGCGTCGATCATCTTCTGTTGTTGCTCGATCTGATCGTCGAACTGCAGGATCTGGAAATACGTGGTCGACACGTTCGACACCAGTTCCAGATATCCCGCGCGCCAATCGGCTTCGCTCGCGCGAAACTCGGCCTTTTGCGCCTGCACGCCTTTTTCGACCTTGCCCCAGATATCGATGTCCCAGTTCACCTGCGTCCCAAGGTTGTACTGCTTTGAAAACGGCACGCCGGTCGTTTTTTCGAAATTCGCGCCGGCGCCGAGATCCATCGTCGGCAATGCCCCGGACTGGGCTTCGGCAATCTGGGCGCCCGCTACATTGATGCGAGCGGCGAGAATCCTGATGTCGAAGTTGCCGTCGATGGACTTCGCGATCAGCGTGTTCAGGTACGGATCCTGAAAGGTCTTCCACCAGTCCGGCTCGATCGCGTCGGACGCGGAAATGGACGTGCCGGTGCGGTCGGTCCACGATGCTTTGGCCGGCGTATCCGGGCGCTTGTAGTCGGGCACGTGTGCATCGATGCAGCCGCCGAGCAACGCACAGGCGAGCAGCGCCTCGATGGCGACCGCGACGACAGGGGTGAAACGCACGACGGTGCGGCGACTGCGGATCCGCCGCGCGATGTGGTTGCGGACTGCTAGATCCGGCAAGCGGCGAACCAATGAACGAGGCGACACGAACACGGTATTCTCCGAACGAACCCGGCGATGCCACAGCAAGGCGCGCGATTCAAGTAAAGCACGTACCGCGCGGCATCTCTATCGATATCCGCGTGAATCGAGGTGTACTGGAAAGCGTGCGCCGAACGCAGTGCGTCGAGCGGCCCGTATGGAAAGGACGATTCTGCTTATCTGGTTTTTGATGCGCGACCGCTTACGGCGAACGATCGAGCGCGCTTCGCACTGTCAATGCGCACTGCGATGCGGCCCGCGGAAAGCCCGGTCCAGCCTCCGCGGAGCCGTCAGGCCACTTAATAGACGTTGACGTTGTTCGTCGCGGTCATCGTCGGCGTGATCGTCGTGTTGAAGTTCTTCGCGAACGCGTTGCCGTTGCCGCTCACGTTGTTGACCGATTGCGACTGGTCGATGAGTTGCTGCGCGCTTACGTGCTTGCTGTCGTCGAACTTGAACGACAGGCTCGGGAGGTACGGGTAAGCCATATAGCCGCCACGCACGGCCTTCATCGCCTTGCTGTCGAGTTGCTCGGTAACGTGCAGGTCTTTGATCATCAGCGATTTCATCACGGTTCTCCTAAGAAGGTGGACGCAGAGGTTTGCGTTTTCAGGTTCGAGCATTTCCTGTCTGCTCGCGGCTTACTAACGCATAGGCTGTGCCAGTAACGAGCACGCTTTTGCTTCAAGGCTGCAGAGCCTTGTAAACACGGGCGTTTCACTCGATGCACCGCCCGAATGGCAGGTTGCGTCGCGCCCGTTGCTGTTTCGAATAGATGGGTGTGGGCCAACATCGCGCGGCTCGGTGTTGCCTCGCGGGCCACACCTGGCACACATGCGCTGCCTTCACCTGGCGATCACCGTGATTTTCTTCGAATAGATCGGCGGATCGGTCGGCACGTGCCTGTCGTCGCCCATCAGCAATTGCAGCGTGTGCTTACCGGGCGGCAACTCGATCGTCGTCTCGGTTTCGCCGGCGCCGAAATGCAGATGCTGGCGATCGGATGGGATCTCCTGGTCCATCGGCGGCAGATCGCAATCGATCAGCAGATGGTGATGCCCCGTGTTCGGATATTTGACGCCCTTGGGAGCAACGCCCATATAGCGCAGCCCGAACCACACGCGAAACGGCTTGTTCGCCGGCACGACCTGACCGTCGTTCGGGTAGCCGATATACACGATCGCATCGCGCGGCGCCGGCGTCGTGCCGGCCGACGCATTGGCTACGAACCCGCACATCAACGCGGCAAACGCCGCCGCAGCAGCAAGGATTCTGTACATGACTGGCGCTCTCCGTCGAGCATCGTTCGCGCGGGCTCCTGAGCCTTGGGACGCTAAAGCCCCAGGAGACCCTTACTTGACGATGATCGTAATTTTCTTCGAGTACACGGGCGGCACATGGGGCACGTGGTTCTGATCGCCAAGCAGCAGTTGCAGCGTGTGCTTGCCCGGCGGCAATTCGATGCGCGCATCGGTCTCGCCCGCGCCGAAATGCAGATGCTGGCGATCGGATGGAATCTCCTGGTCGAGCGGCGGCAGATCGGTATCGATCAGCAGATGATGGTGCCCGGTGTTGGGAACATTGACGCCTTTTGGACACACGCCCATGTTGCGCAGCCCCATGCGAACCCAGAGTTTGCCGCCCTGTATCACCGCGCCGTCGTACGGCCAGATGATGTATTCCTGCGCGCCGGGCGGCGACGGCGTCTGCTGCGCGGAGTGCGCACTCGACGGACCTAGCGCGATGCATGCCGCCAACGCAATCGACAGCGCGGCCAGCACACCCGTTTTTGTTCTTCGCATGGCGCATTCTCCCGATGGAAGGTCACGGCTTTGCGATTCTGATTCAGCTTAGGACGGAACGTGCCAAAAAGATACGCATCACTCGTTAACGTTCTGACGTTCGGACTGCGTGCTATCTTTTTGATGAAGGCCGGCGAGTTGTCCCATACCCATAAACGGTTCATAGCGCACAGGATTTGAATATGTGGCGAACACTCCTGCTGGTGTGCATGATCGGGCTCGGCAGCGCGCACGCCGCCAGCGACGATGCCGTATTTGCCGAACGCAAAGTCGCGCTGGTGATCGGCAACAGCCACTATCCGGCTAAGCCGCTCGCCAACGCCCGGCGCGATGCCGGGGCCGTGAGTGCGGCTTTGCAGTCGCTAGGCTTCGAGGTGGTTAGCGTGGCCGATGCAACGCCGCAGAAAATGAATGAGGCAATTGCCGAATTCGCCAGGCGGCTGCAAGCAGGTGGTGTCGGTCTCTTCTACTTCGCCGGACACGGCATTCAAACCGCGCATGGCACTTTGCTGCTTCCCGCGGGCATCGACGCGCGCAAGCCCGCTGCTCTGGTACGCGACGGCATCGATGTCGCGACGGTATTGCGCGTCATGTCCGTCGCGCGGCCGCGGCAGCGCAATGTGGTCGTGCTCGACGCCTGTCTCGTGCAGCCGTTTGCGCGCCCTTCTACCGTCGATGCCGCCCTGCCGATACTGCCCGCGCGGACATTCGTTGCGTATGCAGCGGCGCCCGGAGCAATGGCGCTGGACGGTGCGCAACACGGCTTGCTGACCGACGCATGGCTGCATCGGATGGAAGACGCGCCGCCAATCGCGCAAAGCGACAGCATCGATACGATGGTCGCGATGCTTCGGCATGCGGTGGACGAGGTCGCGTTGCTTACACACGGACAACAAAACCCATGGACGTCGTCATCGATGCATGAAGCGTCGGGCCCGGCCAGCGACGGCGTGCGGAATCTCGATGCGTTGCGACGTCTCGCGCTCGCCACAACTGCATACGAGGCAACCGTGCCGATGCCCGGCCGCGGCATCCTGCCAAAGGACAGCAACGAACAATACGAACTGACGTTCTGGGACTCGATCAAGGACAGCAATTACGCGAGCGACTACGAAGCCTACCTGAAGGCTTATCCAAACGGACGCTTCGCGACACTTGCGCGTGCGCGCATCGAGCGTCTCAAAGGCGCGGCCGGTGCGCAAAAACCGCAAGCGGCGCCGACCTCGCCAGCCCCTCAAGCGGCCGCGCCGGCAACTCCGGCTGCCCCCGCACCGCAACCACAACGTCCCGCCGCTGCATCGCCTGCGCCAGCGCCCGCACCTGCTCCCTCGCCCACCCAATCGGGTGCAAAAACAACCGCCGCCGCAAGCGGCGAGAGCAAGGACTGCGCAACCTGTCCGGTGATGATCTCGCTGCCCGCCGGTTCGTTCACGATGGGCAGCAACGCCGACGATCCATCCGAAAAGCCGCCGCATCGCGTGACCATCGCGGCACCGTTCGCAATCGGCAAATACGAAGTGACGGTCGAGCAATGGAATGCATGCGCGGATGCGAGTGCATGCCCGCGCCTCGCCGCCGAGAACAATTCGGTGAAGAACGCGCCGGCACGCGATCTAAGCTGGGACGACGCCCAGCTCTACATCAAATGGCTCGCCAAAACGACGGGCAAACCATACCGCCTGCCGACCGAAGCCGAATGGGAATACGCGGACCGCGCGGGCACGACGTCGAAATACTGGTGGGGCGACCAGATGCGCAAGGGCCACGCGAACTGCAAGGACTGCGGCGATCCATGGCATAAGGAGGGCCCCGAAAGCGTCGGGACGTTCGCGGCGAATCCCTATGGATTGCACGATATGAACGGCAGCGTATGGGAATGGGTCGGCGACTGCTGGCACAACTCGTACCAGAACGCGCCGAACGACGGCCGCGCATGGGACGCGCCGGGCTGCAACATGCGTGTGATCCGCGGCGGCTCATGGCGCGAAGGCAGCGATTACATGCTCACGTCGACGCGCTTCAAATACAGTCAGAGCGTGCGTCAATCGCAAGACGGCTTTCGCGTCGCGAAAGACCTGAAATAAGCGCGCTGGCCGCTACTCAGCGCCCGCGCGCCTTGCTCGTGATCGGTGCGATGTCCGCGACGATCTTTTCCTGCCCGTATTTTTCAGCCATCTGTTTGAGCCTTGTGTCGAGCAGCCTCAGATAATCGGCACGCGCTTCGCTTTCCGGCCGCAAGCTGTCGAAAAGAGGGGCGGGCGTGATCAGAAGCACGACGAGTTCCGTGCCGAACGGCTTCGACACGATCCAGTCGCCGCCCGCGCCGATCGTCGCCTTGTAATGCGGCGGTGCCTGATTGTCCTTGGCGCGCGGGCCCGGCACCATATGCACGACAGTCCCGTCAAGCACGTAGTAATCGACGTTCACGTATGAGTCGTAGCCCGGCGTCGACACATCGACCACCAGCGGGTCGCCTTCGGTAAGCTGCCCACCGGGTGCACGCATGTGCAACATCGCGACATGGCCTGCATTCCAGTTGCGAGCCCAGTAAGGCGCGTATGCGTCGAGCACTTCGCATTTGTCTGCGCCAAGCGGCCGGACGTCGAGGTTCAGCGCGTCGACGCCCGGCACGGTGCCGACCGTCGTCTTCAGCGTGTCGATGCCTTCGGGTTGCGCGACGAAGCCGCGCAGTTGCACCGCGCGACCGCTGATCGATGCGGCGAGCGCGGAGCACGGCAGCCTGGCGAGCAATGGCGAAACCGCCGCGAGTGTCGGCGGTGGCGCGGGCGTGATGTTCGCCGTTCGCGCCGGTGTTTCACCTTCATGTAGGGTTTGCGTTTGCGTTTGCCTTTGCGTTTGCGCTTGTGCCGCCGCTTGCGACGCGCCGATCGGGCCCGTCTGAACCGGCGCCTCCGAGGTACCCGCTGCCGTCGTTTCCGAAGCCGACGACAGTTGCTGCCCGGAATCCTGTTCGGTCGGCGGCGCGCGATAGCGATAAACACCGGCGCCCGCCGCAACCAGCGCAAGAAGCGTCGCTATACCGGCCTTCAACGGCCAGCCGGACAATGCGCCGGACGCACCGTTCGCCTTTTCCAACGCGCCTGGCAGCGCCCTCGACTTGACGTTCCCCGAGCGCGCCTCGTCGCTGCAAAACTCTTCGACAAAGCGCGCGACCGTTGGCATGCGCGTCGCCCGATCGAACGAGAGCGCCGCGCGCAAGGCACGCCATTGCCGCGTGCTCAGTTGCTCGGGACGCTGCGGCTGTCGATGCGCGGCGCGCGCCTGGGTCGCGGACATGCGATCGAACGGATGGCGGCCCGTCAGCAATTCATACGTGATGCAGCCAAGCGCATAGATATCGTCGCGCGGATCGGGCTCCAGATGTTCGAGCATTTCCGGACTGGCATACGCGGGCGTCAACGCGCCGAGGCTACCGGGGTCGAATACGGTAGCGTCGTTTTCTTCCTCGCTTCGCTGAAACACGCGCGCGATGCCGAAGTCGATGACTTTCACTTCGCCGTGTTCGGTCAGAAACACGTTTGCGGGCTTGAAATCGCAATGCACGAAGCCGCGCTCGTGCGCATAGGCAAGCGCGGCCGACATACCGCGCACGATCGGCAAAGCCGCACCAACGGGCATGCCGTGGAAATCGGGCGTACGCAGTATCTGGCTGAGCGGTTTGCCCGACAGGTACTCCATCGTCAGATAGACGATTGCGCCATCGCGATCGAAGTCGTAGACGGTGACGATGTTCCGGTGCGCGAGCACCTGAGCTTTGCGCGCTTCACGCTGCAGTGCGATCAGCGACTTCGGGTTGCCGCGAAACTGCAGATTGAGCACCTTGATCGCGACGTACGGCTTGCGATCGGATGCTTCGAGCTTCCGCAGATCGAGCGCTCTGTAAACGGTGCCCATGCCGCCGATGCCGAGACACTCTTCAAGCACGAAACGGTTGTTGAGCGTGTCGCCCGTGCCTTTGACTTCACCGGATGGAGCGCCGTGCGCAAGCGTCGCGCCAATCGTTCCCGACGGCGACGAAGACGGCGGCGGCACCGGCTGCACGGGCGGCACGTCCGCCGCCGCGCCGCGGCGCGTATCGCCATGGCCCGGTGCGGTTTGCACACGCGTTTCCTCGCCGCCGGCCGCCGCGAGATTCGATACGGGCAACTGCACGATTCTGCGATGGACCTCCGCATAGAGATCCGCCGGTAACGGCATCCGTGCATGCGCTTCGCGAAGGACGTCGAAAAGCCGCGCCGGGCCCAAGCCGTCGATCGTCAACGTGCTGTCGAGCTCAGCGACGAACGCATCGTGCGAAAGCGCGCCGCTCTGGTAATCCCGGATCAGATGAGCAAGGTTGGCCATGGGTGCGTAGCAATGCAGCGCTCGTTGGAATGGAACGGATCCTTTCGTAATCAATTACATGCGCTCGTTCGATAGTAGCCCGCACGATTCTCTTTCGCAAAGGGAAATGGCCGCGTATGCGGCTAACCCCATGTGTTGCGAACCCGCCAACAGCTTCGGGCATTCAGTTGGCCTCAACCCGTCATCGGCACGCTTCGGCCGCTTTCGCCGGCGCGCCGCGCATCGTGTCCTGACATGCGCCGGTTCTGTGCACATCGACGCAAGCCCTTATCCATCAACGGACGCTCCGCTTTTGCAGCGCATTTGCAGCGCTCGTTGCGTCGTCTGGCACAGCCTGTGCGTTAGTGACGCCCGAGCAGACAAGATGCTCAAACGAACCGCAAGACCCATCTATTCCTTGTTAGGAGAACTTTCATGAAATCGCTGACCATCAAAGACCTCGCCATGGCCGAACAACTCGACAGCAAGGCAATGCAAGCTGTGCGCGGCGGCTATATCGCCTTTCCGCACTATCCGGACCTGTCGCTCAAGTTCGATAACAGCAAGACGGTCAATGCGCAGCAACTTGTAAACCAGTCGCAGGACGTGAGCAACATCAGCAACAACGGCAACGCGTTCGCGAAGAAATTCGACACGACGATCACGCCCACGATGACGGGCATGAACAACGTCAACGTCTACTGATTACGGATCATGCACGGGGGACCGGGAGCGCGCGGGCCGCGGCGCTCCCGGTAGCCGCAGTCCGGCCTGTTTGCCGCTGTCGCTGTTTTTGCCTGCTTGTTTGCCTGCTTGTTTGTCCCGTTTCCTGCTTTCCGATCTCCGTGGAGAAATATCATGTCGTCCATCATCATTCGCGATCTGTCCGGTATCCGGACGCTCGAGCACGGCGAGATGTCCGCCGTCTCCGGCGGCGCGCCCGGCAACTCGTGGCTCGCCGGCCTTGGCCCGGTGGCCAACGTCAACATCGGCGTCAACCAGAACATCACGCAGATGCAGTTCGTCAACGTCGAAGCACTGAACAACGTCGGTGTGATCGGCGCTGGCTTCGTGCCGCCGAATCTGAACGTCAGCCCCAAGCTTTGGGCCAGCACGAATGCCGCCGTGTGATCACACGCTGCAGCGGAGGAACGGGGACCTCCGCACCGTGCGCTAGCGCGCGCTCCCGAATACCGGAAGCGCGCGCCTTTTCCTATACTGTTTGCTTGTGATCAAACCTCGGGAACAGCCATGGCCAAACTCGTTATCAAAGACCTTTCCGCGAGTGTCGAACTCGACCGCCAGGCGATGACCGCGATCGTCGGCGGTGCCCGCGTCGGCACGCGCGTCTTCGGCGCTGCCGGCGACACCCAGGCCGCCGCTTCGCGCACGATTGCGCGCGTCGTCGATTTTCCGCCTGGCTTTTCGTCCACACGGCAAACCGTCGACGAGCGAATTCCGGCGCAAAGTCTGTTGCGAAAGTGACCGGCAGCACCACCTGCAACGCCGTACGTCAGGCATGTATTCTTGACATATTTGTCGAAGACATCGCACGTGCGCACGGCCACGCGCCCAACGCTGCTTGCGTCGCCGGCGCCGCAGACCGTGCAACAAAAAGCCCCTCTTTGCGCTCACGAATAAGAGGGGCGGCCATTACCCCACCGCACTATCGATTGCCGGATGACGGATCGCCGGATTGAGGAGTCCGGCATCGCTCCAGCCAGAAGCGAGATCCGTCATGGTGGCGATTATCCGATGCGAAGCACTGCGCGTCATTGCACAGGTTGACAAGACACCCTTACTGGAATGGCGCACAATGCAGCGTTCCGATACGAGCAACCGCGCGAGCAACCGCGCGAGCAACCGCACGAACAACCGCACGAACAACCGCATTGCCGACCCACCTTGCCAACCTTTACCCTGCCCAACGCGTTGAGCGCGGAACTCGAAATCCGCAAAAGCCGCTTTATCGGATACGCGATTCCGGTCGCGGACCGTGACGCCGGAATGGACGAGCTACGCCGCCTGCGTGAAGCGCATCCGGCGGCAACTCACGTGTGCTGGGCCTTACTAGCGGGTGGTCAGTCGGGCATGTCCGACGACGGCGAGCCATCGGGCACAGCGGGCCGGCCGATTCTCGAAGTGCTGCGCCACCACGATCTCGACGGCGTGCTGGCGGCAGTCGTTCGCTACTACGGCGGCGTCAAGCTTGGTGCGGGCGGGCTCGTGCGCGCCTATACCGATGCGATTGCAAGCGTCCTGCAGGACGCACCGCGTGTCGAACGGATTGCACTTGCAGCGCTTAAGGTAGAAATCGGCTACGCGGATGAAGCGCGTGTGCGGCGCTGGATCGAGCAGCAGAACTACACGCTTGAAAACAGCACGTATGAAATGGACGTATGTCTTGCGATTCGCATGCCCGTCACGGCGCTCGATGGTGCGCGCGACGCATTGCGCGACCTCACGCAGGGCCGTGCAATCTTTCCTTCCGACGCCGGTCAGGAACGCTAATGCGCGCTTCCGGTCGCTAAAGCGAAACGGGCGGCAACGCGACGGCGAAGTTCGCCGCGCGTACCGCCCGACCGATCAAACGATGCCTGTTCAGCTTAGTGCAAGTGCGCCATTCGCCGCCGCAGGCGCAGCGACCGGCGCGGTATGGGCCGTGACCTTT
Source organism: Paraburkholderia sp. SARCC-3016 (assembly GCF_031119615.1). Lineage (NCBI taxonomy): Bacteria > Pseudomonadati > Pseudomonadota > Betaproteobacteria > Burkholderiales > Burkholderiaceae > Paraburkholderia > Paraburkholderia sp. SARCC-3016. The sequence goes on along the minus strand of NZ_JAVHZD010000005.1, from coordinate 166,976 downwards.
CGCGCCGTGCCGCGCCCGGTTTTACGCACAGGCGCCTTTCTCGCCGTCTCGCCGGTTGTCTTTTTCGCCGTCTTGCCGGCGGCCGTGCGGCCCGATGCAAGCTTTTTAGCCGCGCCTTTGCGACCGGCGGTCTTCTTTGCTGCAACGCTTCCGACAGCTGTTTTCCTGGCCGCGGTCTTCTTAGCGGCAACCGACTTTCTGCCTATGCTCTTCTTAGCCGCGGCCTTTTTCGCCGTTGCCTTTTTAGCCGCAGCCTTCTTTGCCGGCTTTGCAACAGGTTTGACGCTCGCGCCGGCAGCCGCGCTGCCGCCATCGATCAAGAACCTGGTCCGATCTTTCACGTTCTTGATCCATGCCGGCGGCCGGGCATGCCCGCTCCACGTCGCACCCGTTTTCGGGTCACGGTACTTGGGCGGCAGCTTGCCTTTCGTCGCGCCCGCGCTCTTCGTCTTGCCGTTTGCAAGACCGAGACGCGCGCGTTCCCTTCTTGCCTTGCTACGTGCTTCGATATCTCGCGTGGTCAGCCCATGCTTGATCATCAGCTCGCGAATCTGGTCAAGCGCGCCTTGCGCCCGCTTTGCGATGATCGCATCGGCCTGCGCTTGCAGTTTCTTCAAGCGCGTCTGGATCTGCTCCAATGTGGCCATACTCCTCTCCTGGTTGAACGACATAAACGGACTATGCCATGGATATAGGTTGAAGTGCTATCTTTTGAACGTAAAGTAAGGTAATAACAACAAATTGAGCCTTAGCAAACGTCGCAAAAAAGCAAATTAAGGCCAATCGAATAATACGCAAGCAAGACTTCCCGTCTATTTTCTTGCTCACAGCCAACATGCGCCGCCACGCCGTTAGCGGTCTTTAACAGAACTGCAGACTAGCGGCCGTGCGCAAGACACGACAGCAGACCCGACAAAAAACGCAACAGCGACCTTGCCGTGAACCGGGTTTCGGATATTCAACCGATAAGAACCGGAAATTCTGGGCATTGAATCGGAGTCTGTATGGACGATCGTCCAATAAGGTCTATTGATAGGCCATGCGTTCCATGGCATCGGCAGATGCGTTCTTTTGCAATGACCGGGTATTACCCTTCAGCACCGACCGCTTTGTGGGCTCTAACAAATCCCGCGCGCCATGCTTACGTTTTGAATAACCCGCGGGTTACCGCAACGCACGTACTTCACGCTTGCGCTGCATGCCGACCACGTGTTTGGCGAGCGCCGCTGCGCGAACCCATCCATTACCCTTAGACTGTCGACTTCATGCAGGGCGCACGAGGCCGGGAAGCACCGTTTTGTCGCAATCAGTCATCTCCGCATTGACCGCCCCATTCACACACGCGTTGACCTCGATACATCGGGAGATTCATATGGAGCATGCGTACGTCCAGTTATTGCACCTGCTAGCGGGGCACACTGGATGGACGTTGGCCGTCGTCTTCCTCGCCGCATTTCTCGAAGCCGTCGCCTTCATCGGCACTTTCGTGCCGGGCAGTACCGCGCTGTTCGTGGCGGGTGCGCTGGTCGGTACCGGCACGCTCAATCTCGGCTGGCTGCTCGCGATCGCCGTGGTCGGCGCCATCGCCGGCGACGGCATCAGCTACTGGTTCGGCCATCGCTACCGCGACAAGATCGCTCGAGTCTGGCCGTTTCGCACCCATCCGCGGCTGCTCGAGCGAGGCCATCAGTACTTCGAAAAGCACGGCGCCAAAGCCGTTCTGTTCGCCCGTTTCGTCGGGCCGTTGCGCGCGGTCGTGCCGGTCGTTGCGGGCATGCTGCAGATGCCTCCCGGCCGCTTCTATGCGATGAACGTGCTGTCCGCGGTGCTATGGGCACCCGCGCACATCCTGCCCGGCGTCGTCTTCGGCGCGTCGATACAACTGGCCGGCGACGTGTCGTTCCGGCTCGTGGCCGCGCTTGCCATCGTCGTCGGCGCCGTGTGGCTCATCTTCATCGCCGCGCGCTTCATTCTTTCGCATGCGCGCGCCTGGTCGGTCACCTCGCAGCGCAGGGTCGTGTTATGGGCGCGCCTGCATCGCAGGCGCGCCGCCGGCCGCTTCGTGCTTCGCATTGTCGATCCATCGCAGCAACACAGCGTCGCGCTGGTCGTCGCGATCTCGTTCATCGTCCTGCTCGGCGCGGGCGTTTTCTTTGGCGTGCTGCAGGATGTCGTGCGCGGCAACCCGCTCGTGCAGATGGACGCATCGGTCTATCGCTTCATGCGCGCGATCGACTCGCCATGGTTCGCTGACGTGCTCACGCGGTTCACCGCGCTCGGCACGGTGCCGACCCTGACGGCGCTGATCGCAACCGGCGTGCTGTGGATGGTTGCCGAGCGCCGCTGGCGTACCGTCGTCTACTGGATTATCGCGGTCGCGTTTTCGCAGATTCTCATCATCGGCATCCAGCTGATCGTGCATCGCGCGCCGCCATGGAGCGGCAGCGACTACGCGTACGCGTTCCCGAGCAATCACGTCGCGGCGAGCGTGATCGTCTATGGCTTCCTTGGTTTTATCCTCACCCGCAGGGTCGGCATATTCAGCGCGATCGTCGTGACGACGGTCGGGACCGTGATCCTCGTTGCAATTGCATTTGCAGGACTGTACTCGGGGCGCTACGCGTTCTCGGACGCGATCGGCGGTGCGGCGTTCGCGGCGGTCTGGGTGGCGATCGTCGCACTCACCGCGGTCTGGCGCAATCCTCACGCCGCGCCGATGCGCCCCTGGATGCCCCTTGTCGTGCTCGCCGTCATTTGCATGAGCGTAGTGCTGCAATACCGCTTCCGCCCCGACTCGCTCGCGCTGCCGCCGATGGTGCCGCGCCCGCCGATTGTCGTGAGCGAAGCGCAATGGACCGATTCCCTGTGGAAGACTTTCCCGTGTTACCGGTCCGATCTGAAAGGTGAGCGCCGCGAACCGATCACGGTGCAATGGACCGCCGATGCCAGTCAGATCGAAGCGCAACTGGCCAGCCGCGGCTGGGTGCCCGGCACGCGCGTCTCCGCACACAGCCTCTTTTCGCTGATCTCGCCGAATGTGCCCGCGATGGATCTGCCCGTGCTGCCCAAGCTCAACGACGGGGAACCGTCTTCACTGATCTTCGCGCGCCAGCGCGAGCGCCGCGACGAGCGCGACGTGCTGCGCTTCTGGCGCACTGGTTACGCAGTGCAACGCAAGCCGGGCGCCGCGGCAACGCCGATCTGGCTCGGCTCGCTCGTGCACGAGCGGTTACTGCGTCCGTCGTGGCCATTCAATGTATTGCGCACCGACCGGCAAATCGATCCGATGATTTCCGAGCGCGGCCAATCGGACTGGCAGGCGTTCGAAATGTCGCGCGGCATCGGCTGCAAGGGCATGCCGGTCACGCTAATTGCTCGTTGAGGGTGGCCGAACCCCATGCTGCGCGTGGCGTTCATCCATGCAACAATGCCTGGGACCGGAGCGGCCGCCGCCCGCTCATAGCTCGACTTCCGCTTGAACCCGCGGCGCCATGCAAGGAGACATTCCCGTGATCGAGTTTCCGGCTGCGGCAGTCGCGACATGGGGCAGCGCGCTGGTATTCCTCAATGTGCTGATCGCGCGCCTCGGCGTACCGATTCCCGCGGTGCCGCTGCTGCTGTTCGCCGGCGTCGCAATCGTCGACCATCGGCTATCGTTCTGGCATGTGCTCGCGGCCGCGGTGCTCGGCGCGATGATCGGCGACGGCGTCTGGTTCACGGCGGGGCGCATACTCGGTCGCCGGCTCATCCACGGTCTCGCGCGTTTATCGGTTACCGTCGAAAAGCGTGTCAGAAAAGCACGCGCTCTGTTCGTCCGCTTCGGACCCGCCATCGTCGCGGTATCGAAGTTCGTGCCGGGCCTCGCGATCATCACGCCGCCGCTGATGGGCACCACCCGCGTGCGCCCGCTGATCTTTTTCGCATGGGACGCGATCGGCGTCACCGCGTGGGCTACCTTCTGGCTGCTCGGCGGCGCGCTTTTCGAACGGCATTTGCGGATGCTGATCGTCGAAGTGCGCAGGCACGGCTGGACCGCGATCGACGTGCTCGTCGTGCTTGCGCTGCTCTATCTGCTGTATCGGCTCATTCTGCGCTGGCGCCTCCAGCCGCCGCTCGCGCTCGCGCAGGTCTCGCCGGAACACGTCGAAGCGATGCTGCGCCCGTCCCTGCCGCCGGTCATTCTCGATGCGCGTCCCGAACCGGTACGGCAGCATGAACCCTATCGGCTGCCGCGCGTGAGGGCAGTCGAAGCCAATTCGCTCGGGGAAGTGGACGAAGTCGAACGCAATACGGTTGTGTATTGCGTGTGCCCCGACCACGAAACGGCGCGTACGTTATCGCGGCAGATGCGCGACAGGGGCTTCAAGCGCGTGCGTGCGGTAAAGGGCGGACTGGATGCGTGGGAGCGGCGCGGCTATGCGGTCGAGCCGGTACCGCTCGAGCGCGGGCGGCGTCGCGAGGCGCCGGATGACGTGTCGTTCGAGGACGGACCGAGGTGTCAGATTACGCTGCGCGGCATTGCCTAGCCTCGCAACGTCAGCGCCCGAAAGCAGGCGCCGGCATCACGGCTTGGCGCCGGCGCTGGTATGGACGAAGCCCGCAGCCGAAGCCGACGCCCCCGCACCGGCAACGACGATGCGGTCGCGCCCTTGCGCTTTCGCCTGATAGAGACTGCGGTCCGCTTCGAGCAGCCACGTGTGATAGTCGGGCATGTCGGGCGTCAACTGCGCAATGCCGGCGCTGATCGTGCACGGACATGACGCATCGGGCTCGCGCGCCTGCTCGCGCACGCGCAGCAGCAAGTCCCTTGCGATCGACTGGGTCTCGCGCAAGGTCGCTCCGGGCAGCACCACGCCGAATTCCTCGCCGCCGTAGCGTCCGATGCTGTCGCCCGCGCGGAAATGGCTGCGCAGCACGGCCGCGAACGCGACGAGCACCGCGTCGCCGGCCGGGTGGCCCAGCGTGTCGTTGATGTTCTTGAAGTGATCGAGATCGATCAGCAACAGGCACGATGCATAGCCGTTCGCGCGGCAGCGCTCGAACTCGAGCGCGAGTTGACCTTCCCAATGCCGGCGGTTCCAGAGCCGGGTAAGGCCGTCGGTACGGCTCAGATGCTCGAATTCGCGCGTGCGCGCGGCGAGCTTTTGCGACATCCGGTACATCGCCCAGCCGAGCGAGAGCGGGTAGACGATCAGCAACGGCAAACTGGCGACGATGGTCGCCATGGTCGACATCGGCGTAAACGTGAGACCGAGCACGGCCGCGCCGATCACGACGCCGGCCGCGTGCGCGACGAGGCCGCGCGCAAAGAAACGCAGACCGCCGGCGGCGATATTGTCCATGCTGAGCATGACGAGAATCACGACGCTCGGCAGCACATTGAATTGCATTGCAACAATCCAGAAGCCGCCGAAAACCGAATCGATCATCAGATTGAGCCGCTCGCCGCGATACGGGACAACCCACGCGAGCGCCGCGCGGCGCGCGACATGCGGCCAGATAATGCCGTGAAATACAGCAAGGCTCCATATTGCAAAGCCGCGCTGCTGACCGAGAAGAACCGAACCGACGCAAATAAATCCGAGGCCGAGTCCGATAATGCGTAATCGATAGGTGCGTTCGACGAACCGGGTGCCCTTGCCGGCCATGCCGTCCGCCGCCTGATCCGCCGCCTTGCCCGTCGCTCGAACCGTTTCTGACGCCATCTGGCACCTGCGCAAAGAACAGCCGAATTCAATGACAATCGATAAATGCACGGACTGCGTGCAACGCCATAAAGCCGCAAACATAACGCGTTTAATACGGTAAAAAATTCTACCAGTTTATTGATCGCGCGCCGCATGATGCGCAGGTTTTTCCACCGCGGTTTTATTCGCGCCGCTGTCCGTAAATCGCCTTAAGCCGATCCCCGATATTTGACTTAACCGGCGCTTTAAAGCGTTCGACCATCGGCTTTTACGCGGCAAATCGGCCATTCGCCTGTCATCCTGCCGACACACTTGCCACTCAGCATCAATGGTTCACGCGACCACCCTGGGAGGCACACGCCATGCCGGAACTCTCCTTCCCGCAAGCGGGTTCAGCAACCGGAAAAGGCCGCAGCGCCGGCCTCATCGTCTTTTTCATCGTCGTGATCGCCGGCGCGGTTTATTGCGCCACGCACCTGATCGACGATTTACAGGCCGTCAGGCAATCGTCGTTCCTGCCTTATCTGCTGCTTGGCATCGCACTACTCATCGCGCTCGGATTCGAGTTCGTCAATGGTTTTCACGATACCGCGAATGCGGTGGCGACCGTTATCTATACGCATTCGCTGTCGCCCAATATCGCGGTGGTCTGGTCCGGCGCATGGAACTTCCTCGGTGTCCTGACTTCCACCGGAGCCGTCGCGTTCGGCATCCTGCAGTTGCTGCCGGTAGAGCTGATCCTGCAGGTCGGCAGCAGCGCCGGCTTCGCGATGGTGTTCGCGCTGCTGATCGCCGCGATCATCTGGAATCTCGGCACATGGTATCTAGGCTTGCCCTCGTCGAGTTCACACACGCTCGTCGGCTCGATCATCGGCGTGGGCCTGATGAATCAGTTGTTGCATGGCGCATCGGGCACGAGCGGCGTCGACTGGAACCAGGCGCTCGGCGTCGGCAAGTCGCTGCTGTTTTCGCCGGTCGTGGGTTTCCTGCTGTCGGGCTTGCTGCTGCTCGTGCTGAAGGCGATCGTCCACGTGCCGGCGCTATATCAGGAGCCGGCCGGCAACGAGCCCCCGCCGTTCTGGATCCGTTCGCTGCTGATTCTCACGTGCACCGGCGTGTCGTTCGCGCACGGCTCGAACGACGGTCAGAAAGGCATGGGTCTCATCATGCTGATTCTGATCGGCACCGTGCCGACCGCGTATGCGCTGAACAAGGCGGTCACGCCCGCGCAAACGCAAACCTTTCTTGCGGTGGCACAGCAGGCAGCCACTGCGTTGGGCAACTACACGAACGGCGCACCGCCCTCGGTTGCACCGCGCGGCGACGTCGAGCACTACGTGCAGACGCACCGGTTGCAGGCGACCACGCTGCCGGCGTTGCAGCAACTGGCCGAGCGCATCGGCCAGCAGGTCGGCCAGTCGGGCTCGCTGTCCGCCGTGCCGCAGGACAAGGTCAACAACGTGCGTAACGACATGTATATCGCCTCCGAAGCAATCCGCCTGATGGAAAAGGCGAAGTCGCCCGCTTTCTCGGAGAACGACGCGAAGGCGATCGACAACTTCAAGAAGCAGATCGACGGCGCGACGAAGTTCATTCCGACGTGGGTGAAAGTTGCCGTGGCGATTGCGCTGGGGATGGGCACGATGGTCGGCTGGAAGCGCATCGTTGTCACGGTCGGCGAAAAAATCGGCAAGCAGCACCTCACTTACGGGCAAGGCGCGTCGGCCGAAGTCATTGCGATGCTGACGATCGGCGCCGCCGACGCATACGGCCTGCCGGTGTCGACGACGCACGTGCTGTCGTCGGGCGTAGCCGGCACGATGGCGGCAAACGGCTCGGGCCTGCAGTGGAGCACCGTGCGCAGCCTGGTCCTCGCATGGGTGCTGACGCTGCCTGCCTCCATCGCGCTGGCCGCGGGGCTCTACTGGTTATTCCGCGAGCTGTTCTGATACCCCGTACGCGGCGGTTCGCTCGAGCCAATGCCGCAATAATCGCTCCGGCGCCGCAACGCCGCGGTCACAAAAAATGCGGCAGAGTCGCACACTCTGCCGCATTTTTCTTCAAGCCACGCAATACCGCATCAGTACAACTCAGGCACGATCATCTCGGCCGCCACCGGCTGCCGGATATAGTCGGGATGATGGACGCGCCCGGGCAACGTAATGGACGAGTGCTCGACTTCCTTATACGGCACCTGGCTGAGCAGATGATGAATGCAGTTCAGGCGCGCGCGCTTCTTGTCGACGGCCTGCACAACCCACCATGGCGCTTCGGCAATATGCGAGCGCTGCAGCATCACTTCTTTCGCCTGCGTATAGGCTTCCCAGCGGCGGCGGCTTTCGAGGTCCATCGGGCTGAGCTTCCACTGCTTGAGCGGATCCTGGATACGCGCCTGAAAGCGGATTTCCTGTTCTTCGTCGGTAATCGAAAACCAGTACTTGAGAATCTGGATGCCGCTGCGCACGAGCATTTTTTCGAACTCCGGTACCGAGCGGAAAAATTCTTCGTACTCCGCGTCGTTGCAAAAGCCCATCACACGCTCGACGCCCGCGCGGTTGTACCAGCTGCGATCGAACAGCACCATCTCGCCGCCGGCCGGCAGGTGGCTCACATAGCGCTGGAAATACCACTGCGTGCGTTCGCGGTTGTTCGGCGCCGGCAGCGCGGCGACGCGGCACACGCGCGGGTTGAGGCGCTGCGTGATGCGCTTGATCGCCCCGCCCTTGCCGGCCGCGTCGCGGCCTTCGAAGATCACGACGAGACGATGGCCGGTCTCTACGATCCAGTCCTGCAGCTTGACCAGTTCCCCCTGCAACCGGAACAGTTCGCGGAAATAGAGCTTGCGTAGCGCGCGTGCTTCATCGGATACCGCTGCGTCACCGTCGAGGATGCGGTCGTCGACTTCCATCTCCAGTTCCTCATCGTATGCATCGATGAGGTCTTCTTCGAAACGCTTCTGCCGTGCGGCCAGCGTCGTCGGGTCGTTGTCCCGGTCGAACTCGTTCATCGCGGTTCTCCACGTTGCGCGCTGCACTGTTATGGCAGCGCCGAAAGATCGATTATCGAAGCGCCAAATGTCAACTTTGTTACCTGACAGCGCGATGTAATCGAAGGTGCGTCCGTGAAGTTTAGCGCAGCCGTTTCGCGAAGCTCAGTTGATGGCCGTCCGGGTCGCGAATATGAAAATAACGCTCGCCCCAGCTCGCATCGGCAGGCGCGCTTTCCGGTACAAGGCCCGCATCGAGCGCGCGCTGATAGAGCGCATCGACATCGGACACGTGAATGATCACGCGCCCCCACCAGTTGATCGGCCCGTGCGTTTCCGCGATGAGGTTCAAATGCGCGCCGCCGAACGCGTATGACGTGAAGTCCGCGTCGGGGCCGCCATACGCGAACGGAAAGCCGAGCGCGGCATAGAACTGCACGGCGCGCGCCATATCGCTCGTGCCGAGCGTGACGGCATTGATCGATTCGATGCGCGGCGCGCGCGGCTCAGCCGGCGGCGTGGCGTTTTTCGCATGTCCGGACATCGCGCTCCTCCATGCAAGCGGCTACTGGAACACGCGCGTCACGCCGCGCCCACGCGGATCCGACACCGGCACCGGCGTATCGCCGTCGATCTTGATTGCCTGGACGTCGCCGTTGAAGCTCTGCGATTTCAGCACGTAGCCCTTCGCTTCGATCTGCTTTGCAAGTTCGCCGTCGACCGGCGCATACGGTTCCCAGAAAATTGCGTTCGGCGGCAGCAACTGATGGTGGAAGCGTGGTGCCGCAACCGCTTCTTTCAACGGCATGTTGAAATCGTACACGTTGTTGATCACCTGGAAGATCGTCGTGAAGATCCGCGAGCCGCCGGGCGTGCCGATGACGAGCGACACCTTGCCGTCCTTCGTGAGAATGGTCGGCGTCATCGATGAAAGCGGGCGCTTCTTCGGCTCGATCGAATTCGCGTCGCTGCCGACCACACCGAACATGTTCGGCACCCCCGGCTTCGCTGCGAAGTCGTCCATCTCGTCGTTGAGTACGATGCCCGCCCCCTGCACAACGACACCCGAACCGAAATAGCCATTGATCGTATAGGTGTTCGATACCGCGTTGCCCCACTTGTCGACGACCGAGAAGTGCGTCGTCTCCGCCTTTTCAGGCATCGACGTGCCGAGTCCCGGCACCACGCTTTTCGTATCGGAAGGCGTATTCGGATTCACTTCGGCCGCGCGCTTCGCGAGATAGGCATCGTCGGTCAGTTGTGCAACGGGCACCTTGTAGAAATCCGGGTCGCCAAGGTATTGCGCGCGATCCGCGAATACGCGCTTTTCGATCTCCGCCAGCAAATGGATATACTGCGCCGAATCGAGGTCAACGCCATTGAAATCCTGCTTGAGGTCCGCCTTCATCTTGAGCAGTTGCACGAGACCGACCCCTCCGGAACTCGGCGGCGGCGCCGTGATGACTTCATAGCCATTCCACTTCGCCTCGATCGGCTGGCGCCACACGGCGCGATAGTCGTGCAGGTCGCGCTTCGTGATCAGCCCATGTCCGCGCATCGACGCGGCGATCAGATCGGCGGTCTTGCCGTCGTAAAACTCTTTGGCACCGTTGTTCGCAATACGCGTGAGCACCGCTGCAAGATCGGGCTGCCTGAACGTTTCACCGGCTTTCATGCCGCCGAAATACGTATCGAAGTTGGTCTTGCCTTCGAATTCCTTCGCGGCGGCGTCGCGCCGCTGCATCAACAATTCGTCGACGACAAAGCCATCGCGCGCATATCTGATGGCTGGCGCAAGCACCTGCTTCCATGTCAAGCGACCGAAGCGATGTTGCGCTTCCCACATGCCGGCCACCGTGCCAGGCACACCGACTGCGTAATAACCGACGAGGCTTTTCCCTTTGATCTCGTTGCCCTGATCGTCGAGATACATCGTTCGCGTCGCGGCCAGCGGCGCACGTTCCCGATAGTCGATGAAGTATGGCTTGCCGTTCACATAGAGTGTCATAAAGCCGCCGCCGCCGATATTGCCGGCTTCGGGATACGTGACCGCGAGCGTGAATGCGATAGCGACCGCGGCATCGACCGCATTGCCGCCTTCCTTGAAGATCTGTTGCGCGGCGTCGGCGCTGTATTTGTCGGCAACCGCGATCGCCGATGCGGACAGTACGACCGGCTGCCTGGCAGGCGGCTTCGCATAGACCGGCGTCGCCTCGAGAAAGCCCGCCGAAATGGACACGATCCCGGCAAACGCCAGGCCCGCGATCGAGAGTTTCGCTTTGTTGGTAGCCTTCACCGGCAGTCCTCCATGACACAAATGACTAATACTCAAAAGCTCGCGAGAAAGTCTGTCATGGGCTTATAACATGCCAACGCGTCGCTGCGAACCCCGCCGCATGCATCTGTCGCGCATGCGGCGGTGCGGCGTGACCATCGCCGACCGCTGTCTGGCGGCGCGAGCGGCAACCTCGAGCAGCGACCCCAGGCAGCGACCCTGGGCACCGGCCCCAGGCACCGACCGTATGCACCGACCCTAAGCCGCGGTCTTCGAATCGAGCACCTGTTCCGCCACTTCATCGACCGCTGCCTTCGTGAGACGCACGATCTCATCGACGTCCGCGCGCGTCGCGACGAGCGGCGGCGCAAAGCCGAGAATGTCGCCATGCGGCATGGCACGCGCAATCAGACCGCGCTGGAACGCGGCGGCCGAGACGCGCGGACCGACCTTCAACGCGGGATCGAATGGCCGGCGTCCCTGCCTGTCGGCCATGAACTCGAGTGCAGCAAGCATGCCTGCGCCGCGCACTTCGCCGACCAGCGGATGCGAATCGAATACCGCATGCATCTGCCCGAGCAGATAGGCGCCTGTTTGCGCTGCCTGTTCCGTCAAGTTTTCGCGTTCGAGAATATCGAGGTTCGCAAGTGCCGCGGCCGCGCAGACCGGATGCCCCGAATACGTCCAGCCGTGTCCCATCGGTCCGTTCTCCTGTGACGCGCTGTCGATCACGTCCCATACGCGCTCGCTGACGATCACACCGGAGAGCGGCGCATAGGCGCTCGTCAGGCCCTTGGCGACCGTGATCAGGTCCGGCTCGATGCCATAGTGCTGCGCACCCATCTTCGAGCCGAGCCGGCCGAAACCGCACACCACTTCGTCGGAAATCAGCAGGATGTCGTGCTTCTTCAACACCTTCTGGATGGCGGGCCAGTAACCGGCCGGCGGCGGCAGGATGCCGCCCGTGCCCATCACGGGCTCGCCAATGAATGCGGCGATCGTATCGGCGCCTTCTTTCGCGATCAGCTTTTCGAGCTCGTCGACGCAATAGTCGACGAACTGCGCTTCGTCCATGCCGGCCGGTGCCTGACGGTACCAGTGCGGACAAATGGTGTGCTTCACGCGCTCGATCGGCAGATCGAAGAACTGGTGGAAGCTCGGCAGTCCGGTCAGCGAGCCCGTGACGATGCCCGAGCCGTGATAGCCGCGCTGGCGCGAAATAATCTTCTTCCTGTTCGGCCGGCCCTTGACGTTGTTGTAGTACCAGACGATCTTGATCTGCGTTTCATTGGCGTCGGAACCCGACATGCCGTAGTAAACCTTCTTCATGCCCGCAGGGGACCAGTCGATGATGCGCGACGACAGCTCGATGATCGTATCGGTCGAATGCCCGACATACGTGTGGTAATACGCGAGCTTCTTCGCCTGCTCATAGATCGCGTCGGCGACTTCGGTGCGGCCGTAACCGATATTCACGCAGTAAAGGCCGGCGAATGCGTCGATATACGACTTGCCCTGGTGGTCTTCGATGCGAACGCCCTTCGCGCCGGTCACGATGCGGCCCGGCAGCGCGCCGCTCGCGTGATCGTGCGCATGGGTCGACGGGTGCATGAAGTGTGCGCGGTCCGCGGCGAACAGATGGTCGAGTGATTGATTCATGGATGCTCCTTCCTAATGTGCAGTTGCGTTTGATATGGCGACGTTGTTTGCGAACGTGGTCCGATGCGTGCGTCAGCCGGCGAAGGCATGCTGTGCGCCGCGCGGCGCCTGGGAGACGGGCAGGCCCAGTTGCCCCAGACAGAAGTAGCGCGTCTCGACGAACGGCTCGAAGCCTTCAGGCCCGCCTTCGCGACCGAGCCCCGATGCCTTCATGCCGCCGAACGGAATCGGTGCGCCGGTGAATTTCGCACCGTTGACCGACACCATCGCGAAGTCGAGGCGGCGAATCACCTGGAATACCGTGTTCAGATCGGTCGCACACAGATACGCGGCGAGCCCGTATTCCGTGTCGTTCGCGCGTTCGATCGCTTCGTTAAGCGTATCGAACGCCGATACGGCCGAGATCGGCGCGAAGTTCTCTTCGTCGTAAGCGCGCATGCCGGGCGTCGCATCCGCGATCACGGTCGGTTCGAAGAACCATCCACCGCGGGCATGCGGCGTGCCCCCTGCCGTGATGCGTGCGCCCTTCGCGCGCGCATCGTCGACGCGGGACACCGTCGCGTCGAATGCGGCCTGATGCATGAGCGGGCCGACGTCGACGTCCGCATCGAACGCGGCACCCACGCGCAGCGCACGCACGGCTTCGCTGTATCGCTCGACGAATGCCTCATACAGCGGCCGTGCGACGAGAATGCGATTGGCCGCGCAGCAATCCTGGCCCGACGTCTGGAACTTCGCCGCAACGGCAACGCGCACCGCCTGCTCGAGATTCGCGTCTTCGGTGACGATAAACGGTGCGTTGCCGCCGAGCTCGAGCGACGTCTTCTTGATGCCCGATTGCGCGGCCGCCTGCATGACAAGGCCGCCGACGCGCGTCGAACCCGTGAAGCTGACCGTGCGCACGCGCGGATCGCGCACGAGCGTTTCCATCGCCATTTGCGGCTCGCCGAGCACGACGTTGAAGACGCCGGGCGGAAATCCCGCTTCCTCGGCGAGTTGCGCCAGCGCAAGCGCCGAGAACGGCGTCTCGTGCGCGGGCTTGACGACGACCGTACAGCCCGCCGCGAGCGCCGCAGCGGCCTTGCGCGTGATCATCGCATGCGGGAAATTCCACGGCGTAATCAGTGCGGCGACGCCGACCGGCTCGAGCATCGTGCCCAGATGCGCGCCATCGATATGCGTCGGAATCGTGCGGCCGTTCAGGCGCTTGCCTTCGTGCGCGAACCATTCGATAAAGCTCGCGCCATAAGCGATTTCGCCGCGCGATTCGGCAAGCGGCTTGCCCTGCTCGATCGAGAGAATGCCGGCGAGATCGGTCTGATGACGCATCACGAGTTCATGCCAGCGCAGCAGCAGCGCCGCGCGCTTCGCAACCGGCACGTAACGCCAGCTTTCGAATGCGCGCTGCGCGGCGTCGACGGCTTGCGTGATCTGCGGTGCTTCGAGCATCGGCACATGGCCGATGACTTCCTGGTCCGCAGGGTTTTGCACCGCCACCGTGGACGCGCTGTCGCTATGCACCCAGCGTCCGTCGACGTAGCACAGCGATTTGAATAGAACGGGATGACCCAGCAGCATGACGACCTCCTCCGTGTTCGATGTCTCCCATTACTTTAGGGGCGGTGGGGGCACGATTTTTTCGTTTCGGGCACCTGTGCATTGCTGCTTTTTCTGTATTGCGCGTGCGAATTGCGGCTTTTTCGGGTGCGTCTTTGCACGGGACGTTCCGCGCAGTGCGTCATTACATGTCGTCTGACGCGACGTGATCGGCCCAATCGGGCAAATTCTCCGGCATGTTCTTCACTACCTTCGTCACGATATATGTGAAATAGCGCTCGATGCCGAGTTCGTCCGTCAGCAACGAATCGATAAAGCGCTGATAGTGGTCGATATCGCGCGACATCACATGCAGCACATAGTCGACGCCACCGCCCGTCGCATGGCATTGCACCACTTCGGACGCTGCAGCAATGCGCTCTTCGAAACGGCGCATATCCTGCGCCGTATGCCGCGCCAGCGTTACTTCGACGATGATGCGGCTGCCCTTGAACGCACGCGCCCAGTCGACGTCGGCCCGATAGCCACGTATCAGGCCGCTTTCCTCGAGCCGGCGCACGCGCTCCCACGCCGGCGAAATCGACAGATTCACCTCCTCGGCGAGACGGGACTTCGTGATGCGTCCGTCGCGCGCGAGGATGCGCAAAATGGCGAGATCGTAGCGGTCGAGTTTCATGTTGTACGCGTGCGCATGCCCGTTGCCTGCATTGCAGCCGCTCAACGCGACTTCGATGCCGTTGCGGCCGCCTGCCCTGCTCCTCGAGCAACCGGAATGCCGCGTTCGACCACATCGGCAACCACCGCCACCGTGTCGCCGATATGCACGAGCCCCGGAAAATGCCGGGCAGCGAGCAATCCGCCGCGGCGCGCGCGGTATTCGACAGGCGGCACGCCGGTGCGCGTTGCATCGTAGATGCGCGCGACGACGTCGCCCGCTTCCACCATGTCGCCGAGGTCCTTGCACAGTTCGAGCAAGCCGTCGTGCTCGCTCGTCGTGTAACAGGTGCCGTCGGGCATGTCGAGCAGCGTCGTCGTGCGCGCGGCCGCGTTACCCGCACCGGCTGCTTGCGAAACGTACTTCTGTGCGTACTGCGCGTTCCACGCGAGCACGCCCGCATGCGCGAGAAACCCATACACGCCGCGCACCGCGACCGCGACGCTTTCCACCGTGGCCGTGCCGCCGCCGCCCAGTTCGGTCGACACGAACACCTTGCCCGCTTGTTCGACAGCGCTGTCGAACAAGCCGATGCTGTCGAGTTCGAGCATCCGCATCGAATAGGGTGCGCCGAACGCGTTCATGGCCGCTTCGCAGCGTGCCTGCTGCGCCGCATCTTCGAGCACGTGGATCGCGGCGAACGGTACGAAATCGAGCGTGCGGCCGCCTGCGTGTATGTCGAGCACATAGTCGGCCAGCGGCAGCAGATAGCGCTGGAAGTAATCGGCGATCTTCTCGGTAACCGTACCGTCGGGCTTGCCCGGGAAGCTGCGGTTCAGATTGCCGCGGTCGATTGGCGACGTGCGCGTACCCGCGCGGAACGCCGGGTAGTTCATGTACGGCACGATGATCACGCGGCCGGCCACGTCGCTCGCCTTGAGCGTCGATGCGAGTTTCGCGAGCGCGATCGGACCTTCGTATTCATCGCCGTGATTGCCGCCCGTCAGCAGCACGGTCGGCCCTTCGCCGCGGCGGATCACCGTGATTGGAATCATCACCGCGCCCCATGCGGACGCGTCGTGCGAATACGGCAGCTTCAGGAAGCCGTGCTGTTCGCCCTCGGCATTGAAATCGATCGTGGCCTGAATCGGCGATGCCCGCATGTGCTACTCCTTCACGAACAGCTTGCGCGGCGTATTGCAGAACGTCTCGACGCCGGTATCGGTAATCAGGATGCTTTCCGTGATTTCGAGCCCCCAGTCGTCGAGCCACAGCCCCGGCATGAAGTGGAACGTCATGCCCGGTTCGAGGACCGTCTTGTCCCCGGGACGCAGGCTCATCGTGCGCTCGCCCCAGTCCGGCGGATAGCTCGCGCCGATCGGGTAGCCGCAGCGGCTGTTCTTTTCGATGCCGGCCTTGCGCAGCACCGAGAAGAACGCGTTGGCGATGTCTTCGCACGTATTGCCTGGCTTTGCCACCGCGAGCCCGGCCTCGATGCCTTCGACGACCGCACGCTCGCCTTCGATGAAATGCCGCGGCGGCTTGCCCAGATACAAGGTGCGCGACTGCGGGCAGTGATAGCGCCTGAAGCAGCCCGCGATTTCGAAGAACGTGCCGGCGTCTTTCGCAAACGGCGTGTCGTCCCACGTCAGATGCGGCGCGGCCGCGTCGGCGCCCGTCGGCAGCAGCGGCACGATGGCCGGATAGTCGCCGCCATGGCCCGCCACGCCGCGGATGCCGGTCGAATAGATCTCCGCGACGAGATCGCTCTTGCGCATGCCCGGCTCGATCTTCTCGACGATATGCGCATGCATCTTCTCGACGATGCGTGCAGCGATACGCATGTATTCGATCTCGCGCGGCGACTTCACGGCGCGCTGCCAGTTCACAAGCCCTGTTGCGTCGTGCCATTTCGCGTTCGGCAGGTTCTGCACGAGCGAACCGTACGCGGCGGCGCTGAAATAGTAGTTGTCCATTTCGACGCCGATACGCTGTGCCTGCCAGCCACGCGCGCCGATGACTTCGCGCACGAGGTAGCCCATCGGATGGCGCTCGGTCGACTGCACGTAATGATCGGGATAACCGACAATATTCTCGCGCCGCATGAAGACCGTGCGCAGCGCACCGTTCGCGTCCTGACCGCGGCCGAACCAGACGGGCTCGCCTTCGAGCGCGAGCAGCACGCACTGATGCACGTAGAACGACCAGCCGTCATAGCCTGTAAGCCACGCCATGTTGGTCGGGTCGCTGACGATCAGCAGCTCGATTCCCGCCATCTGCATCGCGCGGCGCGTCTTCGCGATCCGCGCGTCGTATTCGGCCCGTTCGAACGATAGCCGTACGACAGGCTCCGCGGCCTGCCGTTTCTGTTGCATCGATTCCGACATCGTCTCCTCTCAGCGCGTCATGCGCGCGTTGCTTCGTTGCGAAAAAGGGTTCCCGCGCCGGCTTCGCGAGCACGCGCAAGCGCGAGCGCCGCAATCGCGGTGTCCTGCGCGCCAGTTCCAGTCAGATCGCACAGCGTGATTTCGTCGTCGCTCGCGCGGCCTCGCGCCGTGCCCGCAATGACTTGTCCCAGCTCGGCGAAAGTTGCGCGCGCATCGACCGCACCCGCCTCGAGCGCGTGATGCAATTCGCCGAGCACGCGTGTTTGCGACGCGCGGTCGCAGATATAGCGCACCGCCGCGAGTGCCGCGGGCGCGATCTCGTTCTTGTGCTCGGCGTCGGAGCCCATCGCGGTGATATGCAATCCGGCATGCAGGTCCGCCGCCTGAATCAGCGGCTCGGTACTCGGCGTCGTCGTGATGGCGATATCCGCTTCGGCCACCGCATGACGCGGGTCGCGCGCGACTTCGCATGCGACGTTCAACCGCGCCGCGATGTCGCTTGCGAAGCGCTCGGCGCTGTCGCGCCGGCGCGCCCAGACGCTTACCCGCTCGAACGGCCGCACGAGCGCTAACGCCTGCAACTGCAGGCGTGCCTGCTCGCCCGCGCCAAGCACCGCGACGTGTGGCGTGGCGCGCTTCGCGAGCCAGCGCGCGGCAACCGCACCCGCCGCCGCCGTGCGCACCGCAGTCAGATAACCGTTGTCGAGCAGCACCGCTTCGGTCAAACCGGTTTTCGCCGACAGGACGAGCATCAGGCCATTGAGACTCGGCAAGCCGAGCTTCGGGTTGTCGAAAAAGCCTGGGCTTACCTTGATTGCGAAGCTGTCGAAGCGCGGCAGATACGCGGTCTTTACGTCGACTTCGCCGTTGTGTTCGGGCAGATCGAGCCGCAAAATCGGCGGCATGGCGACCGCTTCGGTCGCAAGCGAAGCGAACGCGGCTTCCACCTGGTCGATCGCAGCAAGATCGAGCGGCACGAGTTCGCGAAGCCGGGCTTCGCTTAGCAGAGTGATGGCTGTCATGTGATGGTCCGTTTCGGGTCGCGGCGAGCAGGTGTCGTTGCTCAGTGCGTTGTCGATAACCTCAGCGATAACCTCAGCGATAACCTCGGGCGCTTACCGGCGATTACCCTGCAATCACGCGGCGGTGCTGCTCGATATCGATATTCGCGCCGGTCACGATCAGCACGAGCGGACCGCTCTGCAGCGAATCGCCGCGCAACGCACCGTCGAGCAGAGCGGCGATGCCGACCGCCGCCGCACCTTCGACAACGAGCCGTTCCTCGCGGTACGCATGCACCACGCCGCGCGCAATCGATGCTTCGTCAAGCAAGAGCAGGTCGTCGATCAGCTCGCGCGTCAGCGAAAACGTATAGCGATTCTCGAGACCGATGCCGCCGCCGAGCGAATCGGCAAGCGTTTCGAGTTCTTCGACCAGTACGGGCTCGCCTGCTGCGAGGCTCGCATGCATCGCGGCGCCACGCTCCATCGACACGCCGGTGAGGCGCACGGCCGGGCTGATCTGCTTCGCGGCAAATGCAACGCCCGCGAACAGACCGCCGCCCGACAACGGCACGACGATATTCGCGACATCGGGCAGCGCTTCGACAATCTCGAGGCCGAGCGTGGCCTGGCCCGCGATCACGTCGAGGTGATCGAACGGAGGCACATACGCAAAGCCTTCTTCGCGCGTCATGCGCATTGCTTCCGCTTCCGCGTCGTCCTGACTCCTGCCGACGATATGCGCGCGGGCACCGAGCGCGCGCACCGCTTCGACCTTGTTGCCCGGCACGAGCGACGACATGCACACGGTCGTCTCGATGCCGAGCGAGCGAGCCGCATATGCGACTGCGCGACCATGGTTGCCGGTCGATGCGGTCACGACACGCTTGCAGCCGTGCTCCGTAAGACGCGCAAGTGCATTCGTCGCGCCGCGCAGCTTGAAGCTGCCGGTCGGTTGAACGGTTTCGAGTTTCAGATAAACCGGGGTGCGCGCAAGCGCCGACAGCGATGCTGATTCGATCAGCGGCGTACGGCAAACGCGCCCTTCGATACGACGGCGCGCGCGGTAGACATCGGCAAGCGTAAGAACGGACATGGACTTCGATACTTCATTGAATGAGGCCCAGTCTAATGTTGCACAAAATGATTTCCATTGTCCTGGTACATTTCAGCTGCGCTCGCCGCGATACGGCACCTGACGCCGTGCTTTGATCAGCCGAAATCGTGCACTTGCGGATATTGCTCGAACACGCCGCGCATGGTTTGCAATGCATCGCGATAGGTGTCTTCCCCAACCTCCGCACCCACGCACAAACGCACCGCGTTCGGCCGGTCCGCGCCGCGTACGAGGAACGGATCCGGCGACGTCACGGCAATCTCGCGATTGCGCAATTCGCGCACGAGGCGGTCGGCCTGCCAGTGGTCCGGCACCCGCAACCACGCGGACAGCGCATGCGGATGCGCACCAAGCACGTATTCGCCGAGCACCTGCTGCAGTGCGGCCTGACGCGCTTCGAGCCGCTCGCGCTGGATCTGCACGAGACGCGCGGCGGTACCGTCGTTGATCCAGCGCGTCGCGACTTCGGCCATCGGCGACGTCGCCATCCAGCTGCTCACGCGCAGCACGCTTTCGACGCGCAACGCAAGGCGGCGCGGCGTCGTCATATAGCCGACGCGCAGGCCCGCGAGCACGGACTTCGTCACGCTCGTGCAGTAGAACGACAGATCGGGAATCAGGCTGGAAATCGGCGGAATCGGCTTCGCAGGCAACGGACCGTAGACGCCGTCCTCGATCACATAGACACCGTAGCGCTCCGCGATCCGTGCAATCGCACGGCGCCGCGATTCGGGCATCATCGCGACGGTCGGATTATTCAGCGTCGGCGTGCAGACGAGCGCGGTAATCCGCTCGCTGTCGCACATCTCTTCGAAGTGCTCAGGATGAATGCCGTACTCGTCGATCTCGAGCCCTTTGAGCGTAAAGCCGAGCACGTTCGCCGAACCGATCACGCCATGATCGGTGAGGCTTTCGGCCAGCACGGTATCGCCGGGGCCGACGAGCGATGCAAGCGCGAGAAAGATGCCATGCGCCGCGCCGTTCGTAACGAGCAACGTATCGATCGATGCGGGCATACCGAGCGTCGCGAGCCAGTCGATGCCAGCCTGACGGTGCCGTTCGAAGCCCGCGATCGGCCGGAACGCGCGAATCCACGGTTGGTCTTCGGTGGCGGCCAGCGCGGCACAGACCTTGCGCCACATCGCGTCGTGTTCAGGCGTGTGAATGATCCGCGCAATCGAAAAATCGACCACCGATCGTTCCGCCGTGTCGAGCATATACGTCGACATCGCTTCGGTGACGCGCTCGGCGACGAAACTGCCGCGCCCGACTTCGCAGCGAATCAGCCCTTGCCGTTCGAGTTCCTTATATGCATTGGTCACCGTTTGCACGCTGATCGACAGCTCCGACGCAACGTCGCGCTGCGGCGGCAGGCGCGTACCCGCCGGCAACTCGTCGCTTTCGATGTCGCCGGCAATCGCCTTCACCAGCCGCTTGTACTTCGATTCGACGCCGTGCACAGCCAGCACAGCCTCCCGCCATTGCTCGATCAACTCGTTCTCCTCGCTCTTCCCTATCCATAGTGCGACCAAATAGCGCGGGGAAATAATTGTCCTAGAGCAATTCGGGTGGAAAATCTGGCTTGTAAGCTGTGTTTCGTGCCGATCGCGCGCATACGGCGTGCCACCGCAGGATCGCGCGCGTCGGCGGCATCGCGCTGCTTTACAGGTCCCTCGCGAGCCTGGCCAGGCGACGTTAGACGCTGCCTCGTTTGCCGCGCGCGAGTTCGTCGCCGCTGCCCTGAGGAAGACGCGCGGTCACGGGAATCGACGCGCACGAGAACAGACCGACCACGAGAAAGGCCGGCCAGAAGTCGGACCACACGATTGCTTTGTGCCCTTGCAGCACATGCGAAATCTGCAGCACGATGCCGGCGATCGTTACGCCGAGACCGAGCGACAGTTGCTGGATCACGCTCGACACACCGGTCGCGCGGCCGACGTCGCGGCTCGGAATATCCGCATACGCAAGCGAGTTCAGCGAGGTGAACTGCAGCGACGGGAAAATGCCCCCGACGAGCACGACGCACCATATCAGCCAATGCGGCGTGCCCGGAAAAAACAGACCATAGACGGCAATCGCGCAGCCCGCGAATGCCGCGTTATAGATAAGCACGGTTCGAAAGCCGAAGCGTGCAAGCACGCGCAACGCGATCGTCTTCATGAAGATGGCGCCGAACGCCGACGCGCAGGTAATCGAGCCGGACTTGAATGCGGTCATGCCGAGCCCTTCCTGCAGCGCGAGCGGCAACAGAAACGGCACCGCGCCGAGGCCGACGCGAAATAGCGATCCGCCCACCACGCTCGCATGAAAAGACGGGATGCGCAGCAGCTTCAGATCGAGCACCGGCAATTCGACGCGGCTCGCGTAGAACCAGTAGACGAACAGCAGCGCGGCGCCGAGCGCGCACATCGCAAACGTTGCCATGTCCGACACGAGCGCGGTGCCGATCAGCGAGAGACCGAGCATCAGCAACGCGGCGCCGCTCGCCGAGAGCAGGAAGCCGAACCAGTCGAGCGGCCCGGGATGTGCTTCGCGCAGGTTCTGGATATGCCGGTTCGTGAGCCAGATGCCCAGAATACCGATCGGCACGTTGACGAAGAAAATAAGCCGCCAGTGCAGATACGTCGTGATAAAGCCGCCGATCGGCGGCCCGACGACCGGTCCCAGCAGTGCAGGCACCGTCAGATAGTTGACCGCGCGGATGAACTCCGACTTCGGCATCGAGCGGAAGATGATGATGCGCCCCACCGGCACCATCAGCGCGCCGCCGACACCTTGCACGAAACGCGCGGCGACCAGTGTGGCCAGCGACGTCGATGCCGCGCACATCAGCGAACCGACGACAAAGATGCCGATCGCCGTACGAAACACCGTGCGCGAGCCGAAACGGTCGGCCACCCAGCCGCAGATCGGGATGAAGACGCCAAGCCCGATCACGTAACTCGTGACCGCCAGTTTCAGCGTGATCGGGTTACTGCCGAAGTCGCGCGCAATCACCGGCAGCGACGTGACGATGACTGTCGAGTCCACGTTCTCCATGAACATCGCGCAGGCGACAATCAAAGGAACGATAAAGGCGCCTAATGCAAGAGGCATGCAAGGGCTTGGAAAAGGAAGCCGAGATATTGCAACCGCGGTATCGCCGCCATTTAACGGTTACGATACCGCACTGAAACGATGTCGGGATTGCGGCGCAGCCTGACGTGAGGCGAAATCCGGACGGGCGCGTTAGCGCGACGCGCCGACCAACGGCTGAAGCAACGGCAGGATCTCAGCGGCCGCACGCTCGACGTCGTTCGGGAAGTCGATTTCGATCCACGGCGCACCGGTCACGTCGGCCGTTTCGAATACATGGCTGCGTTCGAGCAGCAGGTCGCGCACCGCTTCTTCGTGCGGCAGATTCGCGCGGCCGCTATCGATATAGCCCGCGACGATCTCCGCAAAACGCTTCGCCGCGTCTTCGCGCAGACGGAAAAAACCGATCGATTCGCCAATCGTGTCGTACGCGAGGTTTGCCGCGACCTGCTTGCGCAGTTCGACCGGCACGCCGTCTTTCAGGCACAGCTTCACCGGCTCGTCGCCGGTTTCGAAGTCGCGGTCGATCAGCAGGCGGTTCGCCTGTTGCCCCGCCACGAGCGGCGCCAGAATGCGCTCGTCGTACAGCACGTCCGCATCCATCAGCAGCACGTCGCCGCCGCGCGTCAACGCATCGGCGACCGTATGCACGGTCAGCACGCTGCCGAGGTCGTAGCGCGGGTTCAGCATGATGTCGACGGGCCGATGCCAGCCGATCCGCTTCAGTTCCGCTTCCACCGATTCGGGCTGAAAGCCGAGCGCGAGCACGACGTCATGCACGCCTGCCGCGTCGAGCATCTGCAAATGACGCTCGAGCAACGTCATGCCGTCAAAGCGCAGCAGGCATTTCGGATATTGTTCGCCGGGCTGTTGCTGAAGACGCAGGCCGAGGCCCGCGGCAAGAATGATGGCGCGCATTCGCGGTCCTTCTGTTTCGGTTTCGGGTGAATCAATCGGTGGCCGGCATGCGCGTGGTACGCCGCCGTTGCCAGCTTCTTTCGCTGAAGTGCAGATAGAGCAGTCCTGGCAGACCGAGCAGCAACTCGCGTGCACGCTTGGACAGCGACAACGCGAGTGCCGCCTCGGGCGGCAAGCCGACGAGCGGTGCAAGCAGCAGATAGCCGCCCTCCTGAACGCCGAGCGAGCCCGGAATGGCAAAAGCGGCGCCGCGAATCGCCTGACCGATGCTTTCGAGCAGCAGCGCGTCGACCCAGTCGACCGGGTGGCCGAGAAAGCGCAGCGCGAGCCACACTTCCGCCGTGCCGATGACCCAGCCGGCAAGGCTCAGCACGAAGCTCGCGACGACACGGCGGCGCTCGCTGTACAAGGCCTGCACCGCTGCATCGACGGCGTCGGCGCGCATCGTCAGCGACGACCAGTCGCGCTTGCCGAAAACCTTCGACATCGCGCGCAGCGCCCGGCCGAACAGACCGCGCCGCTGCGCCAGATAGAAGCCGACCACCATCGCGCCGAGCACCGCAGTCGCGATCGTCGCGGCTGTCTCGAGGTTATGGAATGCGCCATGCGACGCAAATGCGCCGAACAGCAACAGGCCGAGCATCGCGAAAACCAGTTGACCGATGGCCTGCAAGGTCGTGCTGACGGTGATCGCGGCGGCCGCATCGCGCATCGGCATGCCGCGCTGCGCGAGCTGGCGGACCATCATCACGGGGCCGCCGATCTGGCCGGCCGGCAACAGGCTGTTCACCGATTCGCCGATCCAGCGCGCGAACACCGCATCGCGCCCGGTTACCCGGTCGCGGCGCTTGTCGAACAGCACGGAAATCGCACCTGCATCGAGCACGAGCGGCAGCAGATGCAGCGCCGCGACGAGCGCGAGGCCCCAGCCTGCCGTGAGCAGCGTCGATGCGACCGAGCCGAAGCCCTGCCACGCGAGCAGCGCGACGAACAGCGCACCGCCGATCGTCAGCAGGATAAGGGCGGCCCGACTCACGCGCGCCCTCCGTTATTGCCCTTATTGCCGCCCTTATTGCCAACCCCGGCAAGCTGGCGGAATACCTGGCGGAAACCGAAATACGCGATCGCGTCCTTGAAGTTCGAGATCACGCGGCGCCATGGGCGCATGTTCGGATCGGTCACGTACTCGAAGGTCAGCGAGACGCGCATTTCATTATCTTTGGCCGCCGTAATGCGATGGCGCAGCGTGTCGCCATCGAAGAACACGAGACCGCCAGGCGGAATCTTCACCGAACCGGGCACGTCCGCCACGTCGGGATTTTTCGTGTGCAGTTCATAGTCGAGCCGGCACGACGATTCGTCGATGACGCCGAGCAGCAGCGTATAGCGGCGGCCGTCGTAGTAGGACGTGTCGTAATGCCAGCCGATATGGTCGCCGGCACGCGTGTAGTAATACAGCGCGTAAGCATGCGGATCGTCGTCGGGCGAGACGAGCAGTTTGTCGCCGGTCAGCTGCTCGAGCCAGCCGATCAGCTCCTTTGAGCGATACAACTCGGCGATGAACGGCGCAAGCCGGTCGATCGTATGGCGGCTGACGCTGCCGCCCTGCTTGTGGCCAGGCAGATAATTGCGGTTGACTTCGCCAAGCAGTTCGCGCGCGCTCGCAATGAGTTGCGCGGTCACTTCGGGCGCGAGGAACTCGTCGAGATACAGGAACGAACCCTGGTCGGCGAACTGCTTGCGCAGCTGTGGATTGTCGAACGCGCGCACGCGACCCGCGACCGATCGGTCAGGGTCCGGAACGGCCGCTGCCGGCGGCGAGCCGGCAGCGAGAGAAGAAGCTTGCATAACGACGTACGGTCGTTCGGCTGACGTGCTCATCGGCTAACCCACATCTGACTGGCTTCCTGCTTGGCTTCCATCAACGGACGGCTGCGGCGCACGACGCGCCGGTGGTCGATCACGACCCACGCCGCAAAGAGCGGTGCGCCAATCGAAGCGGCGATCAGAAACGGCGTGACACCGCCGAACAGCGTAACGAGCGGCAACAGGTACAGCACGTCTTCGGTTTCGAAGCCGCCGACCGATGCCTGCTTTGTGCCGGCCTTGCCTTCCAGTTCCTCGATGCGCATGCGCAGAAAAAAGATCAGCGCAACCGCCACGCCTGCAACGCAGCCAAGCAGGAACGGCGGCACGGAGAGGCCGATCCAGCTCTGCACGTGCGCCGCCTGCACGCCATAGCCAATGCCGCCGAACAGCAGCACGGTGACGAGCGCATCCGAGGCGAGGTCGTAAAAATGACCGATGCGGCTCGACTTGCCGCTGACGCGCGCCAGCTCGCCATCGGTGTGATCGATGAAATTGGACAGGATGATGAAGAACGCACCGAGGTTGGTCCAACCGTATCCGCCGCGCGCGAGACAAAGCGCGCCCGCAAGGCCGATCAGCAGCCGGACGGTGGTGAGGTGATTCGGTGTGACACGCGTATCGACGAGCGGCATGATCAGCCGCCGCGCCAATTTTGCATCCCACATCCTGGGCGGCGGAGCGCTTTTAGGCGCCGCTGATAGGGGTTCTTTCGATGTCATAACCCGGCAATATATACGGGAATGGATTTTCATGCCCGCATTTGTCGTGAAACTGTTGGTTTCGGCTGGATCGCTTGCCCAGCGTCGCAAGCAGGAATTGACAAAGCCAGCTAAAGTGCCGCCTTTGTTGCCGGGTTGTTGTGAAATTGTCGGGTGCCTCAGATGGCGTCGAGGATTGCTCCGCGGTCGCGCAGCGCGGCTGGCGACCTCGGAACCGACGAGCACGGCGTGCATTCGACCAAGAATATGAAACGCACCTTCATTGTCTTTTTCGCGGCGCTCATTGCCGTCGTTGTCGTCACGACACCGCTCGCTTCACGCGCGGCCGAACTCGATGCAGCGCTCGCTTGCGGCGAATCGGCGCACCAGTTCATCGGCAGTCTTGCAGATCAGCAACTGATCGACCCGGAGCCGATGCGCGTCGAAAGCAATTCGATCAATGCGTTCCAGCCGGTGCGCGGCGAGCGGCTCACGGCATTCGGATTCACTGTGTTCGCGGTGGTCGGCTACGAACAGGACGACCCGCTCTTCAAGCGCGGCAAGGGCGAACCGCTTGCGAAGTCCGCTTACGGTGCGGTGGTGTTCGGCAACACCGAGAAGGTGCAGGCGGTGGTTACCGCGGCGGGCAGCAACGCGATCGTGCATCATGTCGGACCGCACATCACGGCGATCTTCTGCAAACGCAAATAAGGCTCTTCGCAAACGGTAAGAGACGCTTTGCTTCGCGCAGCTGCACTGCACTGCACTGCACTGCACTGCACTGCATGTGCCGTTCAGGTCGTCCATAACTTCGCCTGATAACAATGTGGAGACCCTGCGCACACGAACGCCAGGTCACTGGGCGCAAACAGGATACTTTGCGCCGCGCACAAACGATGCAGCCGCTAGAATCGTCGCTCGCTTTCTGCCGCGCGCTCCGCGCGCCTTCCTCCACTTCCCCGAATCTTCCCGATTAGCGAGGCCCGCTGATGGCATACGATCCGCAGAACCCTTTCGCCCGTATCCTGCGTGGCGAGTTGCCGTCCCTGCGCGTTTACGAGGACGACGTCACGGTCGCGTTGATGGACATCATGCCGCAGGCCGATGGCCATGTGCTCGTGCTCACGAAGGAACCGGTCGCCGAAATATTCGAACTGTCCACGGAAGGCGCGGCCGCCTGCATGCGCACGGCGCGCCAGGTCGCACGCGCGGTGAAGGCCGCGCTCGATCCGCCTGGCGTCATGATCGTGCAATTGAACGGCAGCGCCGCCGGACAGACGGTGCCGCACGTGCACTTCCACGTGATTCCGCGTCACTCCGGGCTCGAGCTGAAGCTGCATGCAGCCGGGTCAGCCGATATGGCTCAACTGCGCGATTTCGCCGATCGGATCAGGGCTGCGATGCCTGAAGACGAGTAACGATGCTGTCGATTGCCTGTTACCGCTTTTCGAATAGCGATCGTTTATTTCGGCTGAAATCATTCGAAAGCTAAATAAATTCGAATAGCGCAATAATCGAAACAAAATCGGTAAAAAAAACGCGGCCCGAAAGCCGCGTAAGAAAGTACAGATAAAAAAGACCACCCTTGGTCAAGGGGCAGCTCAATTGTATGCGCATGCGGCTCCAGCGGCGACTACATATCGTGGAAAAGTTCTTTGCCAAAAACCACACGAATAAATTGCCCGCTTTCCGATTTTCGAACTTTTCGTTCTCTTTCGCGAAAGCACGGCACGTCGCGCCCGAACAACAGCCTCAGGATTGACACGCATGTCAATCGCCAGTGCCGCGCGCGATTTTTCCTTTATCTAAAGGCACTTACGACGATTAATCGCGCTATTCCGATTTTCGGAACTGATTGTTGCGCGATATGCAGTTAGGGCCTGGAATAATCAGAATAAACTTCGCTTCGGATCGTCTGGCGGCCGCGCGATCGGCGGCGGTATGCACAGTATCAACGCGATTCTCTACGCACTGTCTCGGAGTTTACAAACCATGAAAAAAAGCCTTTTCGTTGCGAGCATCATCGGCGCATTCGTCGCGCCGGCTGTATATGCGCAAAGTAGCGTGACGCTGTACGGTACGCTGGACGCTGGTCTCGTCTACTCGAACAACCAGGGCGGCCATAGCAACTGGCAGCAATCCAGCGGCAGCGTGTCGAACACGTACTTTGGCCTGAAGGGCAACGAAGATCTCGGCGGCGGTCTGCATGCGATCTTCACGTTGGAAAGCGGCTTCAATCTGAACAACGGCCAGTTCACGCAGAGCAACAACCTGTTCAACCGTCAGGCGTTCGTCGGTTTGCAGAGCAACCAGTACGGTACGGTTACGCTCGGTCGCCAGTATGACTCGATGGTCGACTTCCTCGCACCGCTGTCGGCAGCGGGCGGCGGCTACGGCAACAACCTCGCGGCCCACCCGTTCGATAACGACAACCTCGACAACTCGTTCTCGGTTCAGAACTCGGTGAAGTACACGAGCGCGAACTACTCCGGTCTGACGTTCGGCGGCCTGTATGGCTTCTCGAACCAGGCGGGCCAGTTCTCGCAGAACCGCGCATGGAGTGCGGGCGCATCGTATAACAACGGTCCGTTGAACATCGCTGCGTCGTACCTGCAACTGAACAACGCGGGCTCGAACGTGAGCGGTGCGATTTCGGTGCAGAACGGCAACGCGAACATCGCATCGAACCAGCAGCGCACGTATGGCGCAGGTATCGGCTATACGTACGGCCCGGCCACCGCGAACTTCGTCTACACGCATACGCAACTCGACGGCGTGCAAGGTCTCTCGTCGGGCGGCTTCGTACTGCCGGGCGTGGCAGGCATGAACCTGCACCTCGACAACTACGAAGTCAACGGCCGTTATGCACTGACGCCGGCATTGAGCCTCGCGGCTGCATACACGTTCACGGACGGCAAGGTGACGGGCACGGCGAACAACGGCGATCCGAAGTGGCATACGGTGTCGCTGACGACCGACTACTCGCTGAGCAAGCGCACGGACGTGTATCTCGAAGGCGTGTACTCGCACGCATCGGGCGAACTTGGCAATTTCGGTGCTAACGTTGCGACGATCAACACGCTCGAGCCGTCGTCGACGGGCAACCAGGTCGCGGCTGCCGTGGGTCTGCGTCACCGCTTCTAAGCAGTGGATGCCGGGCCGTGCGATGGCGGCCTGAAGGCTGCTTGAAATAAGGCAGCGATACCCTGCCCTGCATCGATGAACGCGCGCGTCTTCACGACGCGCGCGTTTTTTTGTGAATGCCGCAGACCGGTTACTGAATGTAAACCGTCTTTTCGTCGCGCTTTAACGCGTGTGACAATCGCGTCGGCACAGACATTCAAACGACCCAACGATGAAAAAACTCCTTCTACTCGCGCCGCTTGTGTTCGTGGCGGCCTGCGGTTCGTCGCGCGGGCCCGAGAGCGCGGCATCCGGCACGATGGTCTATGTATCGTCCGCTCGCCAGACATCGGATATTGCGCGCTGCCTCGACAGGCGTCTGTCGCGCGTGCATACGTCGAATAGCAACGGTTCGACCGAACTCACGGTGGGGTCGTCGTCGAACGGGTCCTACTTCATTACGCTGACGCCGTCGCGCGGCGGCTCGGTGGTGAAGGTCGTACGGGGCACGTCGGACGATCCGCCTGAAGAGGAACTGCGCTTCGCGATCGCGCGGTGCACGACGTAGCCGCATCGGGATGGCTTCGAGTGCTGCGCATCATGCAACCGGATGGGCCGCTGGCGCGATTGCCGCGGCAACCGTCGCTCATTCGGGTGCCGGTGGGCCGTATCACGTGTGGATCGCGATCGCGTTTGGCGCAGGCGTAACCGGCGGCACCGCGCCGGATTGGCTCGAAGTGGCGTGGTGGTCGCGCACGCGCAGACTCTGGATCACGCATCGTACGGCGACGCATTGGGGTGTCGCGTGGATTGCGCTGCTCGCCGCTGCTTATCATTGGCTTGGACATTATCCGGTCGCGGCGGCGCTGTTCGGGTTTGCGTGCGGCGGCGTCATGCATCTGCTCGCGGATTGGCCGAACCCGCTCGGCGTGCCGTGGATCGCTGCGCGTCATTCGTTGAACTGGTGGAATAGCGGGCGATGTGATTTGCTGGTGGTGGCGGCGGCCTGGGCGGGTGCGTGGTTTGTCGTGACGCGTTTGTGGGCGCATCGGTGGCATGACCCGCATTGGCTGAAGGCGATGGGGATCGGTTGACGTGTGTTTTCCCTTGAGCCGCAGTTCGTTGTGGAAACGCTTCAGCGCTGCGTCTCACGTGGGCGCCTCTTAGGTAGCTTATGCGCGAGGCCCGGAGCGATCCTGCGAGGCGATCAAACGCGGAGGCCCGGCGCAATTGCATACGCACCAGTCGCCGCTAAGCGCGGACTTCCGGCCGTCCGGGCCTTGATCTCGTGCGCCGCCTCCGGCGCACACGATGCGACCTGTGCTGTTGCATGCCGGGCAGTGGACCGGGTCGCCTTCGTAAGCGACGGCGCGGTTTTGCAGCATGTCGCGCCTGGAAGTGGCGGATACGCGGCCGCCGGCTGTGGTGGTGTCGCCGTCGCAGATGTCGTGGCGCAGGGTCATGTGGTTCTCGCAGTTGTTATCCGCCGGGTCGCAAAGTACTAACTCCTGGCCAGGTGGCACTCAATGCAACGGCCAATGGTTCGACTATCGGTGTTCCCCGTGCGTGCCTATTCGATCGAAAACGAGGGCCGCCCCGGCACCGGGCGCCTTCCAATCCAATCAGGGTTCAGGTTTTTTAAAGGATCCTGTAGCGGACGCGGAACAACGAAGGTTTCCCCCTCGAATTGCATGTCGTATCGATCCCTTGTCCACTCGCTGGTCGTTCTGTTGCAACTCCCGGTGTCCGAGTCGAAATATCTGGAATCGACGTTCACGACGAATTCTCCCTTTCCGCCGGCCCCAAACTTGTCCCACGCCACTAACGTTTTCACCTCTTTCCCCGTAAATTCACACTTGCCGTTGCCGCTTTGTTCGTACAGAGACATCAAAATAGGGCCTGCAATCATTTTCAACTGAATTCCGCGAAATACATACAGCCTCATCCATTCTTCATGGAACGGCTGCGCTTCCGACGTATTTTTGCGTGAATATCGCACGCCAAATGCATGTGCGGAATCGTCCATCTGGTAATCTGTTGTGTCGATCGTCACTCCAGACGATTCGAGCACCTCCGCATTGAATAAATCTGACTCATCAACGGAACCGATCACAAGATTTCTTTCCTCGTCGACGACTGAAACAATAAATGCGGAATGCTTGGGATATGACCCGCCCGTTACATAGCTCGTGTAAGGAATGACTATAATAGATAGCCCCGGGTACGCATCCCACGCTTTGCAAATATAGGGGGTGCTTCCGATGTTTGTCATCGAGATATCGTTAGCGCGAACCATCGAAGACCGTACGTTTTTCATCAGTCTTTCTACGGTATCATCCGAAAATTTTCCACAGGCAAATGCCGGATTACCCAGTATCATAAATATGATACCAAGCAACACACGGCTCGTTTTGCACTCTTTTAGTTTACAAAAAATGCTTCCCGCGGACACCGTGCACAAGTCCCAATTATTGAAGCTCATGTAATTTCTTCCTGACAGATCCAGCATTTTTATATTTGAAACTTGAATACTCCCCTTCATGCCTTCCTTCAAAACCAGAGCCAAAAATACGGGATAAAACTTCATTTCGTGAAAAGCGAGTTCCATGTTCCGATACATTGAAGACATGAATCTCATAGTAATCTGCGTCCGTATCAACGCCCGGAAGGTAGAAATGCCATTTCACTATCAATACAAGAAGTGGCCGCTCCTTGAATTTTCCTTTAAAAACACTGGCCACATCGGGCAATGCACTCCCCATCTGGCTGAACTCGGCAATGGCAACCCGATTGCCATCCGCCCCGATGAAATCAACGTTCACAATTTCCGGATCGGAGTCAATATGATTGATCTCGATAGCATCAGCTGGTGAAAATAACCCGATGTCCACCTTTTTGTGATCGTTCTGCACGAAGGGCGACAGCACTTGCGCATTAAGTGAAATTGAGATTAATGCGAGCGTTGCGGCAAACATTTTCATTATATGTGCCATATTAGATCTGCACATCACGAAACACGCCATTTCTGATAATCCATTTGAAATTATCGCGCCGCTGACCATAGCTATCCGATTTTTTATTTATTAGCGCCGTGATGCCATCAACCTTTTCGTCCACGTTCGAATGTGTCGTCTGATCGGCAATTTCGAACAATCGATGTGAAATCCAGTAGTAGATTCCGGAGCGGGTTCCATAAGTTACGCTGGAAAGCAAATCGGGATCCTTTTCAAAATCCGGAGCATCACCGGGCCAGTATTGCGAATAGGCTTTTGCAAAGGCTTTGTAATTGAAACGACCGGTGGTCTGTTTCAGACCTCTACCGCGATACTTCCAGCCATCGCCACTTGAAACTCCGCCATTACCGTTTTTTCCAGCATACGCTCGATTGGCAATAGCTTCAGCGTTGCCCGCAACTGGCGAGTGAGACCCGTAGGCTTCCGCCTCGGCTGGATTTTCCCTGAAATACCTGAACTGCGCCTTCAGCGTGTCCGGCCTGTAATAACGTAAATCTTCCTCCAAGGTGCAAGACGGCCCTGCTTCCTGCATGATTTGAGCAAAAAAATGACTCAGCCGCAGCTCCGTATTTAATTTATATCGTTCAGAATCAGCATTGATTTCCGCCGCGATTCCAGAAAGTCGCTCATCGGAAACAGCAGGCCTGGGCCATATCTCCCTCAGCATCTCTACTGTAACGACCGATTTACAGCGAAAATTCCCGACCAGCGCAATCGGATGAATATGATGGACGACAGGACTATCCGGAAAGCCCTCGACCTTACCGCGCACCTCATCCCACAACTGCAGCTTTCTGACCCGCTGCAGTTCGCACTCCCAGTTCTCCTGGGAATTGCGCATTAACGGTGTTAGCGCCTGCCAGCGCTCGACATTCCCGCCCCACTCGTTTTCATAGCGCAGCACGACATGCGCAAGCTGACTCGCCAGCTCGCGCTGAAACATTGCCCGCTGAATCTTCGCGGCTGTCACCTTTGCGCGGCCATCCGTGTCGAGATCCGGCTTGCTCCCATCCAGCGCGGGCACGCGCGCGACGACCTGTCCGACGCGACGCAGCAGTGCGCTCGCATTGACCGCCTCCTTCGACGAGGCGTACTCGGCCTTCTCGCGCGCCTGTGCGGAATCAGTCACGACAAGATTGCGCCGGAACGCATCGGTGAGCTTGATATCGGTCGCATCGACAATCTCGAATCCGGGCCAAGCCCATGGGCTCTCCCATCTCGTACCGGGATGGTCCTTTTCGCAAACCCATCGCCACGTCCGTCCACCGTTTCCCGCAGGCACGTGCAGCGCCCACCAGTGCACGCCCTGATCGTCGACGACACGGCTATCGTCCGCGAGACCATCGAGGTACGCGCGCGGCAGGATCAGCGACTCGTCGATCGTGGGCCCGTCAAGAGACTTCAACTGCAGCGGAAACCGTCTCCATGCGCGAAGGCCCTTCGGCGAATCGAGCTTGTCTTTATCGCTGCGCGCTATCCAGATCGGCTTCCCGTACGGGACGACAAACGTTGTAGACGGGTCGCGCCACAAAGGCTGCACCTTCATCCACGTCCCGCTCGCGGGGCTGTCGGCCGTCGCCGTAAGCTTCTCCATCGGCTCGCCATCCTGTTGCACCACGATGTCCGGCTGCGCCGGCACCACGAGCTTCGCGCCCGGCTCGATCATCAGAATCGTGCGATCGCTCGCGGGCAATTGCGCCGCGCGCGCCCGGCTTTTGGCGAGAAACGCAGCAAACTCGCCGCCCGCAAACACTTCCATATGCACGAGCGGCCGCACTGTCTTCGGCGGCAATGGCGTCGAGTGTTCGTAGTCGAGGAACTGGCCAATCTGTCCCAGCAGCGTGCCCGCCTTCACTGCAATTGGCTGCGGCGGAATCACCACACGATCGACGCCATCGGGCTCGCGCAACGGTTGTTGCGCATGCAGATTGATCCAGCCATAGTCAATACCGGCGGCGTGCTGGCCATTCCGACCACTGCTGCCGTGTTGCTCGCGCGGGCCGTTAATGCGCAATGCAATTGCATTGCCCGAGGTAACGGCTTTGACACGCCCCCATCCACCGCGCCGTTCACCCACCTTTATTTCGCTGTTCTCGGGCAGAAAAGCCGTTCTGGTGCCTGCGGTGAACTGCCCATGCGTCGTTGCAGTCTGCGGCTCCGTGAAGCAGAAGGCTCCGGCCGCACCACTGTGCTCGTAACGTTCCTTGCCCGTCACACGATACGTATCGACGCCGAGCCACCAGCCAGGGCGCGCGAGCTTCGCGTCTGCGTCATAGGTGCTCCAATCCGCCATATGCAAGGCCAGACTGAAAAACGTCAGCGTCTCATCGGCAGGCCGAGGTGCGGTGGTACCCGGCGCACGCGGCAGGGTCATGCGATGACGCGTCAGCACGAAGCCCGTCGAATAGAGCGCCCAGCACGAACCCTTCGTGAACTGAAGATGCGCATACGCGTGGTCCAGCCTGTAGGCAACGATCTCCCCGTCGGCGATCAGACGCACACCGCCCGACTGGTCGACGCTGGCCGCCGACCCCGCTCCGAAATGCACGCCCCCATGCGGAAAACCATTCACGGCGAGCGGAAAGTATCCGTCGTTCATCATGCCGAGCGCCTGATAGAACGTCTGCGGATCGGTCTCTTCGCCGCCGCGCTTGCATGGAAACGGATAGCACCACTTGAGCGCGGGCGTCCTGACCGGTTTCGCCGGTTTCGCGGATTTTGCCGTTTGCGCGGCAGAAGCATGCGGATGAGACGGCGTATGTCCGTGCGGACTCGATTTCAATGAAGTAGTCATGTCGACGATGCGAAAAGCGGCGTTGCGTTGAAGCGATCAACCGGAGAATTTCGAGCCGTGGCCATCGAGGTCGGACAGTCCATTTGCATGCGGCAACGAAGCGCGAGTCACCGCCCCATCCGGATCGACCCTGCTCCACGAATGCGCGCGCTCGACGTAATCGCCCGGCGTCGCATGCGTGATGCCGTGAGGCGTGATCTGGTAATACGAGCTGCCGCAACGGATCAGGATTTCCTTTTCCGCCTCGATCAGCACGCGCCCTTCGATGCTGCGGATATGCATGTCCCGCTGCGACGCGAGCTCGAGCTCGTCGCTTTGCGCCTGTATCCTCACCTTGCCGCGCGCGGCGATCAGCCCGATGCCGGACTGTTGCGAGAACAGCGACAAGGCCTCGCCCGCTGCAATCGCAATCTTTTGGATCGCACTGACGTTGAATGCGGACGATGTCGCCACGCTCACATCGCGGCGCGCCGATACCATTACGGGCCCATCGGTTGCCATGCCGATGCCGTGCGGCGCGGATATCGCGATCACCGCCTGCTTCAGGCTATCGAGCTCGTCCTTGAGCCAGCGGTTCTGCGCCTTGATGTCCGCGATCTCGGCTTTCGCCTCCGCGGCGATGTCGGCGAGCGCCTGCGCCTGGGCCTGGGTCAACTCGAAGCGGGCGGTCATGTGCTTCGTGTCGGCCTGCTCGCCGAGCGCATCGGCCTGCTTGTCGGCCGACAGATGCAAGCCTTCGCCGCCGCGCACATTACCCTTCAGATCTGTCCGCAGTTCGAACCCCGCCCCGCGCACATTTCCGTCGCGATCGGCCGTATGCCCGAGATTGAGCTGCGACTTCCCATGCTCGGTCGCAACCTTGATGTGCTCCTCGCCCTCGAAGTTGTCGAATTCGAGCGTGTTGTTCGCACGCGTTCGGAGCGTGTCGCGCGCGTCCCAGGGCCGGCCGGCGACGATCGGGTCCATGTGCTGAGCCGTGTGCAGCACCTGGCTGATATAAGGCAGATCCGGGTTGCCCCACATGAACGAGACGGTCACGACCGTTCCCTCGACCAGCCCGAAGTGAAAGCCCGTGCGCCCAGCGCCCGCGAACGGTTTCGCAAGCCTCATCGGGCAACTGTTCAGGCCCGGCGTGCGCGGGTCGCGGTCGAGATGGAGGTCGACGATATAGCGCCCCTGTTCGTCGATGTACGGGTCCTTGTAGCCGCCCGTCGATGCGATGCGTCCGGTCACCGGCCCCTGCACCCTTGGCCACGTCTCTTCAAGCAGCGGCAGACGGTAAAGCCGGTCCGACGGAATCGCGGTGAAGCCGACGCGATAGCCTTTGCCGCGCGAGGCGCCGCACGTCACGCGCACGGCGAGCAGGCCGTGTTTCGCGTCGGGCAGTTCGCGGTTCGATAGCTTCAACACGCTGCCTGGCGCGAGATCGAGCATGTCGCACGTGCCGCGATACTCGATCTGCGCGGCGCGTGATGCTTCGCCGCGCAGCCGCGCTTCGTCGCTGGCCTCGCCGGCGCTCAGGTACGGCGGACCCCAGATATACGCTTCGCCCGATGTGGTGGGGTCGTCGCGTATCTCGTAGCTGGCTTCCACCGGCTTGTCCAGCAGGCTTTCGGCGCTGAACGTGCGCACCGTGTAGCGCGTCGCGATTGTCGTCGCGCGTATCTCGAGCGAGTCGACCGATTCGACGCCATTGCTCTGCATGCCGCTGAACGGCTGCCACGCGACGTTGAGATTCGGGTCGCGGCGGTAGTGCGTGAGGTCGTCGCAAAAGCGCACCTTCTCGCAACGCCGGCCTTCGCCGCAGACGTACCAGAGCCCCGAGCGGCGGCACAGCCGCGTGATAAACGCGAGGTCGTCCTCGCCCCACTGCATGACGAACTCGCGCTTGCGGTAGGTGCGATACAGCGTCAGTTCGAAATCCGCGAGCAGTTTGTCGAAGCCGTTTTCGCGCAGAATCTGCGCGATGATTTCCGGGTCGCTCCTGTCGACGAAGAAGCGGCTTTTCGGGTTATTGCGTAGCAGCGCCATGCGCGACTCCAGCACCACTTCGTAACTGGACTCGTCGCGATTGCTGTTCAACAAGGCAAAACCGGTCGTCACGCCGAAGACGCGTCGCTCCGGCTCGGGATCGCTCCACTGCTGCTGCGGCGGCTGGATAATGAAGGTCGCCGGCTTGTTCAAATATTCGCTGCGCGCGAGATCGTGCCGCGGATGCGTGAAGCGGATCACATATCGCGTCGGCTCGCCGATCGCGCGCTGACCCTCGAACGAAAACACGTCGGCCTGCGCGCAACTGCGCGATTGCGGTATATCGAGGCGGTAGTACTGATGAGCGCCTGGACGCGACGACGCGTCCGGCGTGGCCGGCGGTAAATACACGAGTTTCTCTCCCCTTCAACGTCAGTCTCAAGCTAAATATCGCCTGATTGGTTGAAGCGGATGATACGGTCCGTTCGATGTGCGTTGATCGATGCACACACAATTTGACAACCGTCTTAAGAACGTCTGATAAGGACGCGCACTCTAGCTGTCGGGCTTCAGAGAAGTTAGGTAGCGGTTGCGAGAGATGTCGCGGTTATCAACAGATTCGCTTGATAGGCGTGTGCATAACCTGCGCATGACTCACGCAAGTGTTTGATGCATCGGAGATTCGTCGCCGTGCTCGTAATAAGCCAACGATCTCGGCGTCGCGGTCTGTGCTGGCGCTTACGTTATCCACAGTTCGTGTGGAAAAAGCCGTGGACATCCTGCGCAAGACTCGCGCAACTCCTTGACGCAATTGATGTTCGGCTTGCGCGCCGCAAACCGTGCAAGTTAGCCGTTCATGGCGAAGCACGGCGCTCGTCGTTCAGACAACGTTCTTCTCGACGAACGGACGATTCGCGAGCACACGGTCGAAGCCGAGCATCGACAGGTCGAGCGTCGTGTATCGTCCGTGCAGGATCAGCTCGCTGACTCCGCGGCCCGTCGCCGGACCTTGCTGCAAGCCATGTCCGCTGAAGCCGTTCGCGAAGATGCAGTTATCGACGTCGGGATGAAGACCGATGATCGCGTTCTGATCGAATACGTTGTATTCGTAATAGCCTGACCACGCATGCAGCACACGCAACGCCTCGAACTGCGGCACGCGATGCGCGAGCGCCGGCCAGATCACATCGTCGAACAGCGCATGGTCGACCTGATCGAGCGGCAGATCGTCGGGGTCGTTGTCCGCGCCTGGCGACGCGCCGCAAATATAGGTTTGGCCTTCGGGCCGGAAATACACGCCGCTCGGGTCGATCAGCAACGGGCACCGTTCGAGCCGCGCCGGTGAACTGACGTTGAAGATGCTGCGGCGACGCGCATACACGGGCAGTTCGAGGCCGAGCATCGTGGCGACGCGGCGCGACCATGCGCCGGCCGCATTGACCACCGTATCGCACGGATAGGCGGCGCCGCTCGCGGTCGACACTTGCGTCACGCGCCGGCCATCGCGAATCAGTGCGGTTACGTCGTCGGCAACGTAGCGCGCGCCCAGCGCCTGCGCCTTCTTGCGCAGCGCCTGCACGAGCCCATAGCCGTCGAACCAGCCTTCGCCGCTTTCGCCTAACGCGCCTGCCGCGAGGTCTTCGGTATGGAGCCACGGAAAGCGCTGCGCGAGCGCGCGTGGCTCGAGCAGACAGATATCGGCGCCAAGCCTCGTTTGCAGCGCATGATTGTCGCGCAGCGTGGCGGCGCCGGCTGGCGTCGCCAGGAACAGGTAACCGCCTTCATGCAGATCGATCGACGGCTGCGTACCGTCGAGCGCGAGCCGTTCACCGATCGAGCGCAGAAATTCGATACCGAATAGCGACATCTGCACCGACAGCGGCGTCGAGAACTGCTGCCGGATCGATGCGGCCGACAAGGCCGACGACGAACGCGCATAGCTCGGATCGCGCTCGATCACGGTCACGTCGACGGTGGGATCGGACACGCGCAGAAAATACGCGATCGAACTGCCGATCACGCCCCCGCCGACGATGACGACTTTCTCACTCACGCGTGCAGCTCCAACGGTGACAGCAATGACAAAGATAAGCGCGACGGCGCTTCGCCCATCAACCGAGATTGAAATCGATGCCTTGCGCGAGCGGCAGCGCGGACGAATAGTTGACGGTGTTCGTCGCGCGGCGCATATACGCTTTCCACGCATCGGAGCCCGATTCGCGCCCGCCGCCCGTTTCCTTTTCGCCGCCGAACGCGCCGCCGATTTCCGCGCCGCTTGGCCCGATGTTGACGTTCGCGATGCCGCAATCGCTGCCCGACGCGGACAGGAAGCGTTCCGCCTCACGCAGATCGGTGGTGAACACACACGACGAAAGCCCATGCACGGCCGCGTTATTCGCATCGACGGCCGCATCGAATTCCTTGTAGCGCATCACATAGAGAATCGGCGCGAACGTCTCCTTGAGCACGACCGCCGTCTGCGACGGCATTTCGACGATCGCCGGACGCACGTAGTAGCCGCCTTCATGTCCTTCGACTTCGACGCGCTCGCCGCCCGTCACCTTGCCGCCTTCGGCACGCGCCTGTTCCAGCGCGGCCTGCATTCGCTCGAACGAAGGCTTGTCGATCAGCGGACCCATCAAGGTGCCCTTTTCGAGCGGATTGCCGATCGGCACCTTCGCATAGAGTTGCTTGAGGCTTTCGACGGTCTTCTCATAGACGCTTTCGTGCACGAACAGCCGCCGCAGCGACGTGCAGCGTTGCCCCGCCGTGCCGACCGCTGAAAACAGGATCGCACGCAGCGCGAGTTCGCGGTCCGCGCTCGGTGTGACGATGCCGGCATTGTTGCCGCCGAGCTCGAGCAGCGAGCGGCCGAAACGCTTCGCGACTTCCGCGCCGACCGTACGGCCCATTTCCGTACTGCCGGTCGCGCTGACGATCGAGGCGCGCGGATCGGCAACGAGTTTCGCGCCCACCTCGCGTCCGCCCGTGACGACCGCCGTGAGCCCGGCCGGCGCATCGCCGAATTCGCGCAATGCGTCGTTCAGGATCTGATCGACCGCGATTGCCGTAAGCGGCGTCTTTTCCGAAGGCTTCCACACCACCGCATTGCCGCACACGAGCGCAAGCGCCGCGTTCCATGACCACACGGCCACCGGAAAATTGAACGCCGAAATCACGACGCAGGTGCCAAGCGGATGCCACGTCTCGGCCATGCGGTGACCGGGCCGCTCGGACGCGATCGTGAGGCCATACAGTTGCCGCGACAGACCGACCGCGAAATCGCAGATGTCGATCATCTCCTGCACTTCACCGAGTCCTTCCTGCAGAATCTTGCCGGTTTCGAGCGATACGAGGCTGCCGAGCGCCTGTTTCTTTTCGCGCAGCCGGTTGCCGAGCAGGCGCACGAGCTCGCCGCGCCGCGGTGCGGGCACGTTGCGCCACACGGCGAACGCCTGTTTCGCGGCGGCGAGCGCCGCATCGACTTCCGCGGCCGAGCGGTTCGGCGCGCGGCCGATCAGTTCGCCGGTGATCGGCGAATGCACGGCGATGTCGCCCGCTTGCACCGCTTCGGCAATGCCGAGTTCGGCGAGGATGGTCGAGGCGTTCATCTTGGCTCCTTTCTGAATTTCCAATACGAAACAAAAGACGGTCCGAAGACTATACACGCCGAGTTTTATGGCGACAAGGTGAATGACAGCGTCGCAGGCCGATCGACCTAATGCGGCTTAAATGCGCGAAAGGAAGGGTTTTCCCGAGTGACCGTGGATGCGGAACCCGCGCGGCGCTCCACCGGGCAAGATCGCGGCACATTTGTTTCCTATAAGAAATTATGCTGCGCCGGCGGAATTGGATGCACCGCGATTTTCCGCCGTTACGCGCGCGGGAAGTGCAATTCGAAGCGTACGATGCTCGGCGCCGGGCAGGACACCGACGCACTGCCGCCATGCAGATTCATGATGGCCTTCACGATCGCAAGCCCCAGCCCGCTCGACTCGGTAAATCTGCTGCGCGCCGCATCGGCACGATAGAAGCGGTCGAACAGGCGGCCCATCAGATCGGCGGGAATCTGGCCGTCGTTTTCGACGACGATCGTCGAGCCTCGTTCGTCCTCCTCGCCCTTCAGGCGGACGACCGTATCGTTCGCGCCGTAGCGCACCGCATTGACGACGAGATTGTTGATCGCCCGCCGGCACAGCATCGGGTCCGCAAACAGTGCACCGCGCGCGTCGACGTTAAAGCGTATGCCGCGCTCGTCGGCGATGCCTTCGAAGTATTCGGCGATCTTGTTGAGTTCGTCGGCAAGCGCGACCGGTTCGCGCGCAATGGCAAGCGCCGCATGATCGGCACGCGCGAGAAACAGCATGTTTTCCGCAAGATGGCCGAGCCGGTTCAGCTCTTCGAGATTCGATTCGAGCGTCTGCTGATACTCGTCGACGTCGCGCGTTTGCGCGAGCGTCACCTGCGTCTGGCCGATCAGCACATTGACCGGCGTGCGGATCTCATGCGCCAGGTCGGCCGAAAACTGCGACAGCCGTTGATAGCCTTCGGCAAGGCGATCGAGCATCGCATTGAACGCGTCGGTGAGCAGTCGCAATTCGGCCGGCGCCTGACGGCTGTCGAGGCGCACCGAGAGGCTGGTCGGGTTGATCTGCGCGGCACGCATCGCGATTTCGCGCACCGGGCGAAAGCCGCGCCGCAATACGCCGTGCGCGAGCAGTATCGCCGCGAGTGCGCCGGCGAGCGTCGCGAGAACGATCCGGTCGCGATACTCGGCCAGAACGTGCGTCTCGCTCGTCAGCGGATGGCCGGCAATCACGGTAACCGGTTCGCCGTCCTCGCGGGCAAGCGTCGTCGCGTAGGTCCAGTGCACGCGCACGCCGTTGGGCAGCGACGTTTCGCTGATGCCGGCAAGGCGCGGCTGATGCGCGCGCGAGTCGCCGAGGTCGGGCACCGGCAGACGATCGGGATTGACGTCGATAATCGGCGGCTCGCCGGGGCGGCGAAAAATCAGCACGTCCTGCTCCGCGCCGAGCATCGATTCGAACAGCAGCGGCCGCGCTTTCAATTCGTTGACGGTGTACATCTGCCGTGCGAGCCGGCTGAAATGCTCGGCCCGGCTCATCAGCGCAATATCGGCGCGATGTTCGAGCGCAATGCGCTGCGAATGATAGAAATACGCGCCGAGCGCGGCCGTCACCGAGCACGCGATCAGCGCGAACAGCACCGTCGTGCGGAAGATCAGCGAACGCGTCGTCCAGAGTTTCATGAACCGTCGTCGAGCGTGTAGCCGATGCTGCGCACCGTATGAATCAGCTTCTTTTCGAACGGATGGTCGATCTTCGCACGCAGCCGCTTGACCGCCACGTCGACCACATTCGTATCGCTGTCGAAGTTCATGTCCCACACCTCCGATGCAATCTGCGTGCGCGATAGCGCCTCGCCCTGCCGGCGCACGAGCAGATGCAGCAGCATGAACTCCTTGTTCGTCAGCGGAATCTCGACGCCTTCGCGAGTCGCCTTCCGGCGCAGCACGTCGAGCTTCAGGTCGGCCACCTGAAACACGTCGCTTTCGCGCATCACCCCGCGGCGCAACAGCGTGCGGATGCGCAGCACGAGTTCGGTGAACGAAAACGGCTTGACGAGGTAATCGTCCGCACCGAGCTCGAGGCCGCGGATGCGGTCGCTTACATGATCGCGCGCCGTGAGGAAAATCACCGGCACATCGCGCTTTGCACGTAGCGACCGCATGATTTCCCAGCCGTCGATGCCAGGCAGCATCACATCGAGCACGACGAGGTCGTAGGAATGTTCGAGCGCCATATGCAGGCCATCGGTGCCGGTTCGCGCGAGATCGACCGCATAGCCGCTTTCGCGCAACCCTTTCTTCAGATAGTCGCCGGTCTTCGGATCGTCTTCGATCACGAGAATGCCCATATCGCCTGTTGTCATCAATTTTCCTCCCGGGATTCTATGCCGCGCTCACTTCTCGTTCATGACGTTTTTGTCATACATCGGTCACCTTCAGGAGCCACTGAGACTATTACGCTGCTCGGATTCTCAACAACCGGTAAGGCAACAGATGAAGCTTGTTCCAGGCGGTTTCATGCGCAATATCGTCGCACCGGCGCTGGCGGCCGGCGCGTTTCTCGCCGCAGGCCCGGCTGCCTATGCGCAAAGCGCGCAACAACCGACCGGCGTGCGCGGCACGATTACGTCGTTT
Source organism: Paraburkholderia sp. SARCC-3016 (assembly GCF_031119615.1). Taxonomy (NCBI): domain Bacteria; kingdom Pseudomonadati; phylum Pseudomonadota; class Betaproteobacteria; order Burkholderiales; family Burkholderiaceae; genus Paraburkholderia; species Paraburkholderia sp. SARCC-3016. The sequence continues at coordinate 123,964 of NZ_JAVHZD010000005.1, read as the reverse complement.
GCAGGCGACGCGCTCAAAGTGCACACGCGCGACGGTAAGGACCTCGACGTAAAGGTCCCGCAAGACACGCCGATCCGTGCAGTCACGCTCGCGAAGATCAACGAGATCAAGCCGAACAGCTACATCGGCACCGCTGCGATCCCGCAGGCGAACGGCACGCTGAAGGCGCTCGAAGTGCATGTGTTCCCGGAAAGCATGCGCGGCACCGGCGACGGTCATCGTCCGTGGGATCTCGGCCAGAACAGCTCGATGACGAACGGCACGGTCGGCAACGTCAAGGTCAGCAACGGCCGCACGATTACCGTCAGCTACAAGGGCGGCGAGAAGAAGATTTTCGTGCCGGAAGACGTGCCTATCGTCGACCTCGAACCGGGTGACAAGTCGCTGCTCGTACCGGGTGCGAAGGTCGTGCTGTTTGCGCACAAGGAAGCTGACGGTTCGTTGACGGCGAATTTCATTTCCGCGGGTAAGAACGGCGTCACGCCGCCGATGTAAGCGACGCCGCAAGCGGCATCGCAATCTCGGCAGACAGGAGAAACGCGCGCGCCGCGATGACGCCGGCCGCCTGACCCGCTCGCTTCGGGGATGGCCGCCGGCTTCGCCGTTTCATCGGCCGAATGTCGGCCGGCGATCAATCGATTCAAGCGGGACACACATTCGATGGCAGAAAAACCGCCTGAGGGCACGCGTACGCAACGCGTCGTCGTGCACACGCTCGTCGTGCGCATCACGCATTGGGTCAACGCATTCGCGATGGTCTGCATGGTGATGAGCGGCTGGGCAATCTACAACGCGTCGCCGCTCTTTCGGTTCAGATTTCCCGAATGGGCGACCGTCGGCGGCTGGCTTGGCGGCTCGATCGCGTGGCATTTCGCCGCGATGTGGCTGCTCGTGGCGAACGGCATCGTTTATCTGATGCATGGCCTTGCGACGCGGCATTTCCGCAAGCATTTCCTGCCCGTCTATGCGCGCGACGTGCTGCGCGACTTCGTGCGCGCGGCGACCTTCCGTCTGCCCCACGAAACGGGCGTCTACAACGCAGTACAGCGGCTACTGTATATCGTCGTGCTGCTGCTCGGCGTGCTGCTCGTCGCGTCGGGACTCTCGATCTGGAAGCCGGTGCAGTTCTACTGGCTCGCCGACTTCTTCGGCGGCTACGACTTCGCGCGGCGCGTGCATTTTGCCGCGATGGCCGGTGTGGTCGGCTTCGTGGTCGTGCATCTTGCACTTGTCCTGCTTGTTCCGCGCACGCTGCCGTCGATGATCACCGGCCGCGCGCGACGCGTCGTTCATGGAGGCACCGACGCATGAGTTCTTCGCGCAAACCCATCGACCATAACGTGAGTGCGACAGGCGCGGGCGCCGCCCGCGATCCCCGCGATCCCCGCGATCCCCGCGATCCCCGCGATTCCCGCGCGCAGCCGCTGCGCGAGCGCATCGTACTCGCCGATCACAGGCCGCAGATCGAACGCGTCGAACGGCGCCTTTTCCTGCGCTCGTCGCTATCGCTCGGCGCGCTCGCGATGCTGTCGGGCTGCAATATGCAGGACGGCGATTCCGTCGACAAGGTCTTATGGGCCATGTCGCGCTGGAACGATCGCGTACAGGCGTGGCTTTTCGACCCGAACCGGCTTGCGCCAACCTATTCCGCAAGCCAGATCACGAGGCCGTTTCCGTTCAACGCGTTTTACCCCGAGTACAACGTGCCCGATATCGACGGTTCCGGCTATGCACTCGAAGTGTCGGGCCTTGTCGCCGATAAAAGCGACTGGAATCTCGCACGTCTGCGCAAACTGCCGCAAACCTCGCAGATTACGCGGCACATCTGTATCGAGGGATGGAGCGCGATCGGCGAATGGCGCGGCGTGCCGTTTCGGACGTTCCTGCAGCGCATCGGCGCCGATACGAGCGCGCGCTATGTCGGCTTCAAATGTGCGGACCACTATTACACGAGTCTCGACATGGCGACCGCGCTACATCCGCAGACCCAGCTCACGCTCGACTTCGGCAGCGAGCCGCTGCCGCCGAAATACGGCTACCCGCTGAAGCTGCGTGTGCCGACCAAGCTCGGCTTCAAGAACCCGAAACATATCGCGGCGATCTTCGTGACCAACGAATATCCCGGCGGTTATTGGGAAGATCAGGGCTATAACTGGTACAGCGGTTCGTGACGTCCGCCGCACGCATGCGGGACTGAATCGCGTCATTCGCCCGTTTCGCGGGCGCGATTGAGCCGCATGCCGCAAATCGGCCTGCTTTGCACCATTGCATTTCGCTGGAATATCGGGCGCGTACGGCTGTTCAAATAGACGACACGCCTGTCAAGGATGTGCGACTCAAGCCAATCCCGATTCATGGCAGGCAAATCGAATTGCGCTTGCGATTTGCCCGAACACTCCATGTCTTTCCTTCCCGGCATTGGCTTCCATTCGTGCACGGCGTGTCGGCGCGAACGAACCGTTTTATTTTTTACCTTGAAGCCCAGCGAGATCACCATGTCCGATGTTCTGACCAGAATCATTTCCGTCAAGCGCGAAGAGATCGCCGCAAACCGGCAAGTGAAGCCAATCGAGGTATTGCAGCGCGAAGCACAGGCGCAGCCCGTGCGCGACTTCGTCGGCGCGCTGCGCGCAAAGCATGCGAGCGGCCTGCCCGCGGTCATCGCGGAAGCAAAAAAGGCAAGCCCGTCCAAAGGACTGATTCGCGACCCATTCGAACCCGCGCAGATTTCCGCGTCGTATCAGCGTCACGGCGCGGCCTGCATGTCGGTGCTGACCGACCGCAACTTCTTTCAGGGCTCGCCGGCGGATCTGACCGCCGCGCGCAACGCCTGCAACTTGCCCGTGCTGCGCAAAGACTTCATGGTCGACCCGTATCAGTTCCACGAGGCGCGCGCGATGGGCGCCGACTGCATTCTGCTGATCGCCGCGGCACTCGAACCCGCGCAAATGCGCGAGTTCGAAGCGCTTGCGCATTCGCTGAAGATGGCCGTCCTTGTCGAGGTGCATTCGCGCGATGAACTGGACGTTGCATTGACGCTAAAAACGCCTCTGGTGGGCATCAATAACCGCAATCTACGCACTTTCGAGGTGACGCTCGACACCACGCTCGGCATGCTGCGCGACATTCCGGAAGACCGGATCGTCGTCACCGAGTCAGGCATTTTGCGCCCCGCCGATGTCGAAAGGATGCGCGATGCGGGCGTCGACACGTTCCTCGTCGGCGAAGCGTTCATGCGCGCGCAGGATCCAGGCGCCGAACTCGCGCGGCTATTCTTTAATGCGTAAGTCAATCGCGTCGATAAAGAATTGCTAATTCAATTTCCGAAACAATCAAGACGAAAAACGCTGCCGGATGTCGCTGTCCGGCGCGTGCGGAACTAAACAAATGAGCCTTTGGCACTAAACAAGCCGACAGAAATGAATGTGCGGGGCGTAAAGCCCGAAAGCGCTTGAGCATCTTTAAGAGCCTGATTCGTTCGCCCTCCATCGCATTCGCCGTCTTTAATCCGAGCCCTAATTGAAATGCGCCCAGGACGCTGCATGGAGGACGGCGCTCGGCTATACTGATCCGCTTGATTGCGCGCTGAACGACGCTCGCTGCTTGATAAGCGCGGGTTAGCGTCGAAAGGTCCTGGCGGGTCCTCGCCCGATGCGATGCATTGGGCCATTGCCCCGACGAACCGAAGGCCGAGCCAGGCTGGAAATTATCGATGGCAAAAACGTTCGACTACCTGAATAAAGTGTTGCGCGCGTCGCAGGCAGCATGGGCTTCTCCATCGCTTCTGCTGCGTTACGCGATCATCGTTGTCGCGATCGGCGGGATTTCGTTCGCATATGCGTTCTCCGCGGGCTGGGTCGGTTGGCCCATTCATCGCGCGCCGCTTTCGGCCACGCGCATCGTCAATTCATTTGAATCCGTAACGGGCCCGCACCCGGGTTTTCGCCGTAATCACGCTAAAGGTATTTGCGTCACTGGCCGATTCGAAAGCAACGGTGCGGGCACTGCGCTTTCTCGCGCCCACGTGTTCGCGCCTGGCGTGATTCCCGTCGTCGGACGCTTTTCGGTACCGGGCACGAATCCGACCGTAGCCGACGGAGAATCGCGCCTACGCAGCCTCGCACTGCGTTTCGCGGTTCCGGACGCAGAGGAGTGGCGCACTGCGATGAACTCGGCGCCGATTTTTTCCGTGAGGACGCCGGACGAGTTCGTTGCGGAACTCGCGGCCCATCGCGTGGACAAAGCAACCGGGAAGCCGGATCCCGCCCGCATCGCCGCGTTCGAGGCACAGCATCCTGACGCGCGCGCATTTCGTGAATGGAACAGAGCACATCCCGCTTCGTCAGGCTTCGACAACGCGACTTACTACAGCGTCAGCGCATTCCGCTTCGTTAAAGCGGACGGCACTTCGCGATACGTGCGCTGGAGCATGGTGCCCGACGCTGCGTACGAGCCCGTCGATGCGACGCAACGCCGCGATCCGGATTTCCTCGCGCATCGGCTCGTCAACACGCTGGGTCGCGGTCCGTTGCGCTGGCATCTGATGCTCGCGGTCGCGCAGCCAGGCGATGCGATCAACGATGCGACGAGGGTTTGGCCGCAAACGCCTGATCGCGAGCGCATCGATGCGGGCACACTGGTTATCGACCACGCAGCGGCGCAAATCGATGGGCCGTGCCGCAACGTCGATTTCGATCCGCTGGTTTTGCCGGCCGGTATCGAGCCGTCCGCGGATCCGCTGCTGGCTGCGCGCTCGGCCACGTATTCGGAGTCGTTTTACCGGCGCATGTCGGAAGAAGTTCGTTACTCAAGCAAACGTTAGCGTTAGAACAAGCAATGCTCAGCAAACTTTATTACGAGAAGTTAAACTCGTATGTTGCCGTGTGTTCCCATCTACGGCCGCACCAAGCGTCGCCTTGGACGACGCGTTTCGATTACTACAAGGGACAAACGAGGAACTCCGTCGATGACCGACGCAGACTTACCCAGCCTCCTGCCGGGCATGCTGCCGCGCCTGTGGGCGTTCGCGCTGCGCATCACCGGTGATCAGCACGATGCGGAGGATCTTGTTCAGCGCGCGTGCGTGCGCGCTCTCGAGCGTGCTCATCAGTTAAGGCCCGGCACGGCGCCGCTTAGCTGGATGTTTTCTATTGTGCATTCGACCTGGATCAACGAGTTGCGCGCACGCAGCGTGCGCAGCCGCTCCAGCATGCAATGGGACGACGCATTGCTCGAAACCGTTGCCGACCCGGCTGCACGTTCGCCTGAAGATCAAGTGATGAACGGACAGATCATTGATGCGGTCTCACGCTTGCCGGAAGCACAACGCGTCGTTATGCTTTTGGTTGCGGTGGAAGGCCTGAGCTATAGCGAGGCTGCAGAAGTCCTCGAGGTGCCAGTCGGAACGGTCATGAGCCGTTTGTCGCGGGCACGCCAGGCCATAGGTGCGCACTTCGGCGTGCGGGAAGGCCAGAAAATGAAGAACACGGTTAAGAGCAAGGGCGAAGTGTCATGAAACTGGACGACATGCTACTCATGGCGTATGTCGACGGTGATCTATCGCCTATCGAACGTCAGGAAATCGAAAAGGAGATTGCGGCCTCTCCCGAAGCGGCGGAGCGTGTGGCGCTGTTTTCAGCATCGCGTCTGCCGTATAACGATGCGTTCGCCGACCAGAAGCTGCCTCCGGTCCCCGAAAGCCTGACGAAAAAAATCGAAGCCCTGGCGCGCGCGCATACGGCGCCGGCCAGCACTGCATCTGCGTCATCGTCTACCTCCCAACCTGTGTCGTCGGACCGCAGCGCGAATGATGCGCACATCGAACATGGCGCGAAAATGCCGCCGTCTGCGCCCGTGCGTTCGCGAATGCGTGTCGCGCCTGCGTGGCTTGCGGTGGCGTTCGTGGCAGGCGCGTTCTGTTTCGGCGGGGTATTGCGTCTCGCACCGGGCCTCAACCCTGCACAAAGCACGTTGACCACCGCATCGAACGGTCCTTCGACGTGGATTCGGGCAGTGGTCGATTATCAGAAGCTTTATTCGCGCGAAACCGTTGCGTTCGGCCCCGTCGACACCGAGACGTCCGCACAAACGGTCGCGCAGATTCGTCAAGACGACAAACTGTCGTTGCGCGTGCCCGACCTGAGCTCTGCCGGACTCACGTTCAAGCGCGTCACGCGTCTGCGTTTTCAGGGCAAGCCGCTCGTGCAGATCGAGTACTTGCCTCCGGAAGGCCCGCCGGTCGCATTGTGTGTGATGAAAGATATGCGACCGGACGTGGCAGTCGCGCAGGCGACCGTGTCCGATATGAAAGTCGTCACGTGGCGGCAGGACGAGTTGCACTACGCACTTGTCGGCGGGGAGAACAAGGGCCTCGACCTGATGGCGATCGGCAAGCAGATCTCCGGACAAGGCGTCGATCAGCTGTTCGGCAAGGCCAATTCGGCTTCGGCGGGGCACCGCACGCTCGGCTAGCCCGCTCTTCTTCCATATCTGTGCCACCAGAAACGCTTAGCCGATCAGGCCTTCCCGCTTTCGGCCAAGCGGTTACGTCGGCTCACACCATCCGTTTCGTCAATCGCGGCGCGCGCGAGCACAAAAAAGAAGGCGATGACGCGCATGCGCCATCGCCAATGGGAACACCGTTTGAAGCGAAACGCCGCTGCCTGGCCTAGCGATTCAGCGTATCGGAAGGCGCTTCGTTGAACTCGCGGCGGTAGCTGTTCACAAGCGTCGAGCGATTGCTGACGCCCCACTTGTTCGCCGTGGCCAGGATGCCGTTTTCGTGTGCACCTTCCGACGTCTGCAATTCGGCGCGGATGCGTTCCATGCGCAGGCGGCGCACGATTTCGCTCGGCGTCGAACCGAGGCTGCTCTTGAACGCGCTTTGCAACGCGCGCTCGGTCACCCCTATTTCACCGGCGATCTCGCGAATCGACAGATCCTTGCGATCGAGGTTATCGACCAGATACCGGTACGCGCGGCGATAACGCGCAGGCAGCCGCGCGCCGATATCGTCGAGTTGCTCCGGCACACGCACCGTGCGCTGCGCGTAACGCGCGAGCGCGCCCGCTTCGTCGCGAATGCAGCGCATCGCCGTCAGCGCATAGCGCGTGTAGACGCGCAGCGATTCCGCATTGCGCTCCTGCTGATGGCGCAGCTTCGCAAAGCAGTACAAATACTCGAGCTGTCGATGGCTTTGCGGCATCCGCACTTCCGCATTGAGCAGCGTGAGGATCGATTCGGCCAGCGCAGGCGCGCCGCCGGCGAGGCTCGCGAGCACGATCTCGATGCGCACCGCGCCCTGGTAGCTCGCGATACCTTGCTTCCCCGCCCAGTCCGCATGTGCGCCGAGCACATGGCCGACGTCGCGCTGGCCGTTCGCGAGCTGCATCAGTTGCTTGAGGTAATCGGTGCGTGCGCGCAGGAGCGGCATCTGCACCGTGTACGTGCTCACGCGCGGCGTCGTACCCTGCATCGGCGCGATGCGCGGTGCACCTTCGCCGGCAAGGCCCGACTGCCAGTACACGTGGTCGCTGAGTTCCGGATGCGAGCGCAGCTCGCTTTGCGTGGCGACGTCGAAGCGCACGGCCGTCAGCAGTTCGCGCCAGCCGCGTGCGTTTTTGAGCGTCGTGCTCGAATCGTCGATCAGATCGTCTAGCGCGTCGAGTACGCCGTCCGCATCCCGCAGACGGCCGAGGCCGAACAGCACGCCGAACATGCCGAAGTAGCCTTCGAGACGCAGCGCCAGATCGCTGCCCGGCTGGTCGACGAGGCGCATGAAGCACGACATCGCCGTGCCGTAGCGGCAGCGGAACAGCGCCTGCCAGCCGGCGTTGCGGCAAGACGCGAATCGCACCTGTTCCTTCGACGTGCGCATCAGCTTCTGCGCTTCCCGGTACGACTCCTCGGCATCGACATCCATGCCGACCGCCATCTGAAGATCGCCGTGCAACTGCAGCAGGCCGGGAAGCAGATCGGGATCGCAGGTATCGACGTGGCGCGACGCCTGGGCGGCGGCGGCCTGTATCCGGCCCTCGGAAATGAGCTCGGTCAACGCGGGAGGGATCGACGTCGACGTCAACATCGAGACGTAGGGGAAGTAGAAAGTGGCAAGCATGGCGGGCTCCGTTGGCGATTCTGTGCGGACGTGTCAAACGTCCGGGTGCTCGGGCAAACCCGAACACCGCAACGGAACCCAATGTAGCCAAATCGTCGGCCGGGATTCTCAATAATCCGGCACGTTAAATGAACTTGAGCATTGTTGAGGATTGACGGCCCTCGAATGTTCGCTTCCCGGCACTTCCTTTCATTTTCCGAACGTTTGCCGAATGACTTTCGGCTTTGCATGCCAGGCGGCACTTCGCGCGATCAGATGTGCAGCTTTCGGATGCGAAGTGGGAATACGCCCCCTCTATCGCGTGTTGTGTTGGACAGAGCACGACGCGACGACCGTTCGTAGCCAACGACCATGGACCTGACCCGCCGGGGTGGATTTGCGCTTCATTGCGAAGCGCGGTGATCGTTACGGAGAAATCATGCAGATTGCCTTTTACACACAAAACGACCACTTGTTTCGCGAGATCGACAAGGCATTCGAAGAGGACGGCAACTACCGCTGCATCCGCTTTACGAGCGAGCTTCCGTTGATCCGTTTTCTCGAGCGTCACGATGCGGCGCTCGTGCTGTTCGACGCGGGCCGAAGCGTCGCCGCTGGCCGGGGCGTGCTGTCGTGGCGCGCCTGCCACTTCCGCCGCGACCTGCCCGTGATGATGATCGGCCAGTCGTGGGACACGGACAACATCATCGAGGCGCTCGACGCCGGCGTCGACGAGATTGCGGTCGGCACGCCGAGCGCGAAGGAAGTGCTGGCGCGCGCGCGCCGCACGATCGCGAAGAACGGCGGCGGCACGAATTCCGACAGCCGCATTTCGCTCGGCGAATACACGATCGACCGTTCGACGAGCGCGATCAGCATCAACGGCCAGCACATCAAGCTGACCGCGCGCGAACTGACGCTCGCATGGCTGCTGTTTGCGAACGCCGGCACACTCCTCACGCGCGAACAGATTGCGCGCGCGGTCTGGGGCAAGGAGGCGATCATCGCGAGCCGTTCGATCGAGCAGCATATCTACAAGCTCCGTAGCAAACTGTCGCTCGGTGAGCACAGCAATCTCCAGCTCAAAACCGTTTATTCGAAGTCGGATCGTAGCCATGTCGTTCTGTGAGCCAAGGAGTTGGTAGAATGTTTTGTCTTCCTAAGACCGCTTGGCCTCCGACTTATCCGTTCTGATTGCACCCGATGCAAGTTTGGTAGCGTGTCCCGCCAGGTTCCGGCACCAAACTCGCATAGGTGCATTTTTAGCCTATTGGGCAGGTTGAACGAGCACAGTAGCGAAGGAGCGCGCGGCGACCCGAACCTCCGCAATGAATTAATGCCGTTCGGCGGAATAGTCGGCCTCGCTGCCTGTCGGTAGCGCGGCAAGGCGGCAATCGCATCGCGCGTCATGTATGACAGTTATGTGAACGATCTGCGCGATGTTGCGGAACGTCCGCCCTTTTCCGATGGGAAACTCGGTGCGGCCGGCGGCGACCCCTATACTCACGGTCCGTGGCACGCGCGCGAGTCGCTTGCAATCCCGATGTTATTATCGGAAACAACGACAGATCGAGTGCACCGGTACCGAGCCCATCGACTGAGGCGATCAATGCGGCAGTCGTACCGCAACCTCTCTCTATCGTGCGCCGCTAACCGTCTCCCACTCACGCCACGCCACATGGATACCGCTTCCGCCAAACCCGCCGAGTCCGCGACGTCTGACCTCGGCCGGCGCGTGCGCGCCGCGCGGGTCGCGCTCGATCTGACGCTGGAAAACGCGAGCCGCCTGTGCGGCGTATCGCGCTCCACACTGTCGAAAGTGGAAAACGGGCTGATGTCGCCGACCTTCGACGTACTGCAAAAGATCGTGCTCGGCCTCAAAATCGATCTGACCGATCTGTTCGGCGCGACGCAGAAACCAGGCGCAGGCGGCCGCCGTGCAGTCACGCGCAAGGATGGGGGACAGCGTCACGCGTACCGCGGCTATCAGATGGAATTGCTGGCGACAGATCTCGCCCACAAGGCGATGCTGCCGTTTCGCATCCGCATTTCCGCGCACACGCTCGACGCGTTCGACGATTGGGGCCGCCACGAAGGCGAAGAGTTTCTTTATGTGATCAGCGGCAGCGTGTGCCTGTACTCGGAGTTGTACGCACCGACGCATCTGAATGCTGGCGACAGCATCTACTTCGATAGCCGTACCGGTCACGCGGCCGTGTCAACGAGCGAAGAGGACGCCGACGTGCTGTGGATGGCGACCGGCGCCGAATTCGTGCAGCCGGAGGCCGAACCGGCCAGGAAAAAGTAGCCGGCCGGCGTTTTCCGCACAGCTGCTCTAGACCGCGCTTGCCGCCGTCGCGCGACTCAGTTGCGCCGAACCTTGCGCGAGCGCCCGCTGCGCAAGTTGCGCGATATGCAGCGCATGCCGGCCTGTCCCATGTTCGATCTGCTCGCGGCAGCTAAAACCGTTGGTCAACACGATTGTCTGTTGTGAAGCCGCGCGTACGGCAGGAAACAGCTTGTCTTCGCCGATCTTCTCCGACATTGCGTAGTGCGCTTCGTTGAAACCGAACGAACCCGCCATGCCGCAGCAACCGGTATCGAGCAACTTCCACTGCACGCCAAGGCGCTCGAGCAGCGCCGTGTCGCCTTGCATGCCGAACAACGTCTTCTGATGGCAATGACCGTGCACGATGACTTGCGCATCGAGTTTCGGCCACTCGAACGGCTGTCGCGCGACGAAATCGGAGAACAGGAAAGTCTGCGCGGACAGGCGCCGCGCCGCGTCACTGTCGGGCAGCTGTTTGAGCAATTCGTCCTTGAAGACCGACAGGCAGCCGGGCTCGAGCCCGACGAGCGGCACGCCGGCGGCGATCTCGTCGGCGAGATCGTCGAGCACGTTCACGAGCAGTTCGCGCGCGCGATCGAGCAGGCCGAAGTCGTACAGCGGCCGGCCGCAGCACAGGCGCTTCTTCGGCAGAACGACCTCGAAACCGACACGCGTCAGCACATCGGCTGCCGCCGAGGCGATCTCGGGCGTGAAATGGTCGTTGAACGTATCGACCCACAGAATGACCTTATTTGCCGATGCACCGCGCGCGTTGAGCGCGCTGCCTGTATGGCCGGCTGCGTTTGAGGTCGTCTTCTGCTGCTGTTGCGCTGCGATCTGCCGGTACGTGCGTCGCGCAAATGCGGGCAGCCGGCGCGCCTGTGCCACGCCCGCGACCCATTTGCCGATCGGGCCGATCAGCGGCGCCGACGTCATCAGATTCGCGAGCGGCGCGAAGCGCGCGGCAAACGGCGCCCATTCGCCGATGCGCCCCATAAACCATGCTTGCCGCGGACGAGGATGCTTTTCATAGTAATGCGAGAAGAACTCGGCTTTATACGACGCCATATCGGTATGCGTCGGACAATCGGATTTACAGCCCTTGCACGCAAGGCAGGTATCGAGCGCCTCCTTGATCTCTTCGCTTTGCCAGCCGCCCTTGATCGTCTCGCCTTGCAGCATCTCCCAGAACAGATGTGCGCGGCCGCGCGTCGAATACGCTTCCTCGCGCGATGCGCGATAGCTCGGACACATCGTGCCGCCTTCGAGCGAGCGGCATTTGCCCATGCCGATGCAGCGCTCGACGGCACGCCGGAAGCCATCGCCCTCGCGGCTCGCGAATGTGAGCTTCGTTTGTATCGTGACGGGCTTGTACGTCGGACCCATGCGCAGGTTCTCATCGGCGCGGTAGGGATGCACGACCTTGCCCGGGTTCATCCGGTGCTTAGGATCCCAGATCGCCTTGAACTGCTCCATCGCCTGCATCAGTTCGTCGCCATACATCACCGGCAGGAATTCGGCCTTCGCCTGACCGTCGCCGTGCTCGCCCGACAGAGAGCCGCCGAACTCGACGACCAGATGCGCCGCCTCGCGCAGGAATTCGCGCCAGTGGCCGATGCTCTCGTGCGTGCGCAAGTCGAATGTAATGCGCGCATGCACGCAGCCGTCGCCGAAGTGGCCATATAGCGACGTCTCGTAGCCGTAACGGTCGACCAATGCCTGAAATGCGCGCAGATAATCGCCGAGCCGCATCGGGTCGACAGCAGCGTCCTCCCAGCCGACCACCGGATCGGGACTGCCGGGCTCGATCGTCAATGCGACCGCCGAGGCACCCGTCTCGCGAATCGACCACACCTTGTTTTGCAGCGCACGCGCCTCGACCAGCTTCGTCGACACATTGGGACCGGCCTGCCCTGCTTCGAAATAACGCGCCGCTTCCTGTGCGGCGTGCACAGCGGCCTCCTGCGTATCGGCGCCGAATTCGAGCACGACCCACGCATCGCCCGGCGGCAGCAGCGAAATTTCCTCGGCCTTCAGGCTGCGCGCCTGCAAGCCGCGAATCATCACGCGATCGAGTCCTTCGATCGCGATTGGCTTGAAGCGCATGAAATGCGGCACGGCATCGGCCGCGACGTAAATATTGTCGAAGCCGACCACCAGCATCACGCGCTGCGCCGGACTATGCACGAGGCGCACCTTCGCTTGCAGCGTGACAGCGCATGTGCCTTCGGTTCCTACGAGTGCGCGCGCAACGTTAAAGCCGCTTTCGGGCAACAGTTGATCGAGGTTGAAACCCGAGACACGGCGCTTGATCTGCGGGAATTTCGCGCGAATCTGCGCTGCGTACCGGTCGCGCAGCGCTTTGAGCGCCGCGTAGATCTCGCCCTGACGACCGCCTGCGGCAATGATGCGCGCGAGTTCGTCTTCGGATGTGGGGCCGACCCAGAAACGCGCGCCATCGTAAGTCAGCACTTCGAGTGCTTCGATGTTTTCGACCGTCTTGCCGGCCATGACCGAGTGCGCGCCGCACGAGTTGTTGCCGATCATGCCGCCGAGCGTGCAGCGGCTATGAGTCGCCGGGTCCGGCGCGAACGTCAGGCCATGTTGCTCAGCCGCGTCGCGCAACGAATCGCAGACCACGCCCGGTTCGACGATCGCCGTGCGTGCCGCCGGATCGACCGACACGATGCGGTTGACGAATTTGCTTGCATCCGCAATTACCGCTACGTTAACGCACTGCCCGCTCTGCGATGTGCCGCCGCCGCGCGGCAGAACCGGCACGTCGTTGCGCTCGCAGGCGGCGATCGTCGCGATCAGATCGTCGAGGTCTTGCGGCACGACGACGGCGATCGGCACCTGCCGGTAATTCGACGCATCGGCTGCGTAAAGCGCCTTCGAACCCTGATCGAAGCGCACTTCGCCTCGCACGCGCCCGCGCAGATCGGCTTCGAGCCGCTGCAGCAGGGCGGCGCTGCCGCTAAACGGCTTCGCCGGTTGCGCGCGCGCCGCGCGTGGAGTTTCGTCGATCAGCTGGTCTTCGATTGAATTCACACTGTCCTCGCTTATGCGGACCCGCCGGCAACGGAACACCAAGGCTCAGCGCGTTCGCTCGCCGACCTCTGCGATCGGCGCCCCACCCACCCATGCGCACCGTAACATTCACAGGCGCTCTGTCAAATGCGTCACATGCAGGGTCCGATCCGCCACATTGCAAGCAGCGGAAGAGTCACGCAGCTTTCACATTGCGGCGGTAGAGTCCGGCCTGCGAGTCATCTCGCAACGAAACTCCTAGCAGTTTTTTCAGCCCGCACAAGCGGGCTTTTTTTTTCGCCGATCCGCCTAGCAGCGAAAATGCTCGATATCCTGCCCCGCGTTGATCGCGCGCGTGAGCCAGTCGGGGCGCTCGCCCTTGCCGTCCCATGTGTTGCCGTAAGCGTCGCGGTATTTCGGAGTCGCCGCATCTTCGGTTAGCGCTGCGGCCAACGCTTCGATTGAAATACCGTACTCTTCCATGCGGCGTCTGATCCACACGATCAGCCGGTCGCGCGCCTCACCGTCGGCGTCGAACAATCGATGTTCCTCTCGTTCTTTCATAAAGTATCGATATCGCGGCTCGATTTGCGCGCGTTATAAAACACAAAGGCTTCGCCATTTCAGCGAAGCCTTTAGACGAACCTGGCGGACGCCGCAAGCGGCCCTGACGATACAGGAATACCGGCCATACCCAACAAGCCTGATTGACGGCGAATGCCGGCCCGCGATTTACCTTGCGCGTCAGATGAGTGGTGTGCGTGAATCATATGCGGCATGGCCGTGGCGAGCGTTCGCTGATGGAACCCAGTGCGTCGCGGGTCGCTTCTCTGATTTGCCTGCGATTCTACACTGATTTTACGCAGCGCCAGGTGACGGATAATCGTGCAGTGCAACGGCAAGAACCGCGCCGGCTCGACGTTTGCGGGCAGCGCGCCGGCTTTGCCGCCGTTGTAAATTCTTTATTGACCCGAGCAAAACATATTCTTTTGCACAGCGCTGGGGCAGCGGCCCGTCGAGGACATGCTATCGTGCAAGCCTGTTCGTCGTGTCGTCGCGCCTGCATCGCGATTTGGCAAAACCATCTCACGGGAGACATTTTTATGACCGCTCAAGCCGCCATTGCCGCGATTCTCGGCGCACTGCTGATCGGCGCAATGAGTCCCGGCCCCAGCTTTCTCGTGGTTGCACGCAACGCTATCGGCCTGTCGCGGCGCGACGGCCTTGCCACCGCGCTAGGGATGGGCATTGGCGGCGTGTTCTTTAGCGGCATCGCGCTTTTGGGTCTTTACACCGTATTGGCCGCGGTCGAATGGCTATATGTCAGCTTGAAAATCGCTGGCGGCCTTTATCTGATTTATATCGCGTCGAAGATATGGCGCGGTGCGGCCGCGCCGCTCACGTTCGACGGCATGAAGACCGACGCGCGCGGCGATGCGCGGCGCTCGTTCTGGGTCGGTCTGTCGACGCAACTGAGCAATCCGAAAACTGCGATTTTCTATGGCAGTATCTTTGCCGCGCTGCTGCCGCAACACCCGCCGGCATGGTCCTATGCCGTGCTGCCGCCTGCAGTGTTTGCGATCGAAGCCGGCTGGTACACGATCGTTGCCGTGTTCTTTTCGAGCCGCCATGCGCGCGAGCTTTACGCGAAAGCGAAGAAGGGCATCGATCGTCTCGCCGCAACCGCGATTGCGGCGCTCGGCCTACGGCTGATTTTTACCGCGCACCGCGCGGGACTGTGACAGGGCTCGAAACATCGATTGCGTGTGCCGACTTTACGCGCGCACGCAGTTCGAACTTCTGGATCTTGCCGGTAGACGTTTTCGGTAATTCACCGAAAAACACGGCTTTGGGCACCTTGTAGCCCGCAAGCAGCATCCGGCAGTGCGCGATCATCTCATCGGCTGTGGCGCGCGCCCCCTCTTTGAGCTCGATAAACGCACACGGCACTTCGCCCCACTTCGCATCGGGCATCGCGACCACCGCCGCCACCGACACCGCCGGATGCCGGTACAGCGCGTCCTCCACTTCGATGCTCGAGATATTCTCGCCGCCCGAGATGATGATGTCCTTGCTGCGGTCGGTAATGCGGAAGTAGCCGTCCGGCATCAGCACGCCGATATCGCCGGTGTGAAACCAGCCGCCGCGGAACGCCTCCGCGGTCGCGTGCTGGTTCTTCAAATAGCCCTTCATACAGATATTGCCGCGAAACATGACCTCGCCGTGCGTTGTGCCGTCGCGCGGCACCGGTTCGAGCGTTTGCGGATCGAGCACGGTCGCGGCGGCCTGCAGGTGATATCGCACGCCCTGGCGCGCGTTCATGCGCGCACGGTCATCGTCGCATAGTGCGTCCCAGCCCTGCTGCTTCGCGCAGACCGACGCGGGCCCATACACCTCGGTCAAGCCGTAGACGTGCGTGAGATCGAAGCCGATTTCCTTCATTCGCGCGATGACCGCGGGAGATGGCGGTGCGCCTGCCACCATCGTCGACACCTGATGCGTGATCCCCTCGCGCCATTCGGCAGGTGCATTTGCAAGTGCGCTCTGCACGATCGGCGCGCCGCAATAGTGCGTGACGCGCTCGCGACGAATCAGGTCGAACACCGTCTTCACGTCGAACTTGCGGAGGCAGACGTTGACACCTGCGCGCGCCGCGATTGTCCACGGAAAACACCAGCCATTGCAGTGGAAAAGCGGCAGTGTCCACAAATACACGGCGTGCTTCGGCATATCCCATTCGAGAATATTGCTGAGCGCGTTCAGATATGCACCGCGGTGGTGATAGACAACGCCCTTCGGATCGCCCGTCGTTCCTGACGTGTAGTTCAGCGCGATCGCGTCCCATTCGTCGGCGGGCGGCGTCCAGACGAACTGCGGGTCGCCGTCGAGCAGGAATGCTTCGTAGTCGGTCGCGCGAGAAAAAGCGCGTGCATCGGCAGGCACCGTATCGCAGACACTGACGATGCGCAGCGACGGCAATTCGAGCGCGGCGCGCTGGGCGAGTTCGGCGAATTCGCTATCGACGATCAGCAACTTCGCCTCGGCATGGCGCAGCATGAAAAGAATCGATGCGATATCGAGCCGCGTATTGATGGTATTAAGCACGGCGCCGGCCATCGGCACGCCGAAATGCGCTTCGATCATCGCGGGAATATTCGGCAGCAGCACTGCCACCGTGTCGCCGCGGTCGATGTTCGCGCGTTGCAGCGCGCTTGCGAGGCGGCATGCGCGCTCGTGGGTTTCGCGCCAGTTGCGCCGCACCTCGGCATATACGATGGCCGGGCGTTCGCCGTAAATCTCGGCTGCGCGCGCAATGAAATCGATCGGCGTGAGCGGCACGTAGTTCGCGTCGCAACGGCCAAGGCCTTCGTCGAACATGTGCGTCATCGCGTCTCTCCTCGAACGTACGCACCGTCGCACCGCCACGGTCGAATTCCGGCTGTGCGACGCAACGCGAGCTTCTTTCAAACGACGGTGGAGCGCCGCACGCGTTGCAATCGCTGCATGGCGCACTGCAATAGAGATAACGGGAGAAGAGTCAGACCCGTGGCAGGTCGTCCATGAATTTCTCGACGTGGCCGTCGGGAATATCGGTGTCGATGCCGTCGAGGCCATCGGTGTGGGCAACGGTTTTGATTTTCGGCCCGAGCAGTTTCATTCCGCCCAGCGTAAATAGCGACCAGACCGCATTTCCTGCATGGATCGCATGGACGACGTCCGATACCTCGACGATCTCTTGCGGCGACAACCACTCGTTCGTTTTTGGGTTAACGAGTGCCCAGCGAACGTGGGTGACGCGGTCCGTACTCGGGTTAATGCGTACGGCATCGATAGCATAGGTAGCCATTTCCACCTCCATCATCGTCGTCAGGGCATCGTAGCACTTCTACGTTCGAGAACGAACACTCCTCTGTGCCGCACGGCGTAGACCGTGCCCGGCGCGCGGAATTCTAAGGATGACGGAGGGTCCTGTCGCGCGGAGCAGGCGGCGGCGTGTCAAACATGCCCGCTGTCCGCGTGGCCGCAGGCGAATCGCGCCGCGCACCGCATTGCGCTTAGAACAGCGGCGCGGGCCGGGTCGAAGCAAGGCGCGTGCTGCTTTCCGATATCGCGGTCAATTGCTCCTGCGCGGCTCCCGCCGCCTGCGTCAGCGCGAAGCGCTGCGCGGGGGTGAGCGGCGCTGCGAAGTCGCGCCCGGTCAGCTTGAGCGGGTCGACAGGCTCGTCGTTGATTCGCACTTCGTAATGGAGGTGCGGGCCGGTTGCGACACCGGTGCGGCCGACCGCGCCGATGCGCTCGCCTTGCGAGATTTTCATGCCCTCGCGCAAACCGCGCGCGAACGAAGACAGATGCGCGTAGCAGGTCGTATAGCCCTCGCCATGATCGATCACGATGTGACGGCCATAGCCGCTGCGCACGCCGACGAATTCGACCGTGCCGGCCGCAGCCGCGAGCACCGGAGCCCCGGAACGAGCGGTCAGGTCGACACCGGTATGAAAGCGTTCCTCGCCGAACACCGGATGCATGCGCACGCCGAACGGCAAGCTGATCCGATCGTAGTTGACCGGCATCGCGAACGGCTCGCCAGGCAGCAGACTGCCGTCGAACGCGTAGTACTCGCCGTGCGTGCTGCCGGGCGCGACGAACCAGAGCGCTGTGTATGTGCGATCGCCGAGCTGGACTTCCGCAGCAGTGAGGCGCGGATGACGCGTAACCGCATCCGACTGATCGGCGCGCTCGTAGATGATGCGAAACCCGCCGCCGGGCATCGTGGCGAACGGCGCGTCGAGCCGGCCCGCGAACAGATGCTCGAGTTGCGCGACGATATCGGCCGGCAAATCGGCTTGCGTCAGCGCGTCGTGTAAATCGTGCTCGATCGGTCCCGAGCGCGTGACGAAGCGCGATTCGTCACCCGCCTCGAACGGCGCCCATGGCGATGCACTGGCAAGCGGGAAGCGTGTCGCGTCGCCGCCCGCTTCGCTATCGGCGTTGCCGTCGACCCGCGCATTCGGGTTCATCGCGGCAGGCCAGTTGCGTACCGCGTCGACGTATTCGTCGGGTACGCACAGCGCGGGTGCCGAGCCGCACATCGACGCAAGGATCGGCGCACCGTAGCGCAACGTCGTATCGGATGATGCCGGCGTATCGCCGCGGGTCGCCCACAGCGATCCGATCGCATTGCGCAGATCGGATGCATCGGTCGCGACGTTCGCTTCGCGCTGCGGCTCGTTCGCTGTGTCCGCCGATTGATCGGCTTGCGTCGCGCGCGACGGTACGTTCGTGGTACCGCTCAACGGCGTGTGCAAGGCCATGTGGGCGGCGACGAGTGCCGGCGCGCCGGAAGCCGCGGGAAGTCCGCAACTCGCTGCAATGCCGATCAGAAATGCCGCGCGCGCAGCGGCGGTGAACAGCGGATTATGTTTAAAACGCGCTGGAAGCGAAGCCTCGGGGGACGTACGCTGACCGTGCGCGAGAGAAGAACGTAGGCGTACCGTCACGTGGATATCTCGCAGTCGAAACAGAAAGGCTGCGGGCGTGAGCGGCAGTGCGATTAACGCACGGCATCAGCGTGACGTACTACGAATGAAGTGAACGGATTCAACCGATCTTTACGACGAACACATGAAAGTTCACCTCATTGCGCCACGCAGCCCGGCAAAGAAGGCAACAGTCTAGTGGCGAATGCGCATTACGTGAATAGGACATTTCCTGAGTTTTTGTATGAAAGCACACACGTGTCAATCATCCGAACATACGCGACGCGCTAAAACGCAAGGATGCTGCCGCTACAATGAGAGTCCTTCATTGCTGAAACGACACATGCGCATGAGGCTAAAAGCACGAAGCTCGCGCACGGTGTTTCCAGCCCTTAATTTCGTTCGACACAACATACGATCATCATGTCCTTCACCGCCTGGCTCTTTTTCCTGCCTGCATGCTTTGCAATCAACATGGCTCCAGGACCGAACAATCTGTTGTCGATCAACGTTGCGGCACGCCATGGATTCACGACCGCGTTCGTCGCAGGCACGGGCCGCCTCGTCGCATTTGCCTTGATGCTGGTGCTCGCCGCAACGGGTCTCGCGGTCGTACTGCACGCGTCGGAAGTGTTCTTCCTCGCAATCAAACTTTCCGGCGCCGCGTATTTGATCTGGCTCGCCATTCAATTGTGGCGAAGCGATGCGGCGGCGCTCGATGCGCAACGCGAACACGAAGATGCGTCGCTCCTTCGCATCGCGCGTCAGGAATGCCTGGTCGCCGCGGGAAATCCGAAAGCCATTCTCGTGTTCACAGCGTTTCTGCCTCAATTCGTCGATATCGCGAAGCCGATGCTGCCGCAATTCGCCGTGCTCGGCGCAAGCTTTCTCGTTCTCGAATGGCTCGCTATCGGGCTCTATGCGGGAGCCGGCATGTACCTCGGGAAATGGCTCACGCGCGCCGGCGTGCGGCGCTGGTTCAATCGCTGCTGCGGGATGTTTCTCGGCGCAATCGGTGTGAGCTTTCTGCTGGTGCGGCGCGCGCAAAGCTGATGTTCTCGATCCTCGCCCGCAGGTCGTCGGCACGCATAAGTAATTGCTAATGCATTTGGCGAGAAACTTTAACTGTCTTCAATCGATGCAGCCCCCTATGCTGACTATATCGCCTGTTACGGATGCGTGACGCTCGACGCGCTTTGCGCTCGCAGCACGCACCGAAAGATGCCGGCATCGGCAAGTACTATTAAGCCGGCACAGGAGGCAAGCGGGTTTTCAATGTCATTAGGGCGAACATCATGAAGATCTGTGTTTTTGGAGCAGGGGCGATTGGAGCGTTGATGGGCGTGCAACTCGCGCGCGCCGGTGCGGATGTCAGTTTCGTTGCGCGTGGTCCGCACCTCGCTGCGATGCGCGAGCACGGCGTACGCGTATTGATGGACGGCGAAGAAGTGTCCGCGCGCGTTCGTTGCACGTCCGACCCGAGCGAACTCGGCGTACAGGATTACGTGCTCATCACGCTGAAGGCGCACTCGGTTCCGGGCGTCGTCGATGCGATGCAGCCGCTGCTCGGCAAGCACACCGCGGTCATCACCGGCGTGAACGGCATTCCGTACTGGTACTTCTATCAACATGGCGGCAAGTTCGCGGGCACGCGGCTGTCGAGCATCGACCCGGACGGCACGCAATGGAACAAGCTTGGGCCGGAACGCGCAATCGGCTGCGTGCTTTATCCGGCAGCGGAAATCATCGAACCGGGTGTGATCAAACACGTCTACGGCAAGAAGTTTCCGATCGGCGAACCGAGCGGCGAGCGCACGCCGCGCATTCAGGCGCTTCATGAAATGATGCAGGCGGCCGGCTTCGATGCGCCGATTCGCGACAAAATCCGCGACGAAATCTGGCTCAAGCTGTGGGGCAATCTGTGCTTCAACCCGATTAGCGCGCTAACGCATGCGACGCTCGATCTGCTCGCGGGCGATCCAGGCACGCGCAACGTGTGCCGCACGATGATGGCTGAAGCTCAGCGCATTGCCGAGCCGCTCGGCGTGCACTTCCGCGTCGACATCGAACGGCGCATCGACGGTGCGGGTTCGGTCGGTGCGCACAAGACGTCGACGCTCGTCGACCTCGAGCATGGCCGGCCAATGGAGATCGATCCGCTTCTAACCGTCGTGCAGGAAATGGGCCGCCTCGTCGGCGAGCCGACGCCGACCATCGACGTGGTGCTCGCGCTCGTCAAGATGCGCGAACGAATGGCGTTGAGCGGCGCGTAACAGCACGAGAAAGTCCAACGACGCGATTGACCGGCGGGGATCGAATGCAGCAATGCGTTCGATCCCCGTTCTATTTGCGCGCCACCGGCCATTCAGTCATACGCCGCTATCCTGATCAGTGATGTCAATGATCGATTGCGAGCCAGATCGACTTCGGCTCCGTGAAGTTTTCGATCGCGATGTCCCCGTGTTCGCGGCCGAAGCCCGAGTCGCCCGCCCCTCCCCATGGCAAACGTACATCGGTATAGCCATACGTATTGATCCAGACCGTCCCCGCACGGAGCGCATGCGCAACGCGATGCACGCGGCCGATATCGGCGCTCCATACGCCTGCCGCGAGGCTATACGGCGTGCCGTTGGCAATCCGGATCGCGTCGGCCTCGTCGTCGAATCTGATCACGCTTGCAACAGGTCCAAAGATTTCCTCCTGCGAGATACGCATCTCGTGCTCGACGTTTGCAAAAACAGTCGGTTCGACGAAATAACCGCGCTCGCCGATTCGCGTGCCGCCTGTCACGAGCGACGCACCTTCGTTCTTGCCAATGTCGATATAGCCGAGCACGGTTTTCATCTGCGCATCGGAAATCAGCGGTCCCATGCCCGTTTCGCGCTGGGTCGGGTCACCTACCTTGATCGACTGCGCACGCACGGAGAGGCGCTCGACGACATCATCGTAGACATCTCGATGCGCAAGAATGCGCGAGCCTGCCGAGCACACCTGCCCTGTATTGAAGAACACGCCCGATGCTGCCGCGCGCACGGCGCTGTCGAGATTCGCATCGGCAAAGATCACGTTCGCCGACTTGCCGCCGAGTTCTAGCGTGACGCGTTTGAAGTTGCTCGCCGCGCCCTGCAGAATGCCTCGACCGACCGACGGCGAACCGGTGAACGTCACCTTATCGACGCCCGGATGCGCGACGAGTGCATCGCCGACCACACTGCCCTTGCCCGTCACGACGTTGAATACGCCCGAGGGCACGCCTGCTTCGAGCGCGAGCGCGGCCACGCGCAGCGCCGATAGAGGGGTGATTTCCGCGGGCTTCGCGATCAGCGTGCAGCCGCACGCGAGCGCCGGCGCGATTTTCCACATACCGATCATCAGCGGAAAATTCCACGGCACGATCGCGGCGACCACGCCGACGGGCTCGCGCACCGTGTAAGTGAGCGCGTCGGGCCGGACCGGCACGACTTCGCCGTGAATCTTGTCGCACCAGCCCGCGTAATACGCGAGCGTATCGATCGCAGCCGGAATATCCTGGCGCAATACCCCGGAAATCGGCTTGCCGCCGTCGAGGCTTTCGAGTTCGGCGATTTCGTGCTGATTCTCGCGCAGCAGATCGGCAAAGCGCGTGAGAACGCGCGCGCGCTCGCCCGCACGCATGCCGTTCCAGACGGGAAGCGCCGCGCGTGCCGCGCGCACCGCAGCGTCGACATCCGCGGCGTTGCCTCGCGCGACGCGCGCAATCGGCTGTTCGGTGGCGGGGTCGATATCGACCGAGTATTCGCCGCTCGTGGGCGGCACGCGTTCTCCATTGATTAGCAGATCATGCTGCCGAAGGTCGGATTCAGTGCCCATGGTTGTACTCCTTGCAAAGACAGATCCCGGGCCTACCGAAGCGTCGAATTTTTTCAGGCTTGTCTGGACGTGCGCAGCGGCGCTGCGCCAGCGGCTGCGGCCGGCGCAGAGGCAACGGACGCAGGCGCGGCCGATGCAGGCTCGGACGACGCATGCCCGTCGCCGCGCGCCGTACCGGATGTGCGGCCCGGTGCGCGGCCGCGGTCGCAGAAGAGCGACCACACGGCTTCGGCATTGGGCCGCAAGGTCCGGTTGCGGTGCCGCACGAGCATCGTCGTGAACGATACTTCAGGCAGCAAGGGACGCGCCACGAGCCGCGCGGCGGGCGCCGGCCAGTGCGCGCCAACCGGCAGCACGCCAATCCCGAGCCCCAGTTCGATCATACGCAGCACCGCCGCGACGTGCCCGCATTCCTGCATGCGCCGCACGTGCACACGATGTGCGCCGATCCCGCGCTCGACCGCGGCACGGCTGCCCGCGTCGCCATTGAGCGTGATCAGCGACGCGTCGCCGAGCGCACTCCACATCAGCGTCGTGCCGCGGGCAAGCGCGTGCGTGTCGGGCAGAACAGCGCAAAGGGGAGTGGAAAATAGAGGTTGGGCCAGCAAAGTATCGTTGCTGTGCGCGTCGAAGTCCGAGACGACGCCGAAATCGACATCGCCCTGATCGACACTAGCGAGCACGGCGTCCTGCGGCTCATCTTTGACATCGACGACAAGACCGGGAAAGACGGTCGCGCAACGGGCAATGCATTCAGGTACCCAGCTCGACGACAGCACGGGGTTGCTCGCCACAATGACGACGCCCGTATGGCCGTGGTGCGCCGCGCGCTCCTCACGCAATGTCAGATCGATTTCGTCGAGCAGTTGCCCGATGCGCCGCGCAAGGCTCGCGCCAGCCAGCGTCAGTTCGACCTGGCGCGTGGTCCGATCGAACAGTCGCAACGAGATCGCTTCCTCGAGTTCGCGGACGCAGCGGCTTACGGCCGACTGCGTCAGATCGAACTCGCGCGCGGCGCGCGTAAAGCTGCGCTGGCGCGCGACAGCGACGAACACCTTCAGTTGCTGCAATGAAACGTTCATGTGTACGCCGCTTGGCTCCTGTGAGGCGAAATGGTCGGCCTGTGATTGCCGCGAGTTACCGCTCGATTGCAGGCCGGCTCATTTGCGTCCTCATTTTTACGTCATTACTCGCCCGTTTGCTCGGGCCACGTGCTCAGTCGTGACGGACCACCACTTTTGGTGGCATCACTCACGAGCGGGTCGCTCGCCTCGATCCAGCGTGCCCGCATCGGCGCAAGCACGAACTTCGCCGAGACGCCGGCCGCGATCGTGATCACCGCCGACACGATGAACACGAGGTTCCAGCCGCCCGTCGCCGCGAGCACCGATGCGACCGGCACGAGCAGCGATGCGGTGCCCTTCGCGGTGTACAGCGTGCCCGCATTGGATGCTGCGAATTTACTGCCGAACGTGTCCGCGCAAATGGCCGGGAAGATCGAGAAGATCTCGCCCCAGAACAGGAAGATCAGCGCGGCGAACGTCATGAACGCATACGGATTCGTGCCGTATTCCATGAGCCCGAGAAGCGCGAGACCTTCGCCGATGAAAATCGCGAACATCGTGTTTTCGCGGCCGATCTTGTCCGAAATGAAGCCGCACAGCGGACGCGTGAAGCCGTTGCAGATATTGTCGATCGACAGCGTCATCGTGAGCAGCGGCAACGTTGCGCCGAACAACGTCATTGGCAGCTTGGCGAGACCGAAGTCCTTCGCGATCGGACCGAGTTGCGCGGTCGCCATCAGGCCGCCCGCCGCAACCGCGACGAAGCACAGGTAGATGACCCAGAACACCGGCGCCTTGATCATCTGACCAGGCGTGTAGTCGGTCTTCGACACCGCGAACTTGCGCTTGATCGCCGGCCCCTTATGCGCCTCAGGCTTCCTCAACAGCATCGAGAGGATGAAAATCACCACGCCCTGCAAGATGCCGAAGAACAGGAACGTGTGCTCGTAGCCCTGCGCCGTGATCATGTTCGCAATCGGAATCACCGTCACGGCCGCACCCGCGCCGAAGCCCGCTGCCGTCAGACCCGCAGCAAGACCGCGACGATCGGGGAACAGCTTCAGCGCATTGCCGACGCAGGTGCCGTAGACGCCGCCCGCACCGATGCCCGCGATCACCGACGCCACGTACAGCTCGGGAAGCGTAGTCGCAAACGAATTCATCACCCATGCAAGACCTGCGCAGATCGCCCCCACTGCGACGACGGGACGCGGACCGAACCGGTCGACGAAATAACCCTCCAGTGGAACGAGCCACGTTTCAGTCAGGATGAAGATGGAGAAGGCAAGCTGGATTGAAGCCTGGCCCCAGTGATGACGCGCATTCATCGGTGCGACGAATAGCGTCCACGCGTATTGCAGATTGGCGACTAACGCCATGCACAAGATGCCGACGAAGAGTTGGCACCAGCGGTTCCGCCAGAACGCGGGGGCCGGAGCCTGCCGAGAGATGTCTTCCATTGCTTTGTCTCCGATATGTTTTCTGCAACCGGCCGGATTGCCGGATTACATGCATGCCACTTTGTAGTTCTACCCCGATCGTTACGCCGGGTCTAAAAACGGCAATTGCCGGTTCACTGCTATACGCAAACGGTTAAACGCAAGGCCTCATTCCGTCAGTCCCAAAAAAATCAGCGGCCCAAACATTCGTGCGAGCTCCGTTTCAATTTCAACAGCCTCATTCCCGGTCTAAGCGTTAACCCGCGCATCAAGCAAGCTGTAAACCCCATGTACACAGGCAGACGCCGCCATTTAGCTCGATGCTAGGGTCATTGCTGAATTACGGATAATTAAATCTTGTTACCATGTCGATTCATTCCAGCTTATACATCGGCCATGACGATGAGAAACGCGACACTCCGCCAGTTGAAGGTGTTCGAGACTGTCGCCCGGCATCTGAGCTTCTCCCGCGCAGCGGAAGAACTTCATCTTACGCAACCCGCAGTCTCCACCCAGGTCAGGCAGCTCGAAGAGCACGCGGGCCTGCCGCTCTTCGAACAGCTCGGCAAAAAGATCTATCTGACGACGGCCGGCAACGAGATGCTTCACTACAGCCGGACGATCATCCAGCAGTTCCACGAAGTCGACGAAGCGATGAGTCAGCTTAAGGGCGTCTCGGGCGGCAAGCTGAACGTCGCGGTGATCAGCGCGGGCGATTATTTCTTCCCGCGGTTGCTCGCCGAATTCACGCGCCGCTACACGGGCGTCGAGTTGAACCTTGCGGTGCACAACCGCGAGGAACTGCTGCATCAACTGGCGACGAACCAGACGGACCTTGCGGTGATGGTGCGCCCGCCGCACGAAATGGACGCCATCAACGAAGCGTTCGCGCCGCACCCGTATGTGATCGTCGCGCCGCCGGACCATCCGCTCGCGGGCAAACGTCACATCAAGATGGCGCAGCTCGCCGAGCAAGCGTTCGTTGTGCGCGAGCGCGGCTCGGACACCTGGAATTCGATGGAAGAAGGCTTCGCGGGACGCCTGACGAACCTGAAGATCGCCATGGAGATCAAGAGCACGGAGACGATCAAACAGGCCGTGATCGCCGGCATGGGCATCGCGTTCCTCTCCGCGCACACGATCAGCCTCGAATTGCAGGTCGGCCATCTCACGGTGCTCGATGTCGAGGGTTTTCCCGTAATGCTGAACTGGTACGTCGTCCACCGGAAGAACAAACGCCTGCCGCCCGTCGCGGTCGCGTTCAAGCAATTCCTGATGGAAGAAGGCGCTAACCATATAGAGGAGATCACGCGTGTCACGCGGCTGATCACCCATAAGTGATTCCATATGGAATCCAAATAAAACTTTAACTATTGCAAATCCATCAGGGCTTCTATGCTTGAGGCGAGTCTTATCACTCGCCAGCTCAGGAGTCCCGCCATGAATCACACTTCGGTTGCCACGCTCACCGCTTCGCCCGCTGCTCGCGTCGCCGCGAACAGCCCCGAAGATCCCAGCCTGTGCGCGTACAACAGCGCTTTCAGCGACCTCGGTCTGCGTTTTCGCTGGGACAGCGAAACGCTCGACGTGTTGAAGCAGGAATTCAACAGCGAAATCGCGCGTATCACCGCCTATATCGAGCGGTTCCATGCGCATCTGCTGAAGGCGTACGACGCCGATTTTCTCGCTCAGCTGATTTTCCAGAAGAAGTCCGAGTTTTACCGCGAAGCAGCCGCCGAATAATGCGGCTAGCACCGCGCGAGCATTGGCTAACGGGTGCGCAATCGCGAGCACCCGTTCATGCCGATCGGATCCGCGCGGACATCGCTTCATCGCGCGAGGCTCCCGCTACGGGCGTGCGTGCGGACGCGCATGTGGCTGCGCACGCGCTGCCCGTAGTGACGTCGTACACGAACGCGCGACAGGCTGCCGATGTTCATACCGCCGCTGCGGCGCTTCGATGCAACCGTCAGCGTCCAGCGCTGTGTGAAATCGTCGGCCGCCTGCACTTGCATGACATCGGCACGCCATTCGACGCGAAACAGCGTCTCGCGCTGCCGCGCTGAACTGCACCGCGCGCGCGCCGACCGCGCGGTGCGCCGCCGGCGGCCATGCGCTGCCGCATGCAGCAAGCCGTAGCGATCATCCACCGTCATCGCGAGATGCACGCCCAATGCGGCTGCGAGACCGCCCGCGGCGAGCAGAACCGCAAGCCCGATGACCGGCGATGCTTCAGTCACGAAGCCATAGCCGAGCCAGATGCACAACAACAATGCGACAAAATCGACGACGGCACAGCCCGGGCATGCGCTGATGTGCGCGTGCACTGCGTCGCGCATCGCATTGCGTAGTCTGAAGAATGCAATTGCCGACGCGGCCAGCAGCAACGCGCCGGCAAACACGGCGATGTAAAGACCGATGCGTTCGCCGCTATCTTTCGCCGTCAATATCGCCGCCGACGAAAAATATCGCGCAAAGGCACCGGCGAGCGACACGAGGCCCACACCGCAGCAGCCGATCGTTGCAAGCGCAACCATCGACTGCCGCCTGCCGCTCAATTCACTGATATCTCGCTGACCGGAATCGGCCATTCCATTCGGCATGTTGTCTCCACGATCCATCTTCCCGATCTTCTGTTCATGCCGTGTCAAACCGCGCCGGCGGCGGCAGGCGCCGCTTGCCGCACGCTATCGCCCGCTGCCGCGAGCCGGTTCGTCAAGGTGCCGATCCCGTCGATCGTGACCGACACCGATGCGCCATCCTTGATCGAGCCGACGCCGAGCGATGTGCCACAAGCGATGACGTCGCCGGGCTCGAGCGTCATATCCTGGGAAATCATGCTGACCTGCTCCGCCGGCGTGAACACCATATCGGAGAGCGGATAGTTCTGACGTTCGACACCCTCGAGTGTCGTCACGACACGTGCCGAGCGCCAGTCGAAATCCGTTGCGATCGCGGGGCCGATACAACAGAAAGTATCGAAGCCTTTCGCTCTGCACCATTGAGGAAAGTGCGGATTCTCGTTCAGCAGTTCTGCAGCCGTCACGTCGTTGACGATCGTGTAGCCGAAGATCGAGGCGCCCGCTTCTTCAACGCTCGCATTGCGGCAGCGCTTGCCGATCACAATGCCCAGTTCGCCCTCGTAGGCGATCTTCCCCGCATAGTGCGCAGGCCGCAAAATCGGCTCGTCGGCACCGATCACCGATTCAGCGGGTTTGATCAGAAACAGCGGATGCGCGGGCACCGGCTTTTCGAGCTTCGCAGCCAGTGCATGGAAATTGTTCCACAGCGCAACCACTTTTCGCGGCGCGCATGGCGCCAACGGTTTGAGCGCGCGCACCGGCAGTACCGCACCGGTCGGCACCGGATGTTCGAGGCTCAGATGCTCATGCAGATCTGCGCCGTCCACCTTGCCGAACACAATACGACCGTCGCTCGACACAAAACGCATCCAGGTTTCCATACTTACTCCGTTGCGCAAGCGACGCGGCTCCTGATGATTGTGAGAGAGCCACGCCGCCGCTTGTTGCACACACAACGATCCGGCCCGCGTCAGATCTTCCCCGCGCCGCGCGCCCACTTGTACTTCGCACCGAGTACCGCTACCGGAATTTCAGTCGAATAGGCATAGGCCGGTACGCCGCGTTCGTACAGATATTCGGCCGCTTCCTCGACCTGCACGTCGCCCGCGAGCGACGCGACGATTGGCTTTTCGATCCCCTTCGCTTTCATTTCCTCCTTCACTTCGATCACGAGCTTCGCGAACACCATCGGCGGCGTGATGATCGTGTGCCAGTAACCGAGGATGATCGAGTGAATACGCGGATCCTCGAGACCGAGACGTATCGTGTTTGCGTACGTGGTCGGCGGCTCGCCGCCCGTGATATCGACCGGATTGCCTGCGGCGCCGAATGGCGGAATAAACTTGCGGAATGCCGCGTCCAGATCGGCAGGCATCGTCATCAACGAAAGGCCGTTGTCGACGCAAGCGTCGGACAGCAGCACGCCCGAGCCGCCCGCGCCGGTGATGATCACGACGTTCTCGCCCTGTGGCGTCGGCAGCTTCGGAATGCCGCGCGCAAACTCGAGCAGATCGCGCAGCGATCGCGCGCGGATCACGCCGCACTGCCTGAACACATCCTCGTAGATGCGGTCGTTGCCGGCGAGCGCACCCGTGTGCGAACTCGCCGCGCGTGCGCCGAGGCTCGTGCGGCCCGCCTTCAATACGACCACCGGCTTTTTCTTCGACACGCGTGCCGCCGCTTCCGCGAATGCACGTCCGTCTTTCAGATCCTCGCAGTGCTGCGCGATGATTTCGGTATGGTCGTCCTGCTCGAAGAACGTCAGCAGATCGTCTTCGTCGATATCCGATTTGTTGCCGAGACCGACGATCGCGGACACACCCATTTTCGCGGAGCGCGAGAACCCGATGATCGCCATGCCGATGCCGCCCGATTGCGACGAAAGGGCAGCCTTGCCCTGCACGTCGTACGGCGTGCAGAAGGTCGCGCACAGGTTCTTCGGCGTGTAGTAGAAGCCGTAGATGTTCGGGCCCATCAGGCGGATGTCGTACTCGCGCGCGATGCGCACGATCTCTTCCTGACCTTCCACATTGCCCGTTTCGGCGAAGCCGGACGGGATCAGCACCGCGCCCGGAATCTTCTTTTTGCCCACTTCGGTCAGCGCGGCCGCAACGAATTTCGCCGGGATCGCAAACACCGCGACGTCGATATCACCCGGTACGTCGAGCACGCTCCGGTACGCCTTGCGGCCGAGAATCTCTTCGGACTTCGGATGAATCGGCAGAATCTCGCCCTGATAACCGCCGTTGATGAGGTTCTTCATCACGGAGTTGCCGATCTTGCCGTCTTCGGCCGACGCTCCGATCACCGCAATGCGGTCGGGCCGCATGATGCGGTTCATCTGCCGCACGATGTCCTGCTGGCTCGGCCGGTAACGCGGCGCCGGCGGCGCGAGGTCCAGCACGATGCGCACGTCCGCCGCAATCGCGCCGTCCTTGCTCGCGAAAACCGGATTAAGGTCGAGCTCGGAGATCTGCGGAAAGTCGGAAACCAGGCGCGAGACGTTTTCGATCAGCGCCGCAAGCGCTTCGCGGTCGACCGCGTCGCCGCCGCGCACGCCCTTCAGAATCTCCGCCGCGGCGATGCTGTCGAGCATCGAGCGCGCGTCGTCGCGCGTCGCGGGAGCGAGACGAAACGTGATGTCCTTAAGGACTTCGACGAGCACGCCGCCGAGGCCAAACGCAACGAGCTTGCCGAACGACGGGTCGCTTACCGCGCCGACAATCACTTCCTGCCCGCCGCCTACCATCTGCTGCACTTGCACGCCGTGCAGGTTCGCGCTCGCGTTATAGCGCTTCGCGTTGTCCATGATCGTCGCGAAGCCGCGCTCGACTTCGGCTTCGCTCTTGAGGCCGACCAGTACGCCGCCCGCTTCCGTCTTGTGCAGGATTTCGGGGGACACGATCTTCAGCACCACCGGGAAACCCATTTGCGCCGCGATCTGCGCGGCCTCGCGCGCATCGGTCGCCAACCCTTCTTTCGGCACGGCAATGCCGTACGCGTCACATACAAGTTTGCCTTCCGGCGCCGTCAGCGAAGTTCGGCCTTCCGCTATTACGTTATCGAGGATGTGCTGGACGACGGCCTTGTTCGGCGCAGCCGCGTTATCGGACGATTGAGCGCCGCCGCGTTCCCGCAGCGAGAGGGAGTCTTCGTGTGCCATATCGCCATGTCTCCGATTCTGGTTATGAAGCCACCCGGCCTGCCAACTGCCGGTTGAAACACCAACTGAAGCGCCGACAGGCGACACGTGAACACGCGCGCCTGTCGGTTTTCCGCTATCGAACTTCGTGCAATCAAACCGTCGCGGTTCAGATCGCGCCCGCGGTACGCAACGCCGCGATCTGTTGCGCCGAATAGCCGAGCTCGGCCATTACTTCGTCGGTGTGCTCGCCCAGCAACGGCGAGCGCGTGACATCCGTGGGGCTATCCGACAGCTTGATAGGATTGCCAACGGTCAGATACTTGCCGCGCACCGGATGGTCGACTTCGACGATCGTGCCTGTCTTGCGCAGCGATTCGTCTTCGGCGATCTCCTTCATCGACAGAATCGGACCACACGGAATGTCGTACTTGTTGAGGATGTCCATCGCCTCGAACTTCGTCTTCGTCATCGTCCAGCGTTCGATCTCGGCGAAGATTTCCTTGAGGCGCGGCAGACGCGCGTTCGGCGTCGCATAGTCGGGATCGGTCGCCCACTCTTCCTTGCCGATCACGTTGCAGATCTTCGCCCACACAGGCGCCTGCGTGATGAAGTAGATATAAGCGTTCGGGTCCGCTTCCCAGCCCTTGCACTTGAGGATCCACCCCGGCTGGCCGCCGCCGGACGCATTGCCGGCACGCGGCACGGCCTCGCCGAAGGTGCCGTTCGGATACTGTGGGTACTCCTTCATGACGCCGGTGCGCTCGAGACGCTGCTGGTCGCGCAGCTTCACGCGGCACAGGTTCAGCACGCCGTCCTGCATCGCGGCGAGCACCTTCTGGCCGCGATTCGTCTTTGTCCGCTGGAACAGCGCAGTCACGATGCCAAGCGCGAGATGCAGGCCGGTGCCGCTATCGCCGATCTGCGCACCGGTCACGACCGGCGGACCATCGTCGAACCCGGTCGTCGATGCCGCGCCGCCCGCGCATTGCGCGACGTTCTCGTAGACCTTGCAGTCCTCGTACGGCCCGGGACCAAAACCCTTCACCGACGCGACGATCATCTGCGGATTGAGTTCCTGGATGCGCTCCCACGTGAAGCCCATGCGATCGAGCGCGCCCGGAGCGAAATTTTCGACAAGCACGTCGCAGGTCTTGATCAGCGTTTCGAGAACCTTCTTGCCTTCCGGGTTCTTCGTGTCGATCGTTACCGACCGCTTGTTGTGATTGAGCATCGTGAAGTAAAGGCTGTCCGCGTCCGGGATGTCGCGCAGCTGCTCGCGCGTCACGTCGCCGGTACCGGCCCTCTCCACCTTGATCACATCGGCGCCGAACCATGCGAGCAGCTGCGTGCAGGTCGGTCCGGATTGCACATGCGTGAAATCGAGAATGCGCACACCGTCGAGTGCCTTAGCCATGATTTGTCTCCTTCCCTTGCTTCACCTGTTCATGGTCGGATGTAACGGGCAATGCGCGATCCCGGCCTCCGATGCCGGTATTGGGGGATAAAACTCTAGCGGACATAAGTTGTCTCCTATGCGTTATCTGGCGGTTACCGAGGACGTTGCCGGTCTTGCCAGGCCTCGTCCCACGACGCGCATCTCGCATGCCCCGTTCAATACGGTATGTGATATATCACAATGCATCAAGCGTATTTTGATGCTGCGGCGCGCAAGCTCGAATCGCGTCAAGTCCTTTACTGGCAAGGTTTTGGGCTCGGTTTTTCAGCGCGCGCGACGCGCAACCGAGGGAAAATACCGACCGCCTTGATCCCTTGAACCGTTCTGATATATCACATACTATATTTCACAGCCCGTCAAGAGAAGTCTTTCCCCACTGCCCCGATCCCGAATACATCCAGTGAGGAGGAGTCTGTGAACATTCACGAATATCAGGCGAAGGAACTGCTGAAAGGTTACGGCGTCGCCGTGCCGAACGGCCGCGTCGCGTTCACGCCGGAGGAAGCGGCCGCGGCGGCACGCGAACTCGGCGGCGCGGTGTGGGTCGTCAAATCGCAAATTCATGCGGGCGGCCGCGGTGCGGGCCGCTTTGCGAACGATCCGAATGGCGCGGGCGGCGTGCGCGTGGTCAGGACAGTCGACGACGTCGCGCGGAATGCGGCGCAGATGCTGTCGTCCGTGCTCGTGACAAAGCAGACGGGTCCGGCCGGCCGGGAGGTGAAGCGCGTCTACATCGAGGAAGGCTGCGCGATCGAGCGCGAGCTGTATCTCGGCATGCTCATCGATCGCGCGACATCGCGCATCACATTAATGGCATCGACCGAAGGCGGCATGGAAATCGAGGAGGTCGCAGCGCGCACGCCCGAGAAGATCCTGAAGGTTGCGGTCGATCCGGCCACCGGCCTGCAGCCGTTCCACGCACGAAAAATCGCGTTCGGCCTCGGCCTCGCCGGCAGTCAGGTCAAATCGGCAACGCAGTTCATCCTGAACGCGTACCGCGCGTTCGTCGAACTCGATGCGTCGATCGTCGAGATCAATCCGCTCGTCGTGACCGCGTCGGGCGACGTCGTAGCGCTCGATGCGAAGATCAACTTCGACGACAACGCGCTGTTCCGGCATCCGTCGATCGAAGCGCTGCGCGACGAGGCCGAAGAAGATCCGGCCGAACTCGAAGCCGCAAAACACGGGCTCAACTACGTGACGCTCGACGGCAACATTGGTTGCATGGTCAACGGCGCCGGCCTCGCGATGGCGACGATGGACATCATCAAGCTCTACGGCGGCGAGCCCGCGAACTTTCTCGACGTCGGCGGCGGCGCGACGAAGGAACGGGTGGCGACCGCATTCCGGCTGATTCTGCGCGATCCGAAAGTCGAAGCGATCCTCGTTAATATCTTCGGCGGCATCATGCGCTGCGACGTAATCGCTGAAGGCGTCGTCAGCGCGGCGCGCGAGGTCGATCTGCGCGTGCCGCTCGTGGTACGCCTCGAAGGCACGAACGTCGAACTCGGCAAGCAGATTCTGCGCGACTCCGGTTTGCCGATCTTGTCCGCCGACCATCTTGCCGATGCGGCCGACAAGGTCGTCTCCTCGATTCGCCAGAAAGCGAACCACAACGCACAACCGCAGGCGCCGAAGCAAACCGTCGCGGTCCAACACTCGGGAGCACACTGACATGGCCGTTCTGATCGACCGCAATACCAAAGTGATCTGCCAGGGCTTCACCGGGTCGCAAGGCAGTTTCCATTCCGAACAGGCACTCGCGTACGGTACGCAGATGGTCGGCGGCGTGACGCCGGGCAAAGGCGGCTCGATGCATCTCGGACTGCCGGTGTTCGATACCGTCGCCGATGCCGTCGATGCGACGGGTGCGAGCGCATCGGTTATTTATGTACCGCCGCCCGTCGCCGCCGATGCGATTCTCGAAGCCGTCGATGCGCACGTGCCGCTCGTCGTCTGCATCACCGAAGGCGTTCCCGTCGTCGACATGGTGCGCGTCAAGCGCGCGCTCGCCGGTTCGGACACGCGCCTGATCGGGCCCAACTGCCCCGGCGTGATCACGCCGGGGCAGTGCAAGATCGGCATCATGCCCGGCCATATTCATCGGGCGGGGAAGATTGGCGTCGTATCGCGCTCGGGCACGCTGACCTATGAAGCGGTGGCGCAAACCACGGCCGCGGGCCTCGGACAAACCACCTGCATCGGCATCGGCGGCGATCCGGTGAACGGGACGAATTTCATCGACTGCCTCGAGATGTTTCTCGCCGACGACGACACGCACGGCATCATCATGATCGGTGAAATCGGCGGCTCCGCCGAAGAAGACGCCGCGCAGTTTCTCAAGGAGGCACGCACGAAAAAGCCGGTGGTCGGCTTTATCGCCGGCACCAGTGCGCCGCCGGGCCGCCGCATGGGTCACGCGGGCGCGATCATCTCGGGCGGCAAGGGAACGGCCGGCGCGAAGATCGACGCGATGCACTCAGCCGGGATTCATGTCGCGCAATCGCCGGCGGCGCTCGGTGAAACGATGGTGCAAGCGCTGCGTGGGCATTGACCGGCAAGCGCAAGCGAGCAGGTGAACAATACGGGCGCACGAATAGATGCGCCTTCACGAATATAACGAAACAAGCGGGTTCGCAGATGCAAAAAAGCCAGCGGGCGATCCACCCGCTGGCTTTGCTTCTTCCTTCCACGCAGCAGCGCGACGCACTATCGCGACGATCAATCGCGACGAGCGCTCGCTCAATCAAGAAAATCGCAATTCGCCTCGACGAAGTCCGCAAGATCGAGCGAATGCTGCCGCACGAGCCGCTCGGCAAGTTCGGTATCGCGCTGTTCGAGCGCCTCGATAATGCGCAGATGATCGACGATCGAGCGCGACGCGCGGTCGCTCTGCGAGATCGTCAGCCGGCGAATCGCGCGCACATGAATAAAGACATTCTTGATCGTCTCCAGAATCATCTGCGACTTCGACAACTCGACGATCGCCTGATGAAACGCGATATTCGCGTCCGAGTACTCGGCGATATGCTCGGCCGGCGTCGTATCGCGGAAGCTGTCGAACATATGGCGCAGCCGCGCGATTTCCTCGTCGGTGGCATGCAACGTGGCGAGGCGCGCGGCCATGCTCTCGAGCGCCGCCCACATCTGGATCATCTCGACGATTTCGCGCTTGCTCTTGCGCACGATATAGATACCGCGCCGCGGCACCATGCGCAGAAAGCCTTCCTGCTCGAGCAGCGTCATCGCCTCGCGCACCGGCGTGCGGCTCACGCCGAGCGTTTCGCTAAGCAAACGCTCGTCGAGCCGTATTTCGTCCTTCGACTGATAGATGTCCGCGTCGGCAATCGCCTGGCGCAGCATCGCGTAGGCCTGGTCGCGCAAGCTGGCGCTTGCATTGATAGGTTGCAGCGCCAGCGTCAGCGGCGAGGACACTACGTTTTCAGTTTGAAGTTCCGACGACATTCATCGCCTCTTTCTTAACGGATGCACGGACCGGCGCCTGCACGATCGCGTCGCCGTGAGCGCCCGCGAGGCCAGCGTACCGACCGTGCTTCGCGGCGAGCGATGCAACATGCAGCGGAACCATATTAGTCAGCAAAACGGTCGCGGCAGCACCGAGACCCACGAAACCAACGGCAAGCAGCGCCAGAGATACGAAATCCATTTCAAGCTCCATACGATTGAGTGTTCAGAATGACTCAATCATATGCTGCGCTGCGGCATACGTCAATAACTTTGTATGTAGTATATCAAGCATTGTTGCTTTTTGAACTCGGTGAAAAACCTAACACGCCAGCGCCCGCCGCGCACGCCAGATTGACGAAATGCATGGATCATGTGCGCTACATTCAGCGTTTCGCTGCACCGCGAAAAAAGGGCACCACCCGCTTGGCACGCGCCGATGGAACCCCGGCTATCGTCTCACGCAGCCTTAGGATTTCGCAGTGCGTCATGACCGGTGCGCATCAGTTATATGTTTGCCGACCTCATATTGCCAACCGCGAGCGCACGCAATATCGTCTCGCAAATCGGCACGACGGCGTTTGTGCGACGCGCCGTCATATGCAGTCAAACTGCATATGCTATTCATGCGATTTTTGGGTCCGCTTTTTGGTCCGATAACAGGCCGTCGCGTCGAAAACCCTCAAGTTAAACAGCCGACGACCGATAACGAGCAAGACGCACCCCATCGGAGACCGACCACATGAGCAGTATTACAAAAGTCGGATCGTAGCCATGTCGTTCTGTGAGCCAAGGAGTTGGTAGAATGTTTTGTCTTCCTAAGACCGCTTGGCCTCCGACTTCGCCGTGCACCTGTGTATCGGCCAGGCCTACGCCTTCTCCGTGTTCAACGGACCGCTGACGAAGGTGATCGGCATTACGCAGTCCGCACCGGACGACTGGACGCTGACCACGCTGGGCTGGATTTTCTCGCTCGCGATCGTGTTTCTCGGCCTGTCGGCCGCGTTCGCCGGCAAGTGGCTCGAGCACGTCGGCCCGCGCCGCACGATGTTTACCGCGGCATGCTGCTTCGGCGGCGGCTTCCTCGTTTCCGCAGTCGGCGTGTGGACGCACCAGATCTGGTTGCTGTATCTCGGTTACGGCGTGATCGGCGGCATCGGCCTCGGTCTCGGCTACGTCTCGCCGGTATCGACGCTGATCCGCTGGTTCCCGGACCGCCGCGGCATGGCGACCGGCATGGCGATCATGGGCTTCGGCGGCGGCGCGATGATTGCCGCGCCGTTGTCAGTGGCGCTGATGAACCACTTCAAGAGCGCCACGAGCATCGGCGTCGCCGAAACGTTCGTCGTGCTCGGCATCGCGTACTTCATCTCGATGACGATCGGCTCGCTCGCGATCCGCGTGCCGCCGGCGGACTGGAAGCCGGCCGGCTGGACGCCGCCCGCGACCACGACGACGAAGATGATCACGCGCAACCACGTGCACATCGACCAGGCGCTCAAGACGCCGCAGTTCTACCTGATCTGGCTCGTGCTGTTCCTGAACGTGACGGCCGGCATCGGCATTCTCGGCCAGGCGTCGGTGATGATTCAGGAGAGCTTCAAGAGCACGGTGACGGCCGCGGCCGCAGCCGGCTT
Organism: Paraburkholderia sp. SARCC-3016; assembly: GCF_031119615.1. Taxonomy (NCBI): domain Bacteria; kingdom Pseudomonadati; phylum Pseudomonadota; class Betaproteobacteria; order Burkholderiales; family Burkholderiaceae; genus Paraburkholderia; species Paraburkholderia sp. SARCC-3016. The sequence goes on along the minus strand of NZ_JAVHZD010000005.1, from coordinate 86,396 downwards.
CGTCGGCCTGCTGTCGCTGTTCAACATGGGCGGCCGCTTCATCTGGGCGTCGGCGTCGGACTGGGTCGGCCGCAAGAACACGTACTTCATCTTCTTCGTGCTCGGCGCGGTGCTGTACTACTTCGTGCCGAGTTTCGCGGATTCGGGCAATATCGCGCTCTTCGTGCTGGCGTACTGCGTGATCCTGTCGATGTACGGCGGCGGCTTCTCGACGGTGCCGGCGTATCTCGCCGACATGTTCGGCACCGCTTTCGTCGGCGGCATCCACGGCCGTCTGCTGACCGCATGGGCCGCGGCAGGCGTGGCGGGCCCGGTGCTCGTGAACTACATCCGTGCGTATGAAGTCGCGCACGGCGTTGCGAAAGCCGATGCGTACACGCTGACCGTGCACCTGATGGCGGTGCTGCTCGTGGTCGGCTTCATCTGCAACCTGCTCGTGAAGCGCGTCGACGACAGGCACCATATGACCGAAGCCCAACTGGCCGCCGGGAAATAAAGAGGACCTTATGAACACCACGACTCAGGAGCATCCGTCCAGCAAGGGCCTGCTCATTATCTTCTGGCTGTATGTGCTGATCCCGCTCGCATGGGGCGTGACCAACACGCTGCTGCAGGCAGTCAAGCTGTTCGGCTGAGCGCACGACCGCTTCGGTTGAACGAATATAGAAAGGCCGGGTGAAATGCCCGGCCTTTTTTCGTTTGAATTCCCCGCTTTGCGTATCAACGGCATCCGCACTGCAGCGTGAAATGGTTCAACCGCCCGTATCGAGCCGCAGCGGAAAGATAATCTCGAACGTCGTCCCCTCGCCTTCGTGCGACGCAAATCGCAGATCTCCGCGCAGCGTGCGGCAGAGCTCGCGCACGATCGCGAGACCGAGCCCGACGCCCGGCACGTCCTCGTGCGTTGCGCGCTCGAATTCTTTGAAGACGCGTTCCTGATCGGCCGCACCGATCCCGACGCCGGTGTCGGACACGCGCAAGCACCACTGCATCTCGCCGCACGCGTGCATATCGAGTTCGACCTCACCGGCCTTCGTGTACTTGGCCGCGTTGGACAACAGATTGAGCGCGATCTGCTTGAGCTTGAGCCGGTTCGACACGATCGTCCCCAGTTCGCGATCGAACCGTTGCACGAGGCGCAAGCCTTTCGCTTCCACCGTGGGGCCGCACGAGGCAACCAGTTCGTCGAACAGCGCGCGCAGCTCGATGGCCTCGGTGGCGAATGGATTCGTATCGCCGAGCACGATCGAATATTCGACGAGTTCGTCGACGAGCGTCTTCATATCGCCGACCTGCCGGTTAGCGAGCGCGAGCGCCGCATCGGTCTTTGCCGGCGCGCGCACAATCATCTGCAACGCCATCGAAAACACATTGAGAAAGTTGCGCAGATCGTGCACGACGCTGCGCGTGAGCTGCATCCGCGACTCATACAATTCGCCGACGAGCTTCTGCTTGAGCAGCAGTTCATGATTCGCGCGTTCGAGCCGGCCCGTGTATTCGTCGATCTTGCGGTCGCGCTCGGTCATGACCTCGCGGATCGACGTGAGCGTTACGAAACTGATCGCCTCGTCGATGAAATGCCGCGCGCGTTCTTCGTGACGCCGCGTAAACGCCGGATACTGTTCCGCGTAGTTAAAGATCGCACCGAGCAACACCTGCCGCAGCAAATCGAGTTCGCGCACGAGTTCGTCGATGCGATAGCCCTGCTTCCAGCGCAGCCTGCCATGCAGTTTCGCGTCCTCTTCGATCGACGGCTCGACCTGGTCGAGATCCTGATCCTCGAGCGCGCTGCAGAGTTCTTCGAGAATGGAGGGAACGTGATCGGCCAACTGTTCGTACGTAAGGCGGTCCGACTCCGACAGATCCGCATCGTTGAACACGGCCTTCATCCATCGCTCGGTCAGACTGACGCGCCGTTCGCGAAGATGTTCCGCGAACAGACGCAGCGGTCGTGACGGTTTGAGAGCCATGGAAGCACCTCGCGACGGAGCATGGCGAAGGCGGACAGGCCTGCAACCAGCACAGCAGGCCCGCGACGAATGTCCATCCTACTACGACTTGAGGCGATAGCCCGTTTTAAAGATCCACGCGATCACCGCGAGAAACACCGCAAGAAAAAGGGCCGTCATGCCGAGGCTGATCGCGACGCTCACGTCGGCAAGCCCATAAAAGCTCCACCGGAAGCCGCTGATCAAATACACGATCGGGTTGAACAGCGCCACGATGCGCCAGCCCGGCGGCAGCATCGCGACCGAATAGAAGCTGCCGCCCAGAAAAGTCAGCGGCGTGATGATGAGGAGCGGCACGATCTGCAGCTTCTCGAAGTTGTCGGCCCAGATGCCTATGATGAAACCGAGCAGACTGAACGTGACCGACGTCAGCACGAGAAACAGCACCATCCACAGCGGATGCTGAATCTGCAGCGGTACGAACAGTCCCGCCGTCGCGAGGATGATGAGCCCGAGAATGATCGACTTCGTTGCAGCCGCACCGACATAGCTGATCACGATCTCGAGATACGACACGGGTGCCGATAGCAGTTCGTAAATGGTACCGGTGAAGCGCGGAAAATAGATGCCGAACGACGCATTCGAAATGCTCTGCGACAACAGCGACAGCATGATGAGCCCCGGCACGATGAACGAGCCGTAGCTGACGCCTTCGACTTCGCGGATACGCGAGCCGATCGCCGCGCCGAACACGACAAAGTAGAGCGAGGTGGAAATGACGGGCGCGACGATGCTTTGCATCAGCGTGCGCCCGGTGCGCGCCATTTCGAAGCGGTAAATCGCGCGGATCGCATGCAGGTTCATGATGATTGGCCTCGCACGAGGCTCACGAAGATATCTTCGAGCGAGCTTTGCGACGTCTGCAGGTCCTTGAAGCGGATGCCCGCATGGTTCAGGTCGTTGAGCAGCGCGGCGATGCCGGCGCGCTCGCGCTCCGAGTCGTAGGTATAGACGAGTTCGGCGCCGCCGTTGGCGATTTCGAGCCCATAGTCGGCCAGCGCCGCGGGTACGACGCCAAGCGGTGCTTCGAGATGCAATCGCAACTGCTTCTTGCCGAGCTTGCGGATCAGTTCCCGCTTCTCTTCCACGATCACGATTTCGCCGGCGTTGATGACGCCGATGCGATCGGCCATCTCCTCCGCTTCCTCGATGTAGTGCGTGGTCAGCACGACCGTTACACCGCTTGCGGTCAGCGAACGCACGAGGCGCCACATGTCGCGCCGCAACTCGACGTCGACGCCCGCGGTCGGCTCGTCGAGGAACAGCACGCGCGGTTCGTGCGACAACGCCTTCGCGATCAGCACGCGGCGCTTCATGCCGCCCGACAGCGTCATGATGCGGTTATCGCGCTTCTCCCACAACGAGAGGTCGCGCAGCACTTTTTCGATGTATGCGGGGTTCTTCGGCTTGCCGAACAGGCCGCGGCTAAACGAAACGGTGGCCCACACGGTTTCGAACGCATCGGTCGTGAGCTCTTGCGGCACGAGGCCGATCAGCTCGCGCGCGGCGCGGTAGTCGTGCTGGATATCGTGCCCGTCGACGACGACGGACCCGGCGGATGCCCTGACGATCCCGCAGACGATGCTGATCAGCGTCGTCTTGCCCGCACCGTTCGGCCCGAGCAACGCGAAGATTTCCCCGCGCCCGATCGACAGGTTGATTCCTTTGAGCGCGTGAAAGCCGGATGCGTAGGTCTTGGATAGATTGGATATCGATATGATTGGCGGCATGCCCGCGACGATAGCAGATATGGCCCTGCTATGTGCAAGCCAGTCATCGAAGATTCATCGCTGCGCGCGCTATTGCGGAAAGCCGAGCGCCGTTGCCTTCGCACGCAAATCGGAAAAGCGGCCGCCCGGCACGCTCCGCTGGAGTTCGCCCGAAGCCGTCGTACCCGAAGCCGTCGTACCCGATGCCGGCGTACCGGATGCAGCCGTACCCGACGCCGGTGCGCCGGTCTGCTGCGCATTGTCGATCGAGCCGATGCCGGTGCCACCCGCGGGCACGAGCGGACACGCCGCGCCGAACGGCCCCTGAGCAACGGCGACTGGCGGCGCATCGGTGCGCGGCGGATTGGTCAGATCGAGCGCGTACGCAAGGTTGAACGTAGTCGGGTCGCTCGCGCGCACGCCGAGCGGGTCGAGACCGAAACGCCACTGGAGCAATTGATGAATCGAGCTCGGATCGAACGGATAGCGCGCGACCTGATTCGCGCTCACGCGCGGACCGAGCAGCATGCACGGCACGCGGAAGCCCAGGCGTCCGTCGTTGCCGAGCGCCTGCTCCGCCGCGGATACGGGCTTGAGCGGCGACGGGACGTGCTCCATGAACCCGCCCCACTCGTCGTAGACCACGATCATGAGCGTCGAACTCCACGTCGGACTCGAGCGCAACGCCTCGTAGATTTGCCCCAGCAGCACCTGGCCATTGCGCACGTCCGCGTGCGGGTGATCGTCGTTCGAGATGCCCTGCGCTTCGCCGCCGAAACTCGGGTCCACCATGCAGAACGACGGCAGGGAACCGGCGGCCGCATCGGACAGAAAATCGCTGAACAGCTTCGAGCGGCCCACATAACGCGCGCCGTATAGCGCGGTGAACGGCACGTCGTGGAAATAGTAGGCCGATGTGATGCCCTTCGCGTCGAGCCGGTCCCAGATCGTCGGCAGCTGCGACGTATCGAGCGTATCGCTGAGGCGGTCCGTTTCGCCGCTATGCAGATACACGCGATTCGGAAACGTGTCCGCGAGAATGCCGCTCATGCAGTAGTCGCAAACCGTATAGAGCGGCACCGCGTTCCGATAGAAATCGAGGTCCGCCTGCTGGAAGAAGCCGATCGGCAGCAGATCGCCGCGCGTCTGGTTCGTATCGGGCGTGAGCAGGAAGCCGTTCATTGCGCCGTTTGCAAGGTGGACCCGGCCTGCATCGTACGCATGATCGGGGTCCGCGAACGAGCAGCCCTGAAAACCGTAGGCGGGGTTGGCCGACAATGCAAACGGCGCATGCACTTCGCCGAATGCGTCCGTGAATTGCCGGCCCGCGGGCAAACCTTCCGCATTCGGCACCCAGCCGAGCAGATGATCGAACGAGCGGTTCTCCATCGTCACGAGCACGATATGGTCGATGCCCGACGAACCGGGCGCAGGCAGCGCCGGGCGCGGCAGATTCGCGCGGTCTGGCGGAATCTGGCCGATCGCCTGGTTTGGCGGCGCCGTACCCGAACCGGGATCGCCGCCTGCGCCGCCCCCGCCGCCGCATGCCGACAGCGCGAACGAACCGACGATCGCCGCGACGATTTGCCTGCGTACGAGATCGGGTTGGCCGCAGGCTTGCGCAGCTGCATTCTGTTTGTCGATTGGCGACACGCTCATCATAGGGTCCTTTTTTTTGGCGATGGTCACGTGCGAAGCGCGGACACCAACGCACAGCGTCGAGAACGTGCGAACCCAGCATTCGACATGCCCGGTCATGCAAACCGGACAGATTCGGTCTCGTTGCGAAAGGCACGCGTACCGATACGCGTAAAAAAACGACGTTCGACCCGAAGTTCGTACCACGCAATTCCCTGCCGCCCTTTCCCGGGGCGCTGCGCGGAATTGCCGCGCGCAGTCGCAGAGCGCCTGGTGCGCGCCGCGTAGCAACTGTTGCGCGCTCGCATTAGAACGTCCGTTGCTTGACATGCGAGGTCGTGGAACTAGCCTTGAAATCGAGGACCTAAGTTTTGCTGCCCGCTTCAGATTTGAAAATGCGCTTGAAATCGCGCTTGAAAGCACACAGGCGCGACATACACGCAACGGTGCCAAGCAGGACGGACGTCGCCGCCGAACCACCGGGTTATTTCATGCGGAGGCTTTATGCGGCTGTCGATTCTGATCAATACGCCCGACCCGACCGCGGGCCACGACTACGCGGTGTTGTGGCTCGATACGGAGAACCGCGGCTGGGCACTCGACGCGCGTCGCGGCATCGAACTGCCCGCAGCGGGGGAAGTGCGCGACAGCGACGGCGTGCTCGCGCTATGCGAACACGGCTGCGACGAACCGTTCGTCACGCTGTACGGCATGCGGGTGGATCGCCGCGGCAATGTCGCGTCCGCGCAAGGACGCGCGCGCTGGACATCTTCGGGAGTACGGCACGGTCCGGTCGACGGATACTGGCGGCTGCGTGCGGTCGAACGACCAGCGACTGCGGCCCACCTGCCGCCAGCGGGCCAGCGGCCCGCCACGCATGTGGCCGAGCCGGGCCGGCCGCGTGGCCGCTGAAGTGACGCGCGGGACGTAGCCTTCGCGCCCCGCGCTCACGGCCGAACTGCTTTACGCCGGTACCGACTCCGCCATCGCACGCCGCGCCCAGACGCGGTGTTGCCCGGCGGTTTCGATAAACGTCTTCAACACCGCCTCGACATCGCCGTCGTCGCCGGTCGCGACGCCATCCGCCTGATCGGGCAGATGTGCGGCCTTCAATACGTCGCGGCCCGCGCCAAGCGCCGCGATTGCCTTCAAATGCTTGAACGCCTCGAGTAGGAAGTGTTGCGCATCGCCCGATTGCGCGAGCGTCTTCGCACTGGCCTCGCCGCCGCATACGATCACCGCGTCGAACATGATCGACGGCATTCCCGCGATCGTCGCATCGGGACTGGCGCCGGCAACCGGTGCAAGCGTGGGTGCGATCAGCAGCGGCGCGGCGCCTTCGTCTTCGAGTTTCTTACGCAGGGTCTGAAGCGAGGCCTCGTCGACGCCCGGGGCCGCGAGCAGGGCGATCTTGCGCGTCCTGATACCGGGCCTCGCGCGATTGAGCAGGCTCAACGCCGGCGACGGCCGCTGCTGGCCCACCGCTTTAGCGCCGTTTTTAGGCGCAGGAAGCCCGAGCCCCTCGGCTACCTTTTTCGCAAGATCGAGATCGCAATTAGCGAGGATTTCATTGACGACACGCGAGCGAATCTCAGGCCTCGTCACCTTGCCGAGTTCGAATTGATAAGCGGCAGCGATATGCTCCTTTTCGACGTCGCTCATGCTTTGATAAAACAACGCCGCTTGCGAAAAATGATCGGCAAACGACTCGCTACGTACGCGAACCTTCGTCCCGTCCACGGTCTCCGGATAACTCTCGAAGCCACCATTGCGCGGCGCGGGATCGGTTTCCTTCGGCCACGCGTCGTTCAATGAATTCGGCTCGTACGATGCCTGGCCGACATTGATTGTCTGCCGGTGCATGCCGTCGCGCTGATTGTTCACGTTCGGGGACAGCGGCCGGTTGATCGGAAGCTCGTGGAAGTTCGCGCCGCCGAGCCGGCTGATCTGCGTATCGGTGTACGAGAACAAGCGCCCTTGCAATAGCGGATCGTTCGAGAAGTCGATACCCGGCACGACATGCCCGGGGTGAAATGCGACCTGCTCGGTCTCGGCGAAGAAATTGTCCGGATTGCGATTCAACGTCATCTTGCCGACGATCCTGACCGGCACGATTTCCTCGGGAATCAGCTTGGTCGGATCGAGCAGATCGAAACCGAGCGTGTGCTCGTCTTTCTCTTCGATCAGTTGCACGCCGAGTTCGAATTCGGGGAAATCGCCACGTTCGATGGCTTCCCAGAGGTCGCGCCGGTGGAAGTCCGGGTCCTTGCCGGCGATCTTCTGCGCCTCGTCCCACAGCAGCGAATACGACCCGAGCACCGGACGCCAGTGGAACTTCACGAAGCGCGACCTGCCCTCGGCATTGACGAAGCGGAACGTGTGAACGCCGAAACCTTCCATCGTGCGCAGGCTACGCGGAATCGCGCGGTCCGACATCGTCCATAGCACCATGTGCGTCGATTCGGGGACGAGCGAGACGAAATCCCAGAACGTATCGTGCGCTGAGGCGCCGGTCGGCATTTCATTCGGCGCCTCGGGCTTCACTGCATGCACGAAATCGGGAAACTTGATCGCGTCCTGAATAAAGAACACCGGCATATTGTTGCCGACCAGATCGTAGTTGCCTTCGCTCGTGTAGAACTTCACCGCGAAGCCGCGCACATCGCGCACCGTATCGGCCGACCCGCGCGGTCCCTGTACCGTCGAAAAGCGCACATACACGGGTGTCTGCACCGCCGGGTCCTGCAGAAAAGCCGCCTTCGTGAATTCGGTCATCGGCTCGTAGACCTGAAACACGCCATGCGCCGCGGAACCGCGCGCATGGACGATGCGCTCCGGAATGCGCTCGTGGTCGAAGTGCGTGATTTTTTCACGCATGATGAAATCTTCGAGCAACGAGGGACCGCGCGCGCCCGCGCGTAATGTGTTCTGGTTATCTGCGATTTTTACGCCCTGATTCGTGCGCAGTGCCTCGTTTTCAGGACGTGCGCGCGACGCTTCGAGCGCCTGCGTTTTGGGATCTGCCGGCGAGGAACCGGCTTGAGCGTTACGAGGTTTGCTTGACATTCGATGCTCCTTTTCTCATCGTCGGGACGCATGTCGCGTTCCTGTGCGCACCAGGGCCACGAGGCCTGTCGATCGCGCATCCATCTGCTGCACTGCAACTGCTGTTCCCGAAAAGCCCGGCACCTCGCGGCGCCGACGACACGCCGCGCATGCCGCGCGATCTCGACGCCGCCGCCCTTGCGATGGCCGACTAGGCCCGCGCCGCTTCGTCGAGCATCGGCTCGCTGACATCGAGCGTCGCATTGCACGCGGCAGCCGGCGCCGTGCGTCGTGCATCGCGTGCCTTTTCACGCGCGATGCTGCACAGGCGCTCCCGCACACGCACGCGGTCCGCCGTGCTCATCGACGCGTAGCGGTTCATCGTGCGCGACCCGAGCACGACGCTAAGCGCGCAGCCCGCATCGAGAATGTTCATGTCCGCCGCCGACTCGACCCATGACACCTGGATCGTCATCCGTCCAGCCGAATCGGCCAGATGCGTAACCGACGTCGACGGTGAAGCGAAGCGGCGCGATAGCGCATGTTCGAGTTCGGTCAGACGCTGTTGCATATCGATCGATTGCTTCATGGCGATTCCTCCATTGCCAATGCGTGGCAGCGCAGTGCAGCGGGCGCAACGCCCGTTCCCGCCGGGTGCGGCATTGCATCCCGGCATTGCTCACCCACGCGGCACACCGCTTGCATGACAGAGACGAGACGAGCGGCATCCGCTCGTATCCATGAACCCCTCTCGGAGGACCGACGATGAACAGCACTATGAAAAAGCTTCTTGCATCAGTACTCGTAATGGCACTTTGCGGCGGCGCCTTTGCTCAGGGAGGTGCGGGCGGCGGCGCGGGGGGCGGCTCGTCAGGCGGCGGATCGGCAGGTAACGGCGCCGGGGTCGGCGCAGGCGGCGGCACGACCGGCGGTGCAGGCGGCGTTGCCACACCGGGCACTGTGCCGAACCGCGGCATGAGCCGGGGCACGTCGCCAGACGGCGGCTACGGCACCCCGGGCACGACGGGCACCGGCGGCGGCGTAGGCACGGGCACCGGTGCAACGCCCGCGCCGGCGAACGGCGGCATGGCCCCGGGCAACGGCGTGCAGCGGCCGGGCACGACGGGCGATACCATGCGCAATGGCCAATAGCGTGCGTTAGCACGGTATAACCGTGCGACAGGTGGCGCGTCGCCGTCGGGGTGGACGCGCCGCTTGACGTCTGTGCATTGCCGCGAACCAGACAGAAGACTTCGTCAGCACTGTCAAAAATTGACGCCCGGACAATTCGCCGCGGTACACTCAAGCGTCCACGCATTCCACGCGCGCGGCAGATCACGCACCACGGAGAGGACGATTGGCGAAACCGGATGACCTGATCGTCGCACGCCCCGAAGGCCTCTACTGCGCCGTGGGCGACTTCTACATCGATCCATGGCAACCGGTCGAGCGTGCGGTCATCACCCATGCGCATTCCGATCATGCACGCTTCGGTCATCGCCGATACCTCGCCACGGCGGCCGGCGCCGGTGTATTGCAGTCGCGTCTGCCGGGTATTAGCCTGCAGACGCTCGAGTACGGCGAGCACATTACGATTAACGGCGTCGACGTATCGTTGCATCCCGCCGGCCACGTGCTCGGCTCCGCGCAAGTACGCATCGAAGCGCGCGGCGAGGTGTGGGTCGCATCGGGCGACTACAAGCTCGACCCCGACCCTACCTGCACGCCGTTCGAACCCGTGCGCTGCAATACGTTCATCACCGAATCGACGTTCGGCTTGCCGATCTACCGCTGGGATCCGCCAGAGGCCGTCTTCGCGGGCATCGACGCATGGTGGCGGCACAACGCCGCGCAACGGCGCGCGTCGATCGTGTTCTGCTATAGCTTCGGCAAGGCGCAGCGCATTCTCGCGAGCGTCGACGCGGCGATCGGCCCGATCTTCTGTCACGGCGCGGTCGAGCCGCTGAACCGCGCGTACCGGGAAGCCGGCGTCACACTGCCCGGCACGCGCAGCGCCGCGGAGATTCCGGCCAGGGACAAGGCCGTCTTCAGCGAAGCGTTGATCGTCGCGCCACCGTCGGCGCAAGGCAGCGCATGGCTGCGCCGCTTCGGCGACTATAGCGACGCGTTCGCATCGGGCTGGATGCGTCTGCGCGGCACGCGGCGGCGGCGCGGTGTCGACCGCGGCTTCGTACTGTCGGACCACGCCGACTGGCCCTCGCTGCAGACCGCGATCGCCGCAACCGGCGCGACGCGCGTAATCGTCACGCATGGCCAGGTCGAACCGATGGTCCGGTGGCTGCGCGAGCAAGGCCTCGATGCCGGCGCATTCGCGACCGAATACGGCGGCGATAACGTCGAAGCCGACGTGCAAGGCGCAAACGACGACGCCGGTCCCGCTATGGCCACCGTGCCGGCAAACGCAAAAAATCTGCAGGCGGCCGCAATCGACGACCCGGAGGCAGCCACGCGATGAAGCGTTTTGCCGCGCTCTATGCGGCGCTCGACGCGACGACATCGACTCGCGACAAACTCGATGCGCTCACAACCTATTTTTCGGCAGCGCCGCCGGAAGACGCCGCATGGGCGTCGTATTTCCTCGCCGGCGGCAAGTCGCGGCAGACGGTGCCGACGCGGCTTCTGACCGACATTGCACGAGAACGCGCGGGTTTGCCCGCATGGCTCTTCGACGAGTCGTATCAGGCCGTCGGCGATCTCGCCGAAACCATTGCGCATGTGCTGCCGCCCGCCGCTCGCGCATCGGAGCTCGGGCTCACGCAATGGGTCGAGGAACGCGTGCTGACACTGCGCGGCACATCGCCCGACACGTTGCGCATCCGGCTCGTCGAGTATTGGGACGAGCTCGACTGGAGCGGCCGCTTCCTGCTGACGAAGCTGATCGGCGGCGGATTTCGCGTCGGCGTCGCGCGGCAGCTCGTCGTGCGCGCGCTCGCCGACGTAGCCGGCGTCGACCACAAGTTGATCGCGCAACGAATGGTCGGCTGGACCGACGCGCGGCAGCCGCCCGACGCGGCGCGCTACCTGCGCCTGATCGCACCAGCCGCATCGCCTTCGCCGCACGGCGAGCAGAGCGAGGACCCGCAGGACAGCGCCGGCGCAGCGACACCCGAAACCGCGCTCGAAGCCGAACGCGCGCTGCCGTACCCGTTCTTTCTCGCTCACCCATTACAGGCCGCCCCCGAAACGCTCGGCAACCCCGCGCACTGGCTCGTCGAATGGAAGTGGGACGGCATACGCGCCCAGATCGTCAAACGCGACGGCCGCGTGTGGATCTGGTCGCGCGGCGAGGATCTGATCACCGAGCGCTTTCCCGAAGTGGTCGCGCTCGGCGACGCGCTGCCGGACGGCCACGTGATCGACGGCGAAATACTCGCGTGGCAACCCGGCGCGCAAGCGCCGCTGCCGTTCGCGCGCTTGCAGCCGCGCATCACACGCAAATCGCTGACAAAGAAGGTGCTCGCCGATTCGCCCGCCGCGTTTCTCGCCTACGATCTGCTCGAAGCGCACGGCGCCGACCTGCGCATGACGCCGCTCGCCGAACGGCGCGCGAGGCTCGATGCATTGGCCGATTCGCTTGCGGACACGCTCGCGCGCGATCTGCTGCGCGTCTCGCCGCTTGTCGATGCCGACAGCTGGTCCGCACTGGCCGGGTTGCGCGAACAGAGCCGCGCGCGCGGCGTTGAAGGTTTGATGCTCAAGGAGCGACAGTCGCTTTACGGCGTGGGGCGCACGAAGGCGGCGGGCACATGGTGGAAATGGAAAATCGATCCTTATGCGATCGATGCCGTGCTCGTCTATGCGCAACGCGGACACGGTCGCCGCGCGAGCCTGTATACGGATTTCACCTTCGCAGTGTGGGACGAAGCGAATGGCATACGTACGTTAGTTCCGTTTGCCAAAGCGTACTCGGGCCTGACCGACGACGAAATGCGCGAGGTCGACGCGATCGTGCGCAAAACTACCGTCGAAAAATTTGGACCGGTGCGCAGCGTGACGCCGACGCTCGTCTTCGAAATCGGCTTCGAAGGCATCCAGGCGAGCACGCGCCACAAATCGGGCGTGGCCGTGAGATTTCCGCGCATGCTGCGCTGGCGCTCGGATAAGCAAGTCGACGATGCGGACACGCTAGCGATGCTCAAAGGCTTTATCGATCCGACAGCGTAATGACGGACGCGCAACCGTTAAGTTGACGGAGTCAACTAAAAGCCCACGAGGCAGGTCGACCGCGCAGTTCATTGAATCCACGTTTATGCACGGAGCAAAAGCGCGCACATTCATGGCGAAATGAGCTTTGCGCATTTTCGCCAACAATGTCAAAATAAATGCGTACCCGTTCGTTCAAAGAGGAAAGCCATGGCAGGAGTCCGACAGTTCGATGAAGACGCCGCGTTTTCCGACGCGCTCGAGGTCTTCTGGCGCAAGGGTTTCCGCGCAACGTCGATGCTGGATCTCGCCGAAGCCACCGGTGTGCAGCGCGGCTCGCTGTACAACGCGTACGGCGACAAGGAAGAAATCTTCGTGCGCGTATTCGAGCGCTATACGGGCCGTTTTCTCGCGGACGCGCGCAAGGCGCTCGACAAGCCGGACCTGCACGACGCGCTCGTCTCGTTTTTCACGTTTGCAATCCGTTCAATATCGCAGGGCACGCCCACGCGCGGTTGCCTGTCCACCAAAACGGCAGTCGAGATCGACCCCGATTCGCCCCGTTTGCGTGAAGCAGTGCAAACCATGCTCGACGATCTCGAAAGCACCTTGCTCGAAGTGCTGAACACGAAGGAAGCGCGCGCGCAACTTGCGGTTCCGCCGCAGCAGGCGGCCACGCTCATCGTCACGATGACGCGCGGCATCGCGGTCATGGAACGCGTCTACGAAGACCCGAAGCGCTTGCGTCAAACGGCATCGGCACTCGTCGATGCGCTCGTGCCGCGGCGCTGACCGCACTGAGGCGAGCGCCGTGGGCAACGCATACGAAACCCGCGCGAATGCCTACCGGCTGAGCGCTGAAGCATGCGGCCCGAAACCGCATAAAAAATGGCCCGCCAGATGGCGGGCCCGAAAAGCGCCTGGACGCGGGGATCGCGCCCGGGTTACTACACCGTTCTACTTCCTGCCAGCCACCGCCTGAGGCGCAGCAGACTGCGCGCGCTTCGCCGCGCCCGCCACCACATTCATATTCGACTCCGCCGTTTCGACTGCCTGGCGCGCGGTTTTGAACAGGCTGTCGTACCACGAGTTGGTTGCATGGATCATCGAGTTCAGCGCGGCCACGGCCGCTTCGGACCCGACCGGCGCGCTCTTTGCCGCTTCGTCGAAACCCGACTGCACCTTGCGCGTCTCACGTTCGTATTGAGCGCCGGCCTGCTCGGTCAGCGCGGCCTGCGTATTCATCAGGATATCGAACACCTGCCGGTTGTAGGCGGCGATCCGTTCAATAAGCGGCGGCACCCCTTCCGGCGTCTCGAAAAATGCCTGTGCCCCCTTGCCCGATAGCGCGCTTTGCCAGCGCGCCGCATTCACGTCGAGCGAAGTCTTCATGGTTTTCATGTTCAGTGTCACGAGCTTTTCGAAGCTGCTGAGCGCCTCGAACGCGAACCGGTACGTCGCATCGACATTCGCCTTCTGCGCATTCGCCAATTGCTCGGGAGAAACGTAAGTCATCTGGTATTCCTCATTGATGCGCGACACCGCTCTTCCGGGCACGGCATCGCCACGCTGGATTAACGAAGGGAGTGAAAGCGCGCGAGCAATGCATGACCGCGGTCGGTCACGCGCGGCAGCAGCCCTGTTTCACAGGCGCCGCTATCGAGTTCGACGAGCTTGCGTTCGACGAGCGTGTGAAGATCGGCCCTGTCGAAATCAATCGACTGTTCGGCGTGCTTGACGAGCATGAGCGTTGCAAACTCATGTGGGCTTAGCATGCGAGTCTCCTATCGGTGGCTGAGCCGCGAAACTGAACCGGCTGCGCCAGTAATCATTTAAATCTGACGATACTTCGTCCGTAGCGTCGAGCCGTATGGTCGTCACCAGGGACCCCATCCTAATGCGGCGATTCCGTTATTTCAATCGGTATGCCTCCCTCTTGATGCATCTTTTTTGCGATAGATCGTCGCGCCGGAAACTCTTGCATTGATCTGCAAATCGATGCGGCAATTCATGCCGTGATCGAACGCATTCATTAAACACTGCTGTCATGAAAGAGACACGCCCTTATGCAACGTCGTTTTAAATCAGATGGAATCCTTACGGTCCGAGGTTTGCTGATGGTTCGACGTTCTACGGAAACAGGGAGGTCGAAGTGGAATCGCTATCAGAAACAACGCCGCCAATCTCGGTCTATGAAGGCGGCTGCGCGTGCGGCGCGCTGCGCTTTCGCGCGCGAGGCGCGCCCAAACGGGTCGGCATGTGCCATTGCATGACCTGCCGACGCGTTCACGGCTCGGCATTCGGCTCCTACGCGATATACGAGAAAGACGATGTCGAGTGGTCGGGGTTGACGCAAGCCTGGGAAAGTTCGGCATTGGGCCGCCGCCATTTTTGCCCGGTATGCGGCTCGGTGGCGTTCATGGAATATACGGACAGGTCCGAAATCGATATGCCGCTTGGTGCATTCGATCGCACCGGCGTTTTCGAACCGACGTATGAACTTTGGTGCTGTCATCGCGAGCCGTGGCTGCCGCACGGCGTGCGTACCGAATTCGAACAGGACCGCGACTGACGTAGCGCCGGGCGCTGCCACTCGAACCACGTCAAGCGTTATAAGCGCGGTTCGAGCGGCAGTGCCTCGCCGGCAGCTGACCTCACTTGCCACTCTTCTTCGGGATTTTCGCGCCCGACTTGCGCGCCTCGTTCAACGCAATCGCGACGGACTGCTTTTGCGATCTACCCTGCTTCTTTTCCGTCTTGATGTTCTCGCTGACGGTTTCCCTCGACGTTCCTTTCTTCAGCGGCATGATGTTCTCCTGTTTGCGCGAAATAGCTGACTGAATGGCATCGCTCGATGCGCGCACGGCACACTGCCGACGCATTGCGCATCGAGCAACCGCCATTCCCACGCACGGCGGCTCCCGAGCCGCGCGCGACCGCCGGCGCGTGCTTTATGCTGGCAACTGCCCCCGCGCCCCGCGCCACGCCCCCCGAGGAGACAAAACGTGTTCGAACAATGCGAATGGCTGAATGAACCCGCGAGCTGGGCGCTGCAGAACGAGCGCCTGCAAGTCGAAACGGACCGCGCGACGGACTTCTGGCGCGAAACCCACTATGGCTTTACACGCGACACCGGGCATTGCTACGGCACGCATACCGCCGGTGATTTCACCGCGCAGGTTCACATACAAGGGCGATTCGAAACGCTCTACGATCAGGCGGGCCTGATGGTGCGCATCGACGCAACGCAATGGGTCAAGGCCGGTGTCGAATTTACCGACGGCGCATTGGTGCTCAGCAGCGTGCTGACGGTCGGCCAGTCCGACTGGGCGATCGCGACGCGCATCGACGGCGCCCAAGGCTTCTGGCTGCGCGCGAGCGTCGCTGAACGCGTTTTGCGCTTGCAGTACTCGGTCGACGGCGTGCACTGGCCGCTGCTGCGCCTCGCGCCGTTTCCGCATGCGGACAGCTATTTCGTCGGACCGATGTGCTGTACACCCGAGCGAGGCGGACTGGTCGTCGAGTTCGATTCGTTCAGCGTCGGCGCGCCGTCGGGCAAGGCGCTTCACGACCTGACCTAGCTCGACTGGCCGGCATCGCGCTGCCGGCACGGAATTTCTTGCAGGCATCGATTGTTATGCTGGCGGGAGCGGCCGGCGCGCGACGTCCATTTCGACACGCCGGCTTCGCATTGCACGATTGACTACTGATCCAGTTCAAGCATGCCGATCATTCACGCCAACGGTATCGACCTCAATGTGTCGATTGACGGAGAAGGGCCGCCGCTGCTGCTTTTGCATGGCCTCGGCGACCGACTCCAGCGCTGGGAGGAAGAGGTGCGGCATTTCAGCCCGTTCTTCACGACCGTCGCCTTCGACGCGCGCGGTCACGGCGCTTCGACGAGGCCCGCGCAATACACGCTGCAAGATCATATCGACGACGCGATCGCGCTTGCCGATACGCTCGGTTACGGCGAGATCAACGTGATCGGCACGTCGATGGGCAGCTACGTCGCGCAAGGCGTCGCCGCTGCGCAGCCGGAGCGCGTGCGCAGCCTCGCGCTGATCGTGCCGAAGTGCCATGGCAGGACATCGTCGTCGGCGCGCCTGCTTGCCGAGCACGCAGACGAACTGGCAAACAGGACGTTCGAAGAAAAGCAGCGATTCCTGCACGACCTGGCGTTCGGCCCTTATGCCAGTGCGGAACTGAAGCACGCGGCCGCGGAAAAGCGGTTTAGCGCGCCGCTTGGCGAATCGGAAATGGCGGCCGCGGTTGCGGCGCTAACGAATTTCGATCTGCGCGCGCTGCTGCCCGACATCAAGGCGCATACGCTCGTGATGTCGGGCAAGCACGACGTGCTGAACCCGGTGCAGGACGGGCGCGATTGCGCGGACCGCATCAACGATTCGGAATTCATCGAAATGAAGCGTTCCGGCCACTATCCGAACCTCGAGGAAGCAGAGCTTTATCTAACTGCGCTCGGTGAATTCCTCTCCGCATGGTGAGCGGCAGGCGTGACAAAATGAGCGATCAAGGCGCGCATGCCCACGCCCGCTACTCCGGGTCATAAGGCCTGATCAGCTCCGCAAAGCGGTCAGCGAGCGTCGGCCGTGCGCGCGCTGGCCAGATCGCGCTCAGTTCGAAGCGCGGCAACGCATCGCCATCGGCAATCTCGCATAAGCGCACGCCGCTGAATTGCAGCGTGCGCACCGACCTGGGCAGCAACGACACGCCGCAGCCCGCGGCCACGCACGCGAGCACGGTCAGCGACCGGTTCGCGTTTTGCACGATCTCGACCTCGCAACCGGCCTGGCGAAATGCGCTCAGAATGCCCGCGCGAATAACTGGCAACTGATCGTGAGGAAACCAGACGAGCCCGTGCTGTGCAAGATCGCGCAACAGCAAAGGCGCCTCGCCGTTACGCGGAAACGAATCGGGCAGCACCGCGAGCAGCCGTTCACGCGCGATGAGTTTTTCCTTCATCCTGCCGCTGACGGCCACCGGCGTATGCAAAAGTCCGAGGTCGATCTCGCCCTTCTCGAGCGCGTTGACCTGCTCCGCGTTACTCATCTCGCGCAATACGAGTTCGACACCGGGCACGGCTACGCGCAACGCCGCAATCGTGCGGGGCAGCACATCGAACAGCGCGGCCGATGCAAAGCCGATGGTCAGCCGTCCCGCGCGGTCCGCGCCGATTGCATGCGCACGCAACGAAGCGGCGTCGATACGCGCGACCGAAAGCCGGATGTCGTCGACAATTGCGAGTCCCGCGGGAGTCAACGACGCGCCGCGCCGGCTACGCTCGAAAAGCTTCACGCCCCACTCTTTTTCCATGCGCGTCAGCGCCTGGCTCAAGGCAGGCTGCGCCACGCCAAGCATATCGGCGGCACGCGTCACGCTGCCCGCGTCTGCGATCGCAAGAAAGTACTTCAGGCTGCGCGTTTCCATATCGCCGCAATATGAATATTGATCATTTTCATAATACAACGATATCCAACGAGTCCCTAGAATGCGGGGCATGGGCAGGCGCGACGCAGCGCGTCCGTCACTCTTCGAACAATGCAATGCCCGGCCGCAACGTGCTGCGGCGCCGCCTGGAGACGCGATGAACTGGTATCGGGAAATCTCGCCAACGGAAAAGCGCACCTTATGGACATGCTTCGGCGGCTGGGCATTGGACGCAGTCGATACGCAGGCGTTCAGCCTCGTGATTCCCGCGTTGATCGCGACCTGGGGAATCGGCAAGGGTCAGGCTGGCCTGATCGGCGGCGCGACGCTAGTCGCCGGCGCGTTGGGCGGCCTCTGTGCCGGCGTGCTGTCGGACCGCTTCGGCCGCGTGCGCGCGCTGCAGATCACGGTATTGTGGTTTTCGCTCTTCACGCTGCTGTCCGCGTGCGCGCAGAACTACGAGCAGTTGCTCGTGCTGAAGTCCCTGCAAGGGCTCGGTTTCGGCGGCGAATGGACCGCGGGCTCGGTGCTGCTCAGCGAAACGATACGGGCGATGCATCGCGGCAAAGCGCTCGGCATCGTGCAAAGTGCGTGGGGCTTCGGCTGGGCCGGCGCGGTGCTGCTTTACGCGATCGTCTTCTCGTCGGTCTCGCCCGCATGGGCGTGGCGCGTGCTGTTCGCGCTCGGCGCCATTCCCGCGGTGCTCGTGCTCTACGCGCGACGCAACGTGCCCGAGCCGCCGCGCGACACGAGCCCGGCGCACGACAAGGCGCGCACACCCGACTCCAGGCTGCCGGTGCTCGGCATCTTCGATCGTTCGGTGATCCGCACGACCATCGTCGGCGGCATGATCGGCCTCGGCGCGCACGGCGGCTACCATGCAATCACCACCTGGCTGCCGACGTATCTGAAAACAGAGCGGCACCTGTCGGTGCTCGGCACGGGCGGCTACCTCGCGGTCGTGATCGTCGCATTTATTTGCGGGTGCTTCGTGAGCGCATGGCTGCAGGATCGCATCGGCCGGCGCCTGAATCTGATCCTGTTCGCGCTTTGCTGCGCCATCACCGTCAACCTCTACGTCTTCCTGCCGATCGGCGACACTGCCATGCTCGCACTGAGCTTCCCGCTCGGCCTCTTTTCGGCCGGCATTCCGGCCACGCTCGGCGCGCTTTTCAACGAGCTCTATCCGCAAGGCGTGCGCGGCACCGGCGTCGGTTTCTGCTACAACTTCGGCCGTATCGTGTCGGCGGGCTTTCCGGTGCTCGTCGGCCATATGGGCAATTCGATGCCGATCGGCTCCGCGCTCGGTATCGATGCGGGCGCCGCGTATGGACTCGTCGTCGTCGCCGCGCTGCTGCTGCCCGAAACGAAGGGCCGCAAGATCGCCGAACCCGCTTTTCCACGCCACCCGGACGCCCAGCACCAACGATCCGATACAGCGCACGTGGCAGACCCGTCGTGCGAGACGCACAGGGCACACGAAGCACGCACGACGCCAACGCGCATGACGCAGGAGGCGCGCAAGACAGCCGCCGAGGCACATCGCGCGTAACCGCCATGGCGCGACACCGTTGTCAAAGACTTCCATGAACAGCAAAGCGATCGAATGCCCGTCCTCTCTGCTGCACGCCGCGTGCTCCGGCACGCAGGCGCCGGCCGGCGCCCCTCCCGGCTGGCTTGGCGCGACACGCCCGCCGCTTGTCGCGGTGGACACGCACGCGCACGTATTCGTGCGCGGCCTGCCGCTTGCCGCGCAACGCCGGCATGCGCCCGAATACGACGCAACGATCGAGACGTATGCGAGCTATCTGGCGCCCAATGGCCTCTCGCATGCCGTGCTCGTGCAACCGAGCTTCCTCGGCACCGACAACCGCTTCTTCGTCGACGTCATGCGGCGCTACCCGTACCGCCTGCGCGGCGTGGCAGTCGTCGCGCCTTCGGCCGGGGACGCTGAACTCGACGCGCTCGCGCAAGCCGGCGTCGCCGGCATCCGGCTGAACCTGATCGGCCTGCCGGTTCCGGACCTGTCGCAGCCCGCATGGCGCAACCTGCTTGCACACGTCAACGCGCTCGGCTGGCATGTCGAAGTGCATCGCGAAGCGGCTGACCTGCCGGCGCTTGTCGGCGCGCTGCTCGCGCAACGCTGCACAGTCGTCGTCGATCATTTCGGGCGGCCGTCGCCCGACCTCGGCGTTGACGACCCGGGTTTCCGTTATCTGCTGTCGGTGGCGTCGACGGGGCGCGTCTGGGTCAAACTTTCGGGTGCTTACCGAAGCATGAGATCCGGCAGTGTCGAAGTCGCAGGCGCGAGCGCCGGGGACATGCGCGATGCCGACGGCACCGGACTCGGCGCGCGACTCGCCGCGCCGCTGCTCGAGGCGTTCACACCCGAGCGACTCGTGTGGGGCAGCGACTGGCCGCACACCGAGCATCGGCAGCACGTCGACTACGACACAACGCGTATGGCGCTCGACGTCTGGGTGCCGGACGCCGCGCAGCGAGAGACGATCCTCACGCGTTCGCCACAAACGCTTTATCGGTTCGACGCGTACGCAGGATGAGCATGGCCGTGTTATCGCCGTGTTCTCGCCATACGTTCCCCCGCATCTTCGCCACCAAGGCACTAGAATAAGTTTGCGCGGCCAACGCTCGGCGAGCGACCCGCGCAGCGCGCGTTGCCACGCCTGCCACCGCCGCCGCGCGCTTGCGTGCACCTCTCCACTGCCCTCGCCTCTCTCGCCCGTTTCTGCAGGAGGTTTGCCATGCCGACCTACGAGTACCGCTGCGAACAGTGCGGCGAAAAATTCGAGCACGCCGAACACATCGGCGAGCACCCGACCGCCCATCCGGCCTGCCCCAAATGCGGCAGCGAAAAGGTTCAGCATCTGCCTACGCAATTCGTCGCGAAGACCTCGCGCAAGAGCTAGGTTGAACTCGCCGCGCGCCGTGTGCAGCAACGCTCACCGCGCGCTGACATAGCTCGACATAATTGATCGATAGCGGTAGCGCAGCGGGTCGACCATACTCGCTTGCGCGTGCCGGCCTTGTGAAAGCGTATGTGCAGATCCGATCGGCCAAGTCACGCAACAGGTGACATCGCCGCAACCATCGGACGAAACGTTCATACCTTCAGCGCACTTTTACGCATCATTCACAGGTCAGCCCATCATGTTCACGACACTCGCATCCATCGGCAAGAAAACCGCTCGCCACGCTTCGTCCGCCCTGCTGTTCAGCGCCATCCTGCTGACCGGTTGCGCAAGCGGCATCAGCAACGTCGCGAACGCAGACCCGAATCCGGCCTTGCCGCAAACGCAGATGCGGCCCGACGACATCTATGTCTATGCGTTCGTCAGCAGCGCCGACCAGGTGAAGCTCGATAGCGGCGGCCTCGCGCACAAGCTCATGTCGCGCCTGTCCGGCAGCTCCGATGAACCGCAGCAGGCCGCCGACGCGCTTCGGGTACAGCAGCAGGTCGCCGACGAAATTGTCCGCAAGCTGCAAGCGATGGGTCTGCACGCGGTACGCGCCGACGCGCCGCCGCCCGCCGATCAGAACGTGCTGCTCGTGCAGGGCAGCTTCGAGAAGATCGATGCCGGCAATCGCCGCCGCCGCACGGTGATCGGTTTGGGCGCCGGCGAAAGCGATGTCGGCACGGCCGTGCAGGTGCTGTACAAGCCGGCCGGCGGCATGCCGACGCTGGTACAGAGCTTCGATGCGAATGCCGATAGCGGCAAGGCGCCGGGCGTTGTCGAAACAGCCGGCGTCGGCGCGGTGGCGGGACATATTGCTACGTCCGCGGCGGTCGGCGGCGGCATGCACGCGGTGTCGGAAACGAAGCATGACACCGTTGGCCAGGATGCGAAGCGCCTCGGGGACAAGATCGCGAAACAGATCGCCGACATCGGCGTCAGCGAAGGCTGGTTGCCTAACAGCACGGTCCGCTAACACGGTATCGAATCAGCGGCGCGAGATGACGCGAATCGGGAGCGGGAGCGACGCGCGCGCCGCCACCTGCTTTCCGGTCGCGCCTCTCGTTGCCCGCCGCGCGAGTCGGCGTCACTCCTGCCCGGCGTTGCCGTTCAGATCGGGATGCTGCTGCGCGAGTTCGCTGACCCAGCCGGTAAACGCCCGCAGCCGCGAACTCAGATTGCGGCGATGCGGATAGACGATCGACAGCGGCGTCGACGGGCTCGTGAAATCGCCGAGAATTTCCGTCAACGCACCCTTGTCGATCAGATCGGCCACCATGAAGCGCGACGGCTGGATAATGCCGTGGCCGAGCGCGGCGGCGCCGATATAGACACTGCCGTCGTTGACCGCAAGCACGCCCTTCATCTGTACCTTGACAGTCTCGCCGCCCACTTCGTACTCGAACGGGAAGGTCTTGCCGCTGCGCGCCGACACATAGTTGACCGCACGGTGCTCGTTCAGATCGTCGAGCGTTTTCGGCGTGCCGTATTTCTCGAGATACGCGGGCGCCGCGCAGGTGACAATGCGCGCATTGCCGATCCGGCGCGCGACGAGGCTCGATTCCTCGAGCCGCCCCATCCGGATCACGCAGTCGGCGCCGTCCTGGATCAGATCGATATTGCGATCCGCAAGCCCGAGCCGCACGTCGATTTGCGGAAACTTGCGGTAGAAATCGTCGAGCGCGGGCAGCAGCAGCGCACGTGCCAGCGTGCCCGACGTATCGACGCGAATCGTGCCGGCCGGCGTCTCGCGCTTGTTCGACAGCGACGATTCCGCGTCGGCGACATCCGCGAGAATGCGCACGCAGCGATCGTAGAAGAGCGCCCCGTCTTCCGTCACGTTCACCTGGCGCGTCGAGCGGTTCAACAGTCGCACGCCGACATGCTCCTCGAGCGCCTGAATGGTTCGGCTGACCTTGGCCCGCGGCAATTCGAGCGATTCCGACACCTTCGAAAAACTGTTTGCTTCGACTACACGCGTGAATATCTCCATTGCCTCCAAGCGGTCCATTTATCTGCCCTATCGTTGTTGCGCGCCATACGCGTATTGATCCGGAAAAGCCGGACGCTTCGACAAACACTCGCCCCCCACCCGACCTGCATGGAAGCGGTTTCATCTCTTATCACGCAAGATCTTACGCCAGCATGACAAAAAACTCATGAACCGCACGGGCAGGCGCATCGGAGCGGGATCGCCGCGAGCGGCACAAGCCCATAGCGTGCCGGCGCGGCGCGCCCCATTCCAGCCCACCGATGCACCGAAAAAGCCTGCATCAACACTTTTCGCACAAGCCCGGTGCAGCCGGAAAATCGACGAATGTTTTAAAGCGAAATTTATTCAGGGAACCTTAAGTATCCAGTTCGGCTTGCCGTAAACGCGAATTAAATAATCGACGTTACTGAGCGCTCAACCTTCCGCAACCGGATTCCCATTATGTCCACCCTGTTGGAGAAGCGTCGTGACCCGTCACAAGGTTCGGCGATCGCCGAACTCACGCGCGAAGTTCGCAAGATCTCACGAGACAAGATTTCGGATATCGATCTGATCAACCGCGAAGCGACCTATCTCGCGATCAACGCGCTGATCGAAGCGGCGCGCGCGGGCGAAGCGGGCCGCGGCTTCGCAGTGGTCGCGAACCAGGTGAAAAACGTGTCGGGCCGCATCGGCCAGCTGACCGGCGAACTCGGCAAGGAACTGAACGGCCTCTCCGAACGCATGGTGACGGAACTCGAGCGACAGCAGGGTCAGCGCCTGACCGACCTCGCGCTCAACATGATCGACGTAATCGACCGCAATCTCTACGAACGCTCGTGCGACGTGCGCTGGTGGGCGACCGATGCGGCCATCGTCGATTGCCTGATGAGCGGCTCCGACGAAGCGGCCGCCTATGCGTCGAAGCGGCTGTCGGTGATTCTCGATAGCTATACGGTCTATCTCGACATCTGGGTGCTCGATCTGCAAGGGCGTATCGTGGCGAACGGGCGGCCCGCCCAGTTTCCGGTCGCGGGCACGGTCAACGCGGCCCAGCACGAATGGTTCGCCGCCGCGCTGCGCACGCGCTCCGGCGACGAATACGCAACCGCCAACGTCGACACGCTCCCTCACCTGCAAAGCGCGCAGGTCGCGACTTATGCGACCGCAGTCCGCGAACACGGCACGGCCGACGGCCGCATCGTCGGTGCGCTGGCGGTGTTCTTCGACTGGGCGAAGCAGGCGTCCGCGGTCGTCGGCAGCGTGCGTCTTACCGATGAAGAACGCACGCGCACACGCTGCATGATCGTCGACGCGAGCGGCCGAGTGATTGCGGATTCGAAGGAAGCGGACCGCGATACGGCGCGCTTCGATCTGCCGCCCAACCGCGAAAACACCGGTAACTATCGGAGCGCGAACGGGTCGCTCGTCGGGTACGCGCTGACGCCGGGCTATGAAACGTATCGCGGCATGGGATGGTATGGCGTGATCGAACAACAGACGAATAGAGCGGCCTGACCATATCGGACCGCAAATCGGGACCGCAGATCAGGACGACCGCTGCCAGTCGTTCCACAGCCGCACACCCGCATCGTGCGAGACGAGCACCGCAATGGCCAGCGCCTTCAACGCGCACTCGACGCTGGACAGCGCGAAGCCGATGCGGTCATAGCGGAATTCGCTCGGCAACGCGGGCACGATGGCCAGCACGCTCGCTCCGCATACGAATAGCGCGATGAGCCGTGCGAACGGCGCGATCGATGCGCGGGTGCAGGCACATGTAATCAGGATCACGAGCAGCGCCTTCGAAAACACGAGCGCGGCGCTCTGCGCGCCGGACACACACGCCGCGAGTTCGAACGGCGTTTCGATTAGCGACCAGACGAGCACGGCGCCAAGCGCGGCGCGCAGCACGGTCAAACCGCGACGATCTTCAGGATTCGACAACAGGAACATGGACAGCCCCTCCGGATGGTTGCGCGCACTTCGCTCGCCGCCTGTTTACCGTCTCATTGCAGTGTTTTATTCCGCCGGCAAGTCAGTTCCTTGACGAGCGTCGCGGTGCGTGCGGCCGGGAGCCTCGCTGCGGATCCCGTGCATATCACAGTAGGACGAGAATGCCCCCTGCGATTTTTTACGCGTCGTGCAACTTCACAAATCGCACGACAGCATTGCTGTTTGCGTATCTTGTCGAGCGTAAGGGCCGGCCCAAGGTCCAGAGGAGCACACATGGCGCACGCGCGAAGCAGCACAGCACAGCCGTCGCCCACGCCGACCGGCGATGGCGGGCATTTGCGAAACGCGCATTTCGTTTGCGCAACGAGCCTCGAGCCATGCGTTTCAACATGAGCACATCGCTTCGTTCGGCCCGCTTCTTGCGTGGGCATGTGCAACAAACCCGGAGACCTACATGGATATCCTCAAACTGGCCCAGGAGTCCGGCATGCTCGTCGTGCTGGATGCACGCATCGGCAACGCCGAGTATCACAGCGTGCATGGGTCCGTGTCGTCGCTCGTCAATTTCGCCCGAGCGATCATCGAGCAGCGCGTGCGCTGCGAAGACCTTCCTGCGCCGCCTGGCAGCCGCGACGTAAAAGATTGCACGCCAGCCGAAGACACGGTTTCGTAAGCCGCTCTGCTGGTCGGACCCGGTGTTCCGCCACGGACAGGTCCGCTCTCATAGCCTAAAGCCTATGGTATCCATGAAAAACATTAACTGTCATCTTGGATGCGCCGCCCTACTCTTCAGTCATTGCCGCAAGAAAATTCGATGCGGCAAGCGCGCGAGGCTCGCTGACGCTCATCGACATTGGGCGGCGCGCGACTGAAGGAAGGAGACTGTCATGAAACGCGGCGAAGCATGTCTGCATAGGCTCGTCGATAAATGGCTCGCGCCGGCGACCGTGCTGAGCGTGCGGGTCGTGCGTTCGGGCCGCATGCCGGCGCAACGCGCGCGCTTCGTTTATATCGAAGCCATCGCACCATCCGGCAGCCGCGGCATGTTCTTCTTTCGTCATCAGGACGGCTGCTGGCGCGTGTTTCCACCGCACGACGCGCGCCCGTCGCTGTGCGTCGACGCGCTTGCGGCATAAACGGAAAACCCGCGATCAGGTTCAATGCCGTCACGCATACGTGACCGACGCGGAACGCAAACTGGAAGCGCGCGACACGCTACCGACACCGACCGGTGCGAATCTCAAAGCAAGCGTGCAGCGCCAGAAGACGCAAAACGACACGCAACCGATACTGCATACGACGCCGCAAAGCGCACGGCGCCAACTCATTCGCTCACGAGGTTTCTCAAGAAGCGCACGCCGGATCTGACGCCCCGCTTCCAGCGCCTTGCTGCATCTGTTCCAAAGCCTCAGTGCTGTGCTGCTCGAGAAGGACTGGAGAAGGATCATGGACACACGCCGACTCGCCCTGTTTCGCCGCGGGATGTTTTTTAGCGCGGCATGCGTCATGGGCGGCGTCTATGTCGGCATGCCGGCCGGCTTTGTCGATGCGTTCGGCAAGCTCGGCGCGCAAGCGCAGACGCCATTGGAAACGCTCGCAGTCGAACAGGTGAAAGTGGACGCCGATCAGATGGCGCCGGTACGCCGCGAAAGCGGGGCGCGAGAACTCGCACGCAATCCGTCGCACAGCGATTCCGCGCGTGATGCTGCACCGCTGCGGCCGCTGCGAGCACCACACGGACAACCGTCAGGTTCGATGCAAGGCGAGCCGCGCCATCAGGGAATCTGGGAATCGAAGGACGCATCGGCGGCGCGCGCCACGGGCCGCGATGCGCACGAGCGCACGCCCGGCGTGGTGCGCAAGATTCGCTACGAAGACTTCAAGCACTGGACCTGAGGCCTGAATCGAAGCAAGGCCGCACACCACACAACCGGTTCAGGCCTCGATGCCGCCGGAGCGCGAAGCGATCCGGCGCGAACCTCTCCTTCTCAAAGCCAGCACCCCGACGGTGGCGCGGGCATGGCCTCGTTCACCGCACTCGCCAGCATCATCGCCTGCGAATTGGTCGGCATCAGTTTCGCCGCGCGCGGGCGGAAGATCGCGTCGCCATATGAAATCGGCCGGCCGCTCAGCGCGCACACGCCATCGCGCCGCGCAATCGCCACGACCCACGGCTGATCGGGATAGCAGCACGAGGTCGGATCGCTCCAGCTGACCGTGAGCAGCCGCTCGCCGACCCGTTCGACGAGCCGCGCCGTGCCCGTGCACGGTGCATCCGCCGACAGGCGCAACGGGCCGCATCTGATGCGCCGCGCGCGCGGCAAACCGCTCGCGCCTTGCGACAGCGACGACAGCAGGCTCAAAGTTTGGGACCACGGATCACAACGGGCAACGTCTGACATTTTCAGGCTCCTGGCATCTGCAGCGGCGACGCGGCACTGCCTTGTCACATGTCCTCACAGCGACGCCCGGCCGCAACGCGGCTGACGTCCGGGCGCCGGCGGCCGTGCGGACCGCGGCGGCATCTGGCATGCGTTCTCTCGTCGAGCAAACGCACAAGACAGGATTCCCGACGATGGGCAGCCGCACGCGCCGCGCGGGCGGCATGCGCCGAAGGGGCGAGCGCGCCGCAGCGAGCGCGGCGCAGCCAGCGCAACGGGTCACGCTCCGGCATGGTGTGTGTCCCTCCAGCGCTTAGGCGTCGAGCCGACCATGCGCTTGAACACAGTCGTGAAGTGGGCCTGCGAGCGAAAGCCCGCGAGCTGAGCGGCATCGAGCAACGAATACTCTTCGTCGGCGAGCAGATGCTGGGCACATTCGATGCGCCGCCGCAGCAGATACTCATGCGGACGCAGACCGGTCGCGGCACGAAACTGCGCGGCAAAGTGCATGCGCGTGAGCCCGGCCGCATTCGCGACGTCTTCGAGACCGATCGCCTCCGCAAGATGCGCGTCGATATACTCGACCGCGCGCTTCAGGCGCCATTTCGGCAACGCGGACCTGCGCATCTTCGGCTGGCCTGGCTGGCCACCCGCGGGCGTGCGCGAGCGCAGTTCGAGCAGGCGGCTCACGAGCGCCAGGTTGATGCTGTCGACGTACATCTGGCCGAACGACGTGAACGCTTCGTCGGCAAGCAGCAGTGCCTGGCCGAGCCGTTCGATGCACGGATCGTGGGACACGGCCGGATCGTCGATCAGCGCGCTCATGGCCGACTCCTTGCCCGACACTTCGCGGTGGCACGCATCGAGCACCGCCTGCGGCACATACAGATGCAGCACGTCGCACGCCGTATGAAACACCGCGCGCGCCGAATGACCGGGAGAGGTGACCTGGAACATGCCGGGCATCACGCGTCCCTCGAACGTGAGACGGCCGTCATGCAGGAACGTGATGTCGGTCGAACGCAGATTCACGCCGACCGTATAGCTGTCCGGCGGCGTCGTTGCCGATAGCTCCTGGGGCGGCAAACCCGCGCCGATGCCCGCTACGGCCCAGCGCGACAACGCCAGGTGAGCGGACACCGCGGACATCGCGGATGACGCGTCGGCCGTCGCCGGCAAGCGCCACGCGTCTTCGGTACGTATGCAGGATTTCAGCGAATCCGCCAGCGACCCGCCGGCGGTCAAAGACGATGCTTCCATGGTCCACGCTCCTCGTATCTTCAACGATCGAATGCCGAAACGGGAAGCAGATCGCCTCGCCGCCGTATGGCTTCAAAGGTAGTGGAGAAAAGCGTGGCGCTCTATCGTACAAAGGTTCCCTGCATCGGTGTATAGGTGTCATCGACCTATACTTTGGTACCATCCACCGCAACTGAAAGCAGAGAAGAACAATTCGGGAGCACGAAACTCATCGTCGCGCCGAGCCCCGGTTGCGCGTAAGCACGGATTTTGCCGCCGTGCGACTCGACAATCGAGCGGCAGATCGACAGGCCCATGCCCATGCCGTCGGCGCGCGTCGTAAAGAACGGCTGAAAAAGCCGCTGCAAATCCGCCTCGGCGATGCCGGGGCCGCTGTCCTCGACATCGACCCGCACCTGGTTTTCCTGAGTGCAGGACGAGCACACGGCGAGACGCCGCGGCCGGTTCACGGTCGATGCCATGGCCTGGATCGCGTTCATCATCAGATTGATGACGACCTGCTGCAACTGCACACGGTCGCCGACAATCGTCAGCGCGCCTTGCGCAAGCTGCAAGCGCAGGTCGATCGCATGCACGCCGATCTCGCGTTGCACGAGTACCGCCGACTCCTCGAGCAGCGCATTGAGGTCGAACGGCACGCGGTTCGGCGCACTCTTCTTTGCCAGCGCGCGAATGCGCTGCACGATGCCGCCCGCGCGCCGCGCATCGCGCAGCATGTTGCTCAGCGCTTCGCGCACCTCGTTCAACTCCGGTTCGTCGCGCTCGAGCCAACGCATGCCCGCATCGCCGTTCGTCATGATCGCGGCGATCGGCTGACTCACTTCATGCGCGATCGACGCGGACAGCTCGCCGAGCGTCGTTACGCGGGTCACGTGCGCAAGCTCCGCGAGCGAGCGATGCAGCGCGTCCTGCACGTTGCGCGCCTCGGTCACATCCATCAATGCGCCGCGATATTCGTTCTGCTCATCGCCCTCACGGTCCACACGCGCAACCACATGCGCGACGAGATGCACGCGTTTGACATCGTCGTCAGCCATCAATAAGCGAAACTCGGCGTCGAGGTCGTTGCGATCGGCGGCCGCGGTTTTCATCAGCGACGATACGCGTACGCGATCGTCGGGATGCACGCGCGCGAGCATCGCCTCCAGCGACGGCTCGGCCCCGTCCGGATAGCCGAAAATTCGGTATGCCTGCTTCGACCAGAACATCTCGAAGTGCGGCACCGAAAAACCGATACTGCCGGTCTGGCTCAGCGTCTCGGCTTCGGCGAGGAACGACTCGCTGCGCGCAAGCGCTTCGGCCGCGCGCTTGTGCTCTTCGATATCGGTCGTCACGCCGTACCAGCGCACGATGCGGCCTGCGTCGTCGATGAGCGGCGTCGCGCGCAGCAGCGACCAGCGCCATGTGCCGTCGCCGCGCCGCACCCGCGACTCGTTTTCGAGCGACGTGCCGGTCGCGAGCGCGTGCTGCCAGTCGTGCTGCATCTGCGGCAGATCGTCGGGATGCACGAGCGTATGCCAGCTGTCGCCGATCCGCTCGAGCGGCACGCCGAATTCCGACCAGCGCTCGTTGACGAATACCGGGTGCCCGTCCGCCGACGACACCCACACCATCGCCGGAATCGCGTCGATCGCCGCGCGAATCTCCTGCTGTTGCCGCCCGATCTCGATCTCCATGCGCTTGCGCTGCGTGATGTCGTTGTTCGTGACGAGCACCGCGAGCGGCTGGCCCTGCGCGTCGCGCTGCAGCGTCCAGCGGCTCGCGACGATCAGCTCGCGGCCATCGCGGCACGTCTGCGCGAGTTCGCCCTCCCAGCGGTTCGTGCGCAACAGTTCGGCGAACATGACGGCGAGCGGCCGCGGAAACGCGGTGCGCACGACTTCATGCGGCGCGCGGCCGATCGCCTCGTCGGCCGACACGCCATAGAGCGCATGCGCCCCGCGGTTCCAGAAGCAGATGCTGCGTTTCATGTCGTAGACAATGAGCGCATCGCTCGTCAGATCGAGCAGCGTCACCTGCTCGCGCAACACGTCGGTGGCGGCGATGTTCTTCAGCGTCAGAAAGCCGGTGATACCGATCGCCGCGAGGCTCACGATAAAGCGCCCGACCGGCGCTCCCCCATAGGCGCCGCCGTGCGACATCACGAATGCGATCACGGTCATCGACATCAGCGTGGAACACACGGCGATCATCGAGCGCCGCGAACAGATCGGCGCGACGATCAGCACGACGACGACATAGAGGACCGCGATGGCGATGTCGAGCGGCGTCAGCGCGTCGAGCGTGAAGATCGCGGCAGCGATCGCCGCCGCGATGGCGATGCGCGAGCGGATTCTG
The DNA here is from genome assembly GCF_031119615.1 of Paraburkholderia sp. SARCC-3016. Lineage (NCBI taxonomy): Bacteria > Pseudomonadati > Pseudomonadota > Betaproteobacteria > Burkholderiales > Burkholderiaceae > Paraburkholderia > Paraburkholderia sp. SARCC-3016. The sequence continues at coordinate 55,505 of NZ_JAVHZD010000005.1, read as the reverse complement.
CGCGGTGAGTCGGGTTCGGGATACTGGCAACGCAGGCGCGTGCCCCCCGGCATCTGACGTTGCGTCTGCGCCGCCACGCCGGCGCCGCCCGGCCGGGCCGCGGCGCGGCGGTCGGAACCGGCGCGGAATAGATCGGACATTTTTTATGCGTCTCCAGAATTTCATCGGCACACGACGTTCGATTGCTGGATGCGCGCGACGATCAGACATGCGAAGATATTGCCGCAGCCTGATTTCGCCGCGCCGGTTTCCTTCCTGCGACGCGCGGGCCGAACCGCACACGGGCGTCGCGCACCTTCAATGTCGGCGGGATCCCGTAACCCAAATAGCGGCCAACGGCGCCGCATGCACGCAAATACAAACGCGAATTCGATTATGGCCCAACTTCCACATGCATCCGAGAAGGCCGCCGCATCCCGCGACGGCAACAGCACGCCGATCGATCCCGACCCGGTCGTCTTCGTCGTCGACGACGACGATTCGTTTCGCGGCGCGCTCGCGAACCTGCTGCGCTCGGTCGGCATGCACGTCGAAGCATTCGCGTCCGCGCACAGCCTGCTCACCGCGAACTGGCCCGATGCACCCGCGTGCATCGTGCTCGACGTGCGGCTCAAAGCGGACAGCGGGCTCACCGTCCAGAACGACCTGGCCCGCGCGGGCGTCGAGTTGCCGATCATCTTCATGACGGGCTATGGCGATATTCCGATGACCGTGCAGGCCATGAAAGCCGGCGCCGTCGACTTCCTCACCAAACCGTTTCGCGACCAGGACCTGCTCGACGCAGTCACGCGCGCGATCAGCAACGACCGCGCGCGGCGCGAGTCGCGCAAATCGCTCACCGAACTCAAGCAGCGCTTCCAGTCGCTGTCGGCACGCGAACAGCAGGTCATGACGATGGTCGCAAAGGGCCTGCTCAACAAGCAGATCGCGGGCGAACTGGGCTTGAGCGAAATCACCGTAAAAGTTCACCGCGGCCAGGCGATGAAGAAGATGGGCGCGCGCACGCTCGCGGACTTGCTCCATCAAGCAGTGATATTGAAAATCCGCGAAGAGCAGGCTTGATGCGAAGCGTCGCACGGCATGCACCGCCCCGCACTTATACCTATATATAGTTGTGAAGCGAGGCGCGTCCGGTAACCTGTGATGGCTCGTTGCGACAGCAACGGTATTTTCTTGTAATCCAGGTTCGCAATGCCGAGTTTGCTTCCCTCTCAGGTGGTGTCGATTATCGACGACGACGAATCTGTTCGCCTCGCCACCGCCAATCTCCTTCGCTCGTTCGGCGTGCAAAGTCGCACTTTCATATCTGTGGAAGCGTTTCTGTCATCCGGATGCATAGACAACACAGCATGTGTCATCTCCGACATGCAGATGCCCGGCATGAGCGGCATCGACTTGCAGACCACGCTGCGCGAGCGGCACTTGCCGATTCCGATGGTGTTCATCACCGCATTTCCCGATCATGAACTGCGTAGCGTCGCCGAAGCGAATGGCGCCACCTGCTTTCTGACGAAACCTGTCGACGGCGAAACGATTCTCGCGTGCATCGACCGCGCGATCAATCGTCGAGGCTGCAGCGGCCGTTAGATCGATAGGCCTCGAATGATATGCGACGCGTCACGCGGCGCGGCTGCACTATACGTTGGTATAGACGCATCGCCTTCGCGCCGGGGCAAGCGGCGCGTCGCAATCTGTGGTTGCTGCACAGGTCGGCGCGGTCGCAACACGCTGCAATACCCAACGTGACGGCTTCAACGCCGCGAGATACACAATCGACTGCTGCAAATCGAAATGCTCGAACGTCAGGCCAAGCGCTGCGAGCACCAGCGTGCCGACTGCAGCGCCCTGCCAGACCGGCGCCATCGTCGCGAGCAGCATCATGACCGCGATGCACGCCACACGCGCGAGCGCAATCACCATCGGCACGACGGACAGGCCGCGCATGAACGCATCGTCGAACCACAACATCGCGATGGCCGCGACGAATAACAGCAGCGCGACGATCGAGCCGATCATGCCGGCCAGGCGATTTCGTGATCGACGCGAGCCGTCGTCGAGATTCGTCGAAAGCACTTGCGGCGCGCGCGTTCATCACGTTATTATTGAGCTCATACTCATTTATTAGCCGCAACGTTTCCGCATGGCCCGACCGAGAAGCGAAGACAAACGCAATGCCATTCTTGCCGCCGCGATCGAAGTAATCGCGGAGCAAGGGCTCGGCGCGCCGACGTCGCGCATCGCAAAGCTCGCGGGTGTCGCGGAAGGCACACTGTTTACGTACTTCGATACCAAAGACGATCTGCTCAACCAGATCTACCTCGAACTGAAGGCCGAAATGCGCGAGGTCATGATGGCGCAATATCCGAAGGCGGGCAGCCTGCAAGCGCGCGCGCGTCATGTGTGGCAACGCTTCGTCGAATGGGGCGTTGCGAACCCGGCGAAGCGGCGCGCGCTCGCGCAGCTGTCGGTGTCCGAGCGCGTTTCGGAACAGGCGAAGACGGCCGGCATGCAGGCCTTCGCCGACGTCAATCTGCTCGTACAGGAAAGCATTGCGAAGGGCGTGCTGCGCGATCACCCGCCCGCCTTTATCTCGGCCATCATGAGCGCCCTCGCGGAAACCACCATGGAATTCATGACCCGCGACCCCGCTCATGCCGGGCGCTATCGCAACGCCGGCTTCGAGGCGTTCTGGAATGCGATTTCGAAGTGAGTTTTTTTTGCCGTTTTAATTGAGTGAGTACACATTCATACGGAGGTTGAAATCACGATGTCTACTGAAACCCGGCCCAAGGTCTGGCTGATCACCGGAAGCGCGCGCGGCCTTGGCCGCGCAATCGCGCAAACCGCACTCGCAGCGGGCGAATACGTCGTGGCGACCGCACGCGATCCCCGCACGCTCGCCGATCTGGCCGACCGCTACGGAACACAGATGCGCGCGGCGGCGCTCGACGTCACCGATGCGTTAGCCGCCGCGCAAGCGGTGCAGACCGCGCTCGACGCGTTCGGACGTCTCGACGTGCTCGTCAATAACGCGGGCTTCGGTCATATCGCGCCATTCGAGCAAACGCCGGCCGCGGACTTTCGCGCGCAGATCGACACGAACTTCTACGGCGTCGTCAACGTGACGCGCGCGGCGTTGCCGGTGTTGCGGCGGCAAGGCGCAGGCCACATTTTCCAGATCTCGTCGGTAGGCGGACGCACGAGCGCGGCGGGCCTTTCCGCGTATCAGGCGGCGAAGTGGGCAGTCGGCGGTTTCACGGAGGTGATCAGTCAGGAGCTCGCGCCGTTTAACGTGCATGTCACCGCGCTCGAACCCGGCGGCATGAAAACCGAGTGGAGCCACGAAGCAGGCCGCGCGATTCCGCCGCTATTTGCCGAATACGAACCGTCGGTAGGCAGGCTGCTCGAGCTGCTGCGCGATCATGTCGGCAACGAGGCGAGCGACCCGGCGAAAGTCGCGCAGCTGATCCTGCGGCTTGCGTATCACGATCATTTGCCGCCGCATCTGCTGTTAGGCAGCGATGCGCTGCACTACTGCGGCGCAGCCGAAACCACCCGCGCGGAATATGCAATGCGCTGGCGCGAAGTCAGCGCATCGACGGACTTTGCGGCGAGCGGCCCGGAACCGGCGTTGCCGGTGCTCGCGTAAATGCCTCCCGCGGTTGGACCGCTTTTGTTCGACGCTATTGAACTGTCGTGTCACGAGGCCCGAAGGAGGCCCGCCATGAGAATCCTGATATTCGGTGCGACCGGCATGGTCGGCCAGGGCGTGTTGCGCGAATGCCTGCGCGCACCCGACGTGCAATATGTGCAGACGGTCGGCCGCACGCCGACCGGCCAGCTCGATCCGCGGCTCTACGATCTCGTCCATCGCGACTTCACCGACTTCCGTTCGATCGAGGGATCGCTGCGCGGCTTCGATGCGTGCTTCTTTTGTCTTGGCACGTCGTCGCTGGGAATGAGCGAAGCGGACTATACGCGCATCACGCACGACTTCACGATGGCCGCCGCACAAACGCTCGCGCGCCTGAATCCGCGCATGACCTTCGTGTTCGTCTCGGGCGCGAGCACGGACAGCACCGAACAAGGCCGCACGATGTGGGCGCGCGTCAAGGGCCGCACCGAAAACGCACTGCAGCGATTGCCGTTCAAGGCCGTCTATCTGATGCGCCCCGCCGTCATTCAGCCATTGCACGGAATTCGCTCGAAGACACGCATTTATCGCGCGCTCTATGCGTTGCTCGCGCCGCTGCTCACACCGTTGCGCATGCTGCTGCCGAGCCTCGTGCTGTCGACGCAGGACATCGGTCTCGCGATGCTCGCGCTTGCGCGCGAGGGCGCGGCGCAACAGGTGCTCGAAACACGCGATATACGCGAGCTGAGCCGGCATAAGATCGAGGCAGTGGTCGCCTAGCGGGACGGCCGCCGGCAACGCGCCTTCTTCGCGCAACGAGGCGCGGTGATACCATCGATGCACATCGAGCACGTCTGTGCCGCCCTGCCCCGACCGAAAGCATCCGATGCCCGCTCACGCCGACGGCCCCGCCGACCACCTTGCCGACCGCCTTGCCGACACCCGCGCAAACAGCACCTCGAACGAACCGGTCGAACGGCGCGTATTTCGCGCCGGCCATCTGTCGATCGGCTTGACGTTGCCGCTGCTGCCGGCCGGGCAGATCGTCGCGGACTTCAACGAACAGATCGCACTCGCGCAACGCGCGGACGCGCTCGGGTATCGCGCCTTGTGGGTCCGCGACGTACCGCTCAACAGCGCCGACTATCCGGACCCGGTCGGACATCTGGACCCGTGGGTACTGCTCGGTGCGCTCGCATCGAATACGGCACGCATCGCGCTCGTCAGCGGCGCGATCGTGCTGACGCTGCGCCATCCGCTGCATATCGCGAAAGGCGCGATCTCGGTACAGAACCTGTCGCGCGGCCGCTTTATTCTGGGCCTCGGCTCCGGCGACCGGCCGCCCGAATACGCAGCATTCGGCGCAAACGGCGACGCGCGCCGCGAACTGTATCGGCGGCATTGGGAGACGGTAGCGGCCGCGGTCGGCCCGGCCGCGCGCGTGCTTCCCGACGCAGCGCCCGACGGCGCCCCCGAATTCACGCTGCTGCCGCAAGCGCCGCGGCCCGTGCCGCTGCTTGCGGTCGGGTCGGGCGGGCAAAGCGTCGACTGGATCGCGCGTCATTCGATCGGCTGGATGACCTACCATCGCGAGCCCGATGCGCAGCAGGCGCGGCACAGCATGTGGCGCGCCGCCGTCGAACGATCGGTGCCCGGCCAATTCCGCGCATTCGGCGCGGCGCTGCGGCTCGAACTCAGCGACGCGCCCGACGAGCCCGCGACGCCGCTCGCGCTCGGTTATCGCGCCGGGCGGCACGCGCTCGCCGCGTTACTGCGCGCGATGCGCGAGCACGGCACGCATCATGTTTCGCTGAATCTGCCGTCGTCGCCGCGAGCGCCGCGCGAAGTGATCGAAGAACTTGCGCAATACGTGCTGCACGAATTTCATACGGAAGGCTGACGCGCAAAGCACTTGCCTCAAGCGGTCCGCCACAGTTTCGCCAACGGCCCTTCGCGCCCCGTCAACGGGTCCGATGCCGGAAACACCACCTGGCGCATCGCCTGCAGCTGCGCCGCGGATAAACCGACACGGCTGATACCGATATCCTCATCGGGCGGATACGCACCGACCACCAGAAAATCCGCGCTTGCCTCGAGCTTGCAATGACCGGTGCCGGCCGGCAGCACCACGACGTCGCCGGCATTTACCCGCACCTCGCGCCCGATCGGCTCGGGTCCGCCGAGTACGAGCCGCGCGCTGCCGCCCGCGAAACCGAGCACCTCGTGCGTCGACGGATGAAAATGGTGGAAGCTGTAAATGCCATTGCGCCATTGCGGCGGCCAGCCGTTACGCGCGAACGCCTGCTCGAACGATGCAGCAGGGTCGCTGCCCGAAATCGGCACGGCCGCACGATAAACGAGTACCGGCAAGCGCTGGTTATTCGGAATCCAGCCGTTGGGCTCGAAGCTCAGGGTTTCAGGCTGCACGGGATGCGTCGACAAGGATTCGCCGGCCGATGCGCCGCTCGCCGCGCGACTCAACGCGGCCGGCAACAGGCCGCCCGTGATCCCGCCGGCGGCGATAGCGGCGCTGACGCGCCGGCGCTTCGTGTTCGTCATTTCGACGCTCTCCATGATGGCCCGGATCGGGAATGCTCGACATCGCGGTTCAGCTTAGACGAAAAATAACGGGGCCGTCGCTCACTCGGGCACGCATTCCGGCATACATCATGCTTGAAGCATCGCCTCGTGCGCTTCGTGACAGCGATCGCACGCTTTCACTATTCTTGAACTGGCATCGCATCAGCGAGGCGACGCGCCTGCGGCGCACGGACACGCAAACGACATGACCCCACTCTCCCACGACACGACAAGCGCACTACGCGCAGCGCAGCATGTCGACGCCACCCGCCTGATCGACGCAATCGATGCGCTCGCAACGATCGGCGCGCGCGGCGACGGCGGCGTCGACCGCCCCGCGCTGTCGGCACTCGAGTTCAGCGCACGGCGCGGCCTTATCGAACGCGCAGAGGCGCTCGGCTGCACGGTCTCGACCGACGCCTGCGCGAATCTCTTTTTCCGCCGCGCCGGCGATGAAGACCTGCCGCCCGTCATGACCGGCAGCCATATCGACACGCAGCCGACCGGCGGCCGGCTCGACGGCGCGTACGGCGTCCTGGCCGGATTCGAATGCCTCGCCGCGCTTGCCGACGCGAATATCCGCACGCGCCGTCCGCTCGAAGTCGCGATCTGGACCAACGAGGAAGGCTCGCGCTTTCAGCCTGGCGCGATGGGCTCGAGCACGTTCGTCGACCCGTCGCGGCTCGACGGTTACCGGAAGGTCAGCGATGCAGCCGGCGTCACGTTCGGCGCGACGCTCGATGCGCATCGCAGCGAATTTCCCGCGCTCGCGACGCGTACCTTGGCCCCTGTCCATGCCTTTATCGAACTGCATATCGAACAGGGACCACTGCTCGAACTGGCCGCCACGCCGCTTGGCGTCGTGACCGGTATTCAGGGTGTGCGCTGGCATTCGGTCCGCTGCAGCGGCGCGGCCGCGCACGCGGGCACGACGCCGATGCAGGTGCGCCGCGACGCGATGACGCTCGCGGTTCGCGTGCGCGGCGCAATCGAAGCGTTCGCGCTCGAACTCGGCGGAGAAGCGGCACGCATCACGTTCGGCAGCTGGCACATCGAACCGAACTCGATCAATACGATTCCGTCGGCGGTCACCTTCACAGTCGACTTCCGTCATCCGGAGCCCGCGGTGCTCGCACGCTTCGACGCGGCGCTCGCCGACTGCATGGCGCAACACGGCGCCGACGTGCATCTCGAACCGCTGTTCGAGCACGCGCCCGTGCATTTCGCCGACTCCGCCATCGCGCGCGTGCAAGCGGCCTGCGATGCGTTGGGCGTGCGCTCGCAACCGATCGTCTCGGGCGCGTTTCATGACGCGCTGCATCTCGCGAAGCACTGCGCGAGCGCGATGATCTTCGTGCCGAGCCGCGCCGGCATCAGCCATAACCCGCTCGAAGCCACCGCGGACGAACATCTCGTGCTGGGCACGCGTGCCCTCGCGCACTGCCTCGTCGAGCTTTGCAACGAAGCGCCCTGACCTGAAGACCCGCAACACCGTGACGACCCGACCCCGAAGCTCAACGCGGGTCTTCCGGAACCCGACACCACCCGTACAAAAGGAACCAGCAATGACCGCATCCACCCTCGCCGCCACCCTCGCTGCCGCCGAAACCCACGCGCACACGCACGACGACAACGGCACCGCACTCGGCGAAAACGCGACCTTGCACGAGCCGATTTCCGCCGACGGCACGCCCGAACCCGGCCGCACCTACACCGTTCCGGCGCGCTGCGGCCGCGCCGTGCGCGTGAAAGCGGGCCAAACGATACGCGTGACGAACACGCACGGCACGCAGGTCTGCGATACATGGATTTTCAACGCCGCGCATCTGAACGAGTTCCTGTCGTTCGAGCATACGCGCGCCTTTATCGACAAGGTGATTCCGCAAGCAGGCGACCCGCTCGTGACGAACCAGCGCCGTCCGATCGCCGAGCTGATCGCCGACACGTCGCCGGGCGTGCACGACACGCTGATCGCCGCCTGCGACCTGTACCGCTACCGCAACTTCGGCGTAACGGGCTATCACGACAACTGCGCGGACAACATGCGGCTCGCACTCAAGGCAATCGGCCTGCGTGCACGCGAAGTGCCGCAGCCGTTCAACCTGTGGATGAACATTCCGGTGAAGTCCGACTATTCGATCGAGTGGCTGCCGGCTGTATCGAAGGCCGGCGACTACGTCGACATCAAGGCCGTGATGGATTGCGTGTTCGTATTTTCCGCATGCCCGCAAGACATCGTGCCGATCAACGCGCTGCATCCGGTGGAAGTGGAATTCACGGTGCTCGCATAGTCTCGGTACGCAGCCGCGCGGCTGCGTGGCCGGTGAGCCGCGCAGCCGCTTTGGCGATCAATCCTGCGGCAAGCGGAACGGCACCACGCTGTTCTCGTTGTTCGCCTCGACGAGCCGGATCAGTTGCAGCATGAACAGGTCGCGCTCGTCGGGCGGCAGATGCTCGATCGTGCGGTCGTGCGCACGCTGCACCGCGGGCGCCATCTTCGCAACGAGGCGCTTGCCCTGCCGTGTCAGCTTGACGAGCTTCACGCGCCGGTCGTAGTCGGCCTGGCGGCGCTCGATCAACCCGCGCCCTTCGAGACGCGGCATCACCTCGGCCACGCTCGAACGCTCGAGGCCGATTTCAATGGCAAGCGAGTTCTGATCGATCTCGCCGAGCGCGTCGAGCGCCGTCAGCAGGCTGTACTGCACGGGCGTGACGTCGAATTCCGCCGTTTCCTCGGCAAACAGAAAACCGTGAATCTGATGCATGCGGCGAATCAGGAAGCCGGGCCGGCTGAACAGCGGCGAACGCGCCTGCCATGCGCGCAACGCTTCGCTGACCGAAGGTGCGGCGGTTTCATCGTTGATCGTGGTCGACATGGGTCTTTGGTCCTGGGCAAACAAGCTGGCAAAGAAGCCGGCAAACAGGCCGGCAAATGCGCTCGCTCGCGCGCACGCCGCAACACCGGATGCGCTGCATTCTAGCGAATCGGCGCGCGCGAATAAATAATCGGGGTACACCACACAATTCACCATAATCATGCGCGACGCCTTGATCCGGTGCGCGGCCGCACCACCGAGGCGTCGACGGCGGGCACGCAAGCGCGCCGCAGCCTGTCCATGCAAATGCCGTGCGGACCCTCACGCACCGCATGAGGTAGCGGCGCCTCGCACGCTTTGCCCGCCCGCATTGAAAACCGGCATGGTATTTGCGGTACACCACGCATTTCTCACAGCCAACCAGCCCGATATCCGCTATGACCCAGGTTCTACTGAAAGGCGGCCGAGTGATCGATCCCGCAGCCGGTCTCGACGCGACGCTCGACATCCTCGTCGAAGGCGAGCGCATTGCCGCGATCGGCCCGGACCTTGCCGCGACCGCACCGATCGCCGAAATCATCGACTGCAAGGACCGGCTCGTGCTGCCGGGCCTCATCGACACGCACGCGCACGTCTATCAGTACGTGACCGGCCGCTTCGGGCTGAACCCCGACATGTGCGGCGTGCGCTCCGGCGTCACGACGCTCGTCGACCAGGGCGGCCCCAGCTGCATCACGATTCCGGGGTTTCGCAGCTTTATCGCCGAACCGTCGAAAACGCGCGTGCTCGCGTTTATCTCCGCCTATATCGTCGGCGGCCTCGAGGGACACTACTACCCCGAGCTTTATCGCCCCGAGTGTCTCGACGCATCGGCGACCGTGAAAGCCGCACGCGCGAATACCGACCTCGTGAAAGGCGTGAAGGCGCATGCCGAAATCGGCGGCTTCGCGCGTTGGGGCCTCGACGTCATGAAGATCGCGTCGCAGATCGGCCGCGACGCGCAACTGCCCGTTTATATCCATTTCGGTCAGCTGTGGCCCAAACCGGAAAGCGGCGGCGTGCCCGTCAATCCCGATTCGATCTTCAATCAGGTCGTCGAAACGCTGAAGCCCGGCGATATCCTCGCGCACCCGTTCAGCCGCCATCCGGGCGGCTTCGTCGAGGAAAACGGCAAGCTGCATCCGCTCGTGCCCGAAGCGATTGCGCGCGGTCTGAAAATCGACGTCGGCCACGGCTCGCACTTCAGCTTCAAAACGGCGCGCATCGTGCTCGATGCGGGCGTCGTGCCCGACACGCTCGGCGCCGATATGCACGGCTACAACACGCACCTGCCGGCGCCGGCAGGTACGCCCGATAGCCACCCGGACGAAGAGCACTCGTTCCTCGGCCGCACGCAATTCAGTCTCGTCAGCGCGATGACGAGCATGCTCGCGCTCGGATTGCCGCTCGAACAGGTGGTGCGGATGGTCACGTCGAACGCGGCGCGCATGATCGGCATGGAAGGCCAGCTCGGCACGTTGAAGCCGGGCGGCGTGGCCGACATCAGCGTGCTCGAAGACCGCCGCGGCCGCTGGGTGCTCGAAGACAACGAGGGCACGCAGGTCGTCACGGACCGCATGCTGACGCCCGTGCTGTGCGTGCGCGACGGCGTACGCTACGACGCGAACTCGCCGAGCCTGCCGCTCGCGCGGGCCGCGTAAGCGCAAGCACGGCGCAACACCGGCTTTCGATCTCCACTTCACGCCGCGAGGAACACTCCAAGATGATCAAACGACCCGTCAGGCAACCGTCGGACCGCCCGCAAGGCATCGGCGCGTCGCTCGAGCGCAAGGAAGACGCGCGCTTCATGCACGGGCGCGGCGAATACGTCGGCAACATCCGCATGGTCGGCATGCTCGACGTCGCGTTCGTGCGCAGTCCGATCGCGCACGGTCATATCGTCGGCATCGAAAAGCCCGTGGGCCAGGAGCACACGGTGTATACGCACGCCGATCTCGACGGCGTGCAGCCGATCGTCGCGAACTCGGGGCTGCCGGGCTTCAAGTCGTCCGAACAGCCTGTTCTCGCGCGAGGCAAGGTTCGTCAGGTTGGCGAAATGATCGCGATGTGCGTGGCCGCCACACGCGCCGAAGCCGAGGATATCGCCGCGCAGGTGTTTGTCGACTTCGAAGAGCTGCCCGCGGTCGTCGATATGCTCGACGCGCGCAGCGAAGGCGCCGCGCTCGTGCACGAGCATTGGGGCGACAACGTATTCCTCGAAACCTTCGTCGACGCGAAAAACGAAACCGACCTCGACGACATCCGCCGCACCGCACCGATCCGCGTACAACGGAAGCTGCGAACGTCGCGCCAGAGCATGGCGCCGATGGAAGGCCGCGGCGTCGTCGCGCACTGGGACAAGCGGCTTGCGCAACTGATCGTCCACACGTCGGCGCAGATGCCGCATATCACGCGCACGGGTCTCGCGCAGTGTCTCGGTCTCGACGAAGGCCAGGTGCGCGTCATCGCGCCCGACGTGGGCGGCGGCTTCGGCTACAAGGGCATTCTGCTGCCCGAAGAAGTGTGCTGCGGGTGGCTCGCGATGCAGCTTGAGCGGCCGATCCGCTGGCTGGAAGACCGCCGCGAGCAATTGACCGCGAACGCGAATTGCCGCGAGCACGACTACGACATCACCGCGTATGCGCAGCGCGACGGACGTCTGATTGCAGTCGAATGCGAAGCAACCGTCGATTCCGGTGCGTATTCGTCCTATCCGTTTTCGGCGTGCCTCGAAGCGGCGCAAGTCGGCAGCATTCTGCCCGGCCCGTACAAGATGGACCGCTATCGCTGCCGCACGTGGTCGGTCGCGACCAACAAGCCGCCGATCCTGCCGTATCGCGGCGTCGCGCGCACGGGCGTCTGCTATGCGATCGAAACGATGATGGACGCGATTGCGGTCGCGGCCGGTCTCGAGCCGCACGAAGTCCGGCTGCGCAATCTGGTCGAACCGCATGAAATGCCGTTCGACAACATCACGAACAAGCATTTCGACAGCGGCGACTATCCGGAAGCGGTGCGCCGCGCGGTCGCCGCGATCGACCTGCCCGCGGTGCGCGCGCGGCAGCGGCGCGGCGAGGCGGATGGACGCCGGATCGGCTTCGGCATCGCGGTGTTCTGCGAACAGGGCGCGCACGGCACCTCCGTTTATCACGGCTGGGGCATTCCGATGGTGCCGGGGCGCGAGCCCGCGGTGCTGCGCCTGACGCCCGACGGCGTGCTCGAAATACGCGCGGGCGTGCACTCGCATGGCCAGAGCATGGAGACGACGCTCGCGCAGATCGCCCACGACGTGCTCGGCATCGATACCGATCGAATCCGTGTCGTGCTCGGCGATACGGGCGTCACGCCCTACTCGACCGGCACCTGGGGCTCGCGCTCGATCGTGATGGCCGGCGGCGCGGTCGGACAGGCCGCGAAGGAACTCAAGCAACGGCTGCTGAAAATCGGCGCGTGGCTGCTGAAAACGCCCGTCGAAGACGCGAGCTGGCAACCGGGCGCCGTGCTCGGCGCCGACGGCGCAGCGTGCACGCTCGAGCAGATCGCGCACACGTGGTACCTGAAACCGCAGTTGCTGCCGCCCGATGTCGACCCGCGCGGACTCGAAGTCGCGACCACGTATCAGGCGAAGCGCGACACGGGCACCTTCAGCTATGCATGCCACGCGGTCGTCGTTGCCGTCGATACCGCGCTCGGACTCACGGAGATTCTCGACTACGTGATCGTCGAAGACGGCGGTGTGCTGATCAATCCGATGGTCGTCGACGGCCAGGTGTATGGCGGCGCCGCACAAGGCATCGGCACCGCGCTCTACGAAGCGATGCCCTATAGCGAAGACGGCCAGCCGCTCGCCTCGACGCTCGCCGACTATCTGCTGCCCGGCGCGACCGAAGTGCCGCCGATCCGCATCGAGCATATGGAAACGCCGGCTCCCTACACCGAGTTCGGCCAGAAAGGCATCGGCGAATCGGGCGCGATCGGCTCGACCGCCGCGATCGCGAATGCGGTCAACGATGCATTGCGGCCGCTTGGCGCCGAAGTGACGCGTCTGCCGGTCTCGCCGCGCGCCGTGCTCGAAGCGCTCGCGCAAGCGAGCGCCGCGCGCAGCGATGCCGCTAAAGGAGTACCCGCATGAAAGCCGCTGCATTCGACTACGAAAAGCCGCAGGCCTGCGACGATGCGGTACGCCTCGTCGCCGCGAGCGACGGCATCGGCAAGTTCGTTGCCGGCAGCCAGTCGCTCGGCCCGATGATGAACCTGCGTTTCGCGCAACCGGAACTGCTCGTCGATGTGCGCGGCATCGCCGCGTTGCGCACATGCCGCGATGAAGGCGAATTCGGCGTGCTGGGCGCGGGCATCACGCACGCGCAGATCGAAGACCGCATGGTCGACGACTACACGCAAGGTCTGATGGCCTACGTCGCGCGCGGCATCGCCTACCGCGCCGTGCGCAATCGCGGCACGCTCGGCGGGAGTCTCGCGCATGCGGACCCGGCGGCAGACTGGATCAACGTGATGTGCGGGCTCGACGCAGACTTTCTCGTGGCAGGCCCGCAAGGCGAACGCATCGTCAAAAGCGCCGACTGGATGGCCGGCGCCTTTACGACCGCGCTCGAACCCGACGAGCTGCTGACCGGCGTGCGCATCCGCAAGCTGACCACCGGCGCGCGCTGGAGCTATTACAAGTTCAACCGCAAACCCGGCGAGTTCGCCGAAGCGATCGCGCTTTTTATCGACGATAGCGCGGCAGGCATCTGCCGCGCGGTGATCGGCGCGCTCGACGGCCCGCCGCACCTGATCGCCGACGCGCGCGCATTGATCGATGCGCCGCAGCCGGCCACGCTCGAACCGCATCTGCTCGACGCGGGCCTCGAACCAGGCAGCTATGAATACCAGGTGCATCGCGTCGCACTCGAACGCGCGGCCGCGACGCTCCGCAAAGATGGCAGGAACCCGCAATGACCGACGCGCTGAAAAAACCGCTGCAACTGACCGTCAACCACACGCCGGTCGCCGCCTTCGTCGAACCGCGCACGAATCTCGCCGACTTCCTGCGTGAAACGCAACTGCTGACCGGCACCAACATCGGCTGCGAACAGGGCGTCTGCGGCGCCTGCACGGTGCAGATCGACGGCGCGCCGGCGCGCTCGTGCATCACGCCGGCCATTGCGTGCGCGGGCGCGCAGGTGCGCACGATCGAAGGCTTCGACAACGACGCGCTGATGAACGAGCTGCGCGCCGCGTTTTCCGCCGAGCACGCGCTGCAATGCGGCTATTGCACACCGGGCATGCTCGTGACCGCGCGCGACATCGTGACCCGTCTGCCCGACGCCGACGATGCGCGCGTGCGCTACGAACTCGCGGGCAATCTGTGCCGCTGCACCGGCTATGTCGGTATCGTCCGCGCGATCCGCCGCGTGCTCGATGCGCGGCGCGCGGCGGCCGCTGCGCCCGCCTCCCGGGCGTCGACCACGGCCGCGGCCAGCGCGGTTTGACCTGCTGCGAAAACGTAACCGCCGCCTTCTAATCTTTGCCGCTCGCGAGACTCAATGGAAATCGAACAAAGCTTTACCGTCGCCTATCCGCTCGACGACGTGTGGACCTCGTTTCATGACACGCCCGGCATCGTAGCGTGTCTGCCCGGCGCGACGCTGACCGCGCCGCCCGACAATGGCGCGCTCAAGCTCGCGATGACCGTCAAGCTCGGCCCGATCGTCGCGAGCTTCGCGGGCGACGGCGAGATGGCGCTCGACGAAAACGAACGGCGCGGCAGCGTCAGCGGCGGCGGCGTCGATCGCAAGAGCGCATCGCGCGTGAAAGGCGTGGCCGCGTTTGCACTGCATGCGATTTCGCCCGAGCAAACGCGCGTGGAGGTCAAGGTCGATTACACGATTGCCGGCACGCTTGCACAGTTTTCGCGCGGCGGCATCGTGAAGGAACTCGCGACGCGCCTGACGGACGCATTTGCACAGAATCTGAAAGCGAAGCTCGATGCGCAGCAACATCATGCAGGCGCGCAAAGCGAGACGCAAAACACCGCGCCGGATGCGATTGCGCCCGCGGCCGACGCGTTGGAACCAGCCGACGCCGAACAGACGCCGGGCGCAGTTCCGACACGCGCCGAAAGTCACATCGCGCAAATCGCGGACGCGCCGCACGCGAGCACCACGGCAGCAAACGCCTCGGCGTCATCGAATCGCGCAGCGGCTCCTTCCACAGCGACGCCTTCTGCAGCGCCGCCGGCCAATGCGCCGCTCGATCTGGGCAATCTGTTCTGGAAAATGCTGTGGTCGCGCATACGCGGCTGGCTGCGCCCCGGCGTGGGTTCGCGATGAATGCGATGAACCACGATGCGCCCGGCCATGCCGGGACAGACGGGCGCGCGAATTCCCAGGCCGACGCAACGCAGCGTGCCCTCGCTCGCCTGTACGCGGTGCGGCCGCATTGGCACACCGTCGCGCGCGCCCGCGACGCCG
This sequence comes from Paraburkholderia sp. SARCC-3016, assembly GCF_031119615.1. Classification (NCBI taxonomy): domain Bacteria; kingdom Pseudomonadati; phylum Pseudomonadota; class Betaproteobacteria; order Burkholderiales; family Burkholderiaceae; genus Paraburkholderia; species Paraburkholderia sp. SARCC-3016. The sequence continues at coordinate 39,963 of NZ_JAVHZD010000005.1, read as the reverse complement.
TCGGCCTGCCCGACTTCACGCTGCTGCACGCGGGGCCGCCTTATGCGGACCCGTGCAATCCTGCGCCACCGGTACTGTCGTCAGCGGTGCTGTGCTGCCTCTACGAAAAATGGGCCACGACCGAAGCGCAAGCCGAACAGATGATCGCAAGCGGCCGGGTCAAGCTGGTCGGCGCGCAATCATTCGGCGTGGTGACGCCGCTTGCCGCTGTGGTGTCGCCGTCGACGACGCTCGTCGAAGTGGCGGACGCGAGCGCATCGAACGCCGCCCATGCATCGGCCGCACCGCGCCGCGCCTGGTCGCTGCTGGGCAGCGGCGCGGGCGCGCAGATCCGTTTCGGCAGCCGCAATCCGCAAGTGCTTGCGCGGCTGGCATGGCGCGATACGGTGCTTGCGCGCCATCTTGCCGCGGCGCTCGCGCGCATCGGCCCGATCGACCTGTTTCCGCTCGCGGCCGCCGGACTTGCCGGCGGAGACGATTTGCATGCGCGTACGACATCGGCAACCGCCGCGCTGCGTGCGCAACTATTGCCTTTCATCGACGAGCCGTCCGTCGCTGCGATGCTCGCCGATACGCCGCTGTTCTTTCTGACGCTGTGGATGGCCGCGTGTCATCTGATGATGTCGGCCGCAGCGCACCACACCGACGACGATGACAACGACAGCGCCGCATCGACACTGGTCGTCGCGTTGGCCGGCAACGGCCGCGAAGTCGGCGTACGGCTCGCGGGCACGCCGTCGGTATGGACCACGCATGCGGCCGCGGCGCCCGCCGGTCCGCGCCTCGACAGCGTCGCCGCGCACCTGCCCGTCGCGCCGCTGACCGGCGACAGCGGCGTGATCGACGCAGCCGGCTTCGGCGCGCACGCGTTCGCGCTGGCGCCCGAACCCGCAAGCGCATTCGCCGCGTGGCTGCCTGCCGGCTGGCGCGATTCGCAGCGCGCCCTGCTCGCCGGCCAGCATCCCGCATTCGATGGCAGATTGCATTGCGCACTCGATGCCGCCGCCGTCGTGCGGCGCGGCATCGAACCGCTCGCCGCCATCGCGATGATCGGCGCCGACGGACGCACGGGTCTCATCGGCCGCGGCGTTTATGCAGCGCCCGTCGCGCTGTTCGAGGCTGCGCTGCAGGCACGCTGACGCCGCGTCGCGAACCGCATGCACGCTCGCTCTTTTTCTGCAAAACTGAACGCCCGCATCACTTGCCTCGGACTCACGCGTTATTCCCTATGCTGATCAACGATCCTGTCACCTACGCTGCCGTCAGCGCCGCATTCGACGCGTACGAAACCGCGCTCACCACCAACGATGTCGAGATGCTCGACACGTTGTTCTGGAACAGCCCGCATACGCTGCGCTATGGGGCGACCGAAAATTTGCACGGATACGACGAAATTCGCGCCTTTCGCGCGCGACGGCCCGGCGCTAACCTCATGCGAACCGTCGTCGATCGTTCGATCACGACATTCGGACACGATTACGCCGTCGCGAACATCGCGTTCACACGCGAAGGCGAAGCGCGCATCGGACGCCAGTCGCAGACCTGGGTGAAGATCGATCAGGAATGGCGCGTCGTCGCCGCGCATGTAAGCTGGATGGACAGATGAACCAGAACACACTGCTCGAACCGGATCTCAATGGCGCCTTCGTCCGCGATGGCTTCAACGCGTTGCCCGCGCCGATTGCCGTAGAGCTGGCCGCGCATCTCGCGGCACGGCCCGCATCGGCTGCAGCCGCTCTAGCGGGCAAGCGTCTCGCGGTCAAAGACGTGTTCGACGTCGAAGGACTGCGCGCCGGCTGCGGCAACCCGACATGGGACGCCGCGCAGCCCGTCGCGACCTCCACCGCGCTTGCCGTGCGCATGCTGCTCGAAGAAGGCACGCAATGGGTCGGCAAGACCGTCACCGACGAACTCACGTACAGCCTTGCCGGCATCAATGTCCATTACGGCACGCCGCGCAATCCTGCGAGTCCGGCACGCATACCGGGCGGATCGTCATCGGGCTCGGCCGTCGCGGTCGCGGCCGGCTACGCGGACATCGGCCTCGGCACCGACTGCGGCGGATCGATCCGGCTGCCCGCAAGCTATTGCGGCATCTGGGGCATCCGGCCGACGCACGGCCGCATCGCCGGCAACGGATGCTTCACGCTCGCGCACAGCTTCGATACGGTCGGCTGGTTCACGCGCGACGGCCGATTGCTCGCCGATGTCTTCAACGTGCTCGCGCGGACCCGCGCGCGAACCTTGCCCGAACGCGTCATGCTGTGCCTGCCCGACGACATCGTCACACTGCTGCACGTGCGCGTCCGGACCGCCTTCGCCACGGCATTCGACGTCTTGTCGGAACGCTTCGAAATGAGCCTGCTGTCGTCGGCGAGCCTCAAACCCGAAACCTGGGCGCAAGGCTTCCGTGTGCTGCAGGCGGCCGAGATCGCACAACAGCATGGCGCATGGGCGATGCGGCATCCCGACAGCTTCGGCGCCGATATCCGCCAGCGCATGCAGGCCGCGGTCACGATCAACCCCGCACAGGTGCACGACGCGCAGCGCGTGCGCGTCGATGCGACCCGCTCGCTCGCGCGCGTCTTCGAGGAACCCGATACCTATATCGTGATGCCGACATTGCCGTGGATCGCGCCGCTGATCGGCACGTCAGGCGCGGAAGTCGACGAAGTGCGCGTGCGCTCGCAGCAGATGCTATGCATCGCCGGGCTCGGCGGTTTGCCGCAGGTCAATCTGCCGTGGACGTCGTTCGACGGCGCGCCGCTCGGGCTCTCGGTGATCGGCGCGCGCGGCGACGACGAAGGCGTGCTCGCGGTCGCGCAAGCGGTGCATGACGCGCTGGCGAGCGCGCAACCGGAGGCCTAGCCTCGCCTACTCGCGTGTACGCTCGCGCCTGATCGGCGTGCGGCTCAGTTCGTTGTTCGTTTCGACGAGCCGCACGAGATACTCCATAAACTGCTTGCGATCGCTGGCCGGCAGCGCCGCCAGCGTGCGTTCATGCGCACGCTCGACGCCGGTTTCGAGCCGCGCCAGCAATGCGCGCCCCACGTCGGTCAGCTCCGCGACCTTCTTGCGCTTGTCGGTGCGCGAGCCGCGCCGCTGGATAAAGCGCCGCTCGGCAAGCCGCGCAATCACATCGGCCGTATTCGCGCGATCGAGCCCGACCGCATTCGACAAGGCAATCTGCTCCGACGGCCCCATCTGATCGAGCGCCGTCAGAATGCTGTATTGCACCGGCGTGATCCCTTCCGGCGCGCACTCCTCGATAAACAGCGCGACGTGAATCTGATGCAGACGGCGGATCAGAAAGCCGGGCCGCGCATCGAGCGCGGTGTGCCGCCACTCGGACGGATCGGCCTCGTCCGCGCGCGCGGGCGCGGCAGGCGCTGCTTGAGCGGCAGTCCGTTTGGTGCGGGCGCGGCCGGTCATGGCGCGCCGCCATCCATGCCGTCATGGGTCGCCTCAGTCATCGTCCGATCTCCTCTAATTCGCGATTTCGTCAGTACACATCGTATCAGGAACAAATGGTTCCGGCGGCGGTACATCGCGTTGCATTTCGCGAGGTCCGCCATGGTTCCATTTTGCATTCGGGCGCATGCACCCGATCATCGAACGCGCTTCTCCTCGCCCGTCCAAAGCAGTGCAAAACACGCAGCGCGACGTGCATTACCGCGATGCTTTGGTGCGTCGTTCCGTTTCCTCGTCTGCCGCCGCCATATGCATCGCACACACACGCCGCGCGGACGCGGCAAACCTCATCACTGGCATGTCATTTGCATCGACGCGTTCGAACTCGTAAGTGTGCAAACAAATATCGCTGTTTCGCAGCGACGCCTCATCGACCGCCGCATCCAAACCGCAAAGGGGAATGACATGCCGTCCCGCTTCAAGTCCAGCATCACCGCCGTTACCGCCATCGCCACGCGACCGCGCGCATCTGCGCGGCGCGCCGTCGTCCTGACGCTGTTCGCGGCGCTCGCCGCCTCGAGTCTCGGCTTCGGCTTCGCGACACATGCCCACGCGGCGGGCGCCGACGACATCAAGGCACGCGGCTATCTGACGGTCGCCACCGAAGACGACTTCAAGCCGTTCGAATTCGTCGACGACGGCAAACCGACCGGCTACGACAACGAGATGCTCGCGCTCGTGAAAAAGAAGCTGCCGGTCGAAGTGCGGCAGCAGATCATGCCGTGGCCCGGCATCCTGCCCGGCGTGACGACGGGCAAGTACGACATGGCGGTCACCGCGGTGCTCGTCACCCCCGAGCGCAAGAACACGTTCGACTTCACGACGCCGCTCGTCGAATCGACGACCTACTTCGCGACGAAGAAGGGCTCCGGCATCAAGTCGGGCGACGACCTCGTCGGCAAGGTGGTCGGCGTGCAGACCGGCAGTGCGATGCTCGCCGATCTGAAGGCCTACGACGAGGGCCTTAAAAAGAAGCATGGCGGCCAGGGCATCAAACAGATCGTCGAATATCAATCGTATCCGGAGGCGTATCAGGATCTCGGCGTCGGCCGGCTCGATGCGGTTGCGAATACGCAAATCAACCTGAACTCGCTGATCAAGACGCGTCCCGACAATTTCGCGCTCGGCCAGGCGATCGGCCAGCCCGTCTATATCGCGTGGGCCGTGAAGAAAGGCAATACCGCTGCGCTTCAGATGATCAATGCCGTTCTGTTCGACCTGCGCAAGAGCGGCGAGATGTACGCGATGCAGAAGAAGTGGTTCGGCGCGAGCTTCGAATCGATGCCGCAGTCGATCAACTGATTGCGTAGACGAGCCCGCCTGATGACCGCATTCGACTATTGGAGCATCACGCGCGGCGCGCTCTCGACGATCTCGCTGTCGCTCGCGAGCATCGTGCTCGGCGTGCCGCTCGGCCTCGCGCTCGCGTTGATCCGCTGGGCACGCGTGCCGGTGCTCGACCGCGCGGTGTATTCGTACGTGAGTATCGTCCGCTCGTGCCCGACCGTCACGCTGACGCTGCTGATTTTCTTCGCGCTGCCGCAGTTCGGGTTGTCGCTCGATCCGGTGCCCGCGGCCATCGTCGCGCTGACCATCAGCACGTCCGCGTTCAATTGCGAAGTGTGGCGCAGCGCGCTGATCGAGTTTCCGCGCGATCAGTACGACGCGGCACTGTCGTTCGCGATGCCGCGGCTCACCCGCATGCGTCGCATCGTGCTCCCCCAGGTCTGGCGCGCGAGCCTGCCGGGCCTCGTCAACGAAATGACGCTGCAGATCAAATCGACGCCGGCCGTCGCCGTAATCGGCATCGTCGAAATCACGCGCGCGGCGCTGCGCGTCGGCTCGAATACGTACGAGCCGCTGCCGCCGTTCGTGTTCGCGCTCGTGCTGTACAGCGTGATCGTCTACGCGCTGCTGCGCGTGCAGCGGACCATCGAGTCGCGCGTGCGGCAAGGAGAGGCCGCATGATCCACGACTTCGCGACGATCTGGGCGCAGCGCGCCGACGTGCTGTCCGGCCTCCTCAATACCGTGATTCTGCTCGTTTCGTCGGCGTTTGCGTCGCTCGTGCTCGGCGCGCTGCTCACACCGCTGCTGATGTCGAAGCGCAAGGCGATTGCGCGCGCGGCAACGGCCTACGTCGATGCGATGCGCTGCGCGCCGTTCCTGCTGTTCGTATATCTGATTTATTTCGGGCTGCCGACGCTCGGCATCAGTCTGTCGAACTGGTGGGCCGGCGCGATCGCGCTGATTCTCTACAACACCGCGTATATGGCCGAACTGTTGCGCGGCGCGTGGCGTGAGTTGCCCGTTACGCTGATCGAATCGGGCAAGGCATACGGCTTTTCCGGTTTCACGCTGCTGCGCCGGATCATCCTGCCGCCGATCTTCCTGCGCGCGATGCCGATGATCGGCAATCAGATCATCCAGATCGTGAAAGACAGCGCATTTCTGACTGTGATCGCCGTCAACGAGCTCACGCATGAAATGACCGGCATCCAGTCGACCTATTTCATTCCGTTCGCGGCCTTCGTCACGGCCGTGCTGCTTTACTGGTGCGTCTGCCTCGCGATCGAGGCCGGCACCGGTGCCTTGAACAAACTTGCCGAGGAACGCCGCGCGTGAATTCCCCTACCGCTTCGTGGGCTGCCGCCCCGCCCACGCAACCCGCAACCCAACCCCTGCACGACGCCACGCTCGCCGCGCAAGACGGCGCACGCCCGGTCGTGATGCTAAGCGGCATCTCGAAGTCGTTCGGCAGCAATCAGGTCTTGCGCGACGTGTCGCTGCACGTCGCGCAAGGCGAAACGATCTGCCTGCTCGGGCCGTCCGGCTGCGGCAAATCCACGCTGCTTCGCTGCATCAACTGGCTCGAGACGCCCGATGCGGGCAGCGTGCATATTTCCGGCAAGCGCATGGGCGTGCGCGACAACACGCGCATCAAGATGAGCGATGCGGATCTCGCCCAGATGCGCGCGAAAATCGGCATGGTATTTCAGCACTTTGCGCTATGGCCGCATCTGACCGTGCTCGAAAACGTGATGGAAGCGCCGCTGCACGTGTTGCAGCGCGACCGGGCAAGCGTGCGCGCCGAGGCCGAAGCGCTGCTCGCGCGCGTGGGCCTCGCCGACAAGCGCGATCAGTTTCCGTCACGGCTGTCGGGCGGCCAGAAGCAGCGCGTCGGCATCGCACGCGCGCTGGCGATGAAACCCGACGTGCTGCTGTTCGACGAGCCGACTAGCGCGCTCGACCCGGAGCTCGTCGGCGAGGTACTCGCGGTCATGAAATCGCTTGCCGCCGAAGGCGCGACGATGATCATCGTCACGCACGAGATGGAATTCGCGCGCCAGGTCGCGACACGCGTCGTGTTTATGGACGGCGGCCAGGTTGTCGAGAGCGCGCCGCCCGAGGCGTTTTTCGGCGCGCCCAGGTCGCCGCGCGCGCAGCAGTTCCTTGCGCGCTTCAACAAGGGCTGACTTCAATCGGCGCGCTGCGGCACGCCGTGGCCCGGCTTCAGCGACGCAACGGCAATCCTCGCGAGGTGAAAATACAGTCGCCGGTCGAAGCCGTAGCGGTAGGCATACAGATGCGTGAGCGCGACGCGCAACGCGCGCATGGGCGCGCCGTTCTTCGCGTAGATCGACACGACGATCGGCACCATGCGCCGCAACGCGACACGGCGCGCGGGCTCGAGCGGCGGCGGCAACGCCAGATGCACGAGGAAATCGTACGCATGCATGGTCGCCGCGCCCATCGAAGCACGCGTCGCGGTCGTGATAGACACACCCGTCTTCCGGTAGTACGACACATACTCCTTCAGGTAGTACACGCCGCGCGCCGCGAGGCATAGCTGCGTGCCGAACACATATTCGCAGCCCAGACCGTAGCGCTCCTTGTAGCTGATGCGCTTGACCAGATCGGCATTCGCCATCCAGCCGTTGTTCGGCAGCATCTGGATCACGCCGGTGCGCCCCGGCAGCGGCTGCAAGCCTTGCGCGCCGGCCGTGCGGAAATACGCGACATTGAGCCGTGCGCTGCCTTCGATGTCGATCTTGCCGGCCTCGTCCACCTCGTACTGATCGCCGAACGCGACTTCGATCGCGGGGCTCAGCGCCCATGCGCGCAGCAGCCGGTCGACGCAATCGTGTGCGAGATAGTCGTCGTCGTGAATCAGCACGATCTTGTCGCCGGTTGCGCGTGCGAACAGGCTTGCGATATTGCGCGGCTGTTTCAGCGACGGCTCGTGTTTCCAGTAACGGATGCGCGGTTCGCCTGCGTAGCGCGTTTCGATCAGCTGCCTCGTGCGGTCGTCTTTCGAATCGTCGCCGATCAGTACTTCGATATTCGGGTACGTCTGCGCAAGACACGAATCGAGACACTGGACGATCAGATCGGGACGCTGATACGTCGGCAGACAGATCGAAACTTTGGTTTCCGTTGTCATGACGAAGTGACTCTCGTGATGGAACGCACTCGTGCCCGACACTTCACTGTCGAACAATTCGACGCGAGGGTCCGGCGGGGCGGACGAAAGTCATGCCCCGTGAATCGCTTATGTCCGCAAAGGCGTCAGCCGTTCGAGGTCTGAAAGTAGTACGTGATCGATCGCGCGCCGGATTAGTTCCGCGCTCGCGTCAGGTCGACGCGAAATCGATGTGCAGTCGCTGCGCAAGCCGCGGGCCCGCGCAGCGAAGGGACGGAAGGGGACGGAAGAAGACGGAAGCGAGCTACTTCCGGTCGACGATGATCCGATCGAACGTGCCGCCATCGGCAAAATGCACCTTCTGTGCGTTCTGCCAGTTGCCGAATACCTGCTCGACCGTGAAAGTTTTGATCGGCTTGAACTCGTTTGCATGCTTCGCGAGCACCGACGCGTCGGTCGGCCGCAAGTGATGCTTCGCCATGATTTCCTGCGCGGCGGGCGAATACAGGAAGTCGACGAACGCCTGCGCTTCCTTGCGCGTGCCGCGCTTGTCGACCACCTTGTCGACCACGGCGACGGGCGGCGCCGCAAGAATGCTCATCGACGGATACACGACATCGAAACCGCCGCCGCCCACGCCGCTATCGATCAGCGCCACCTCGTTTTCGAAGGTCACGAGCACATCGCCGATGCCGCGCTGCGTGAAGGTTGTCGTCGCGCCGCGTCCGCCGGTATCGAGCACGGGCACATTGCGGAAGATCGCTTTCTCGAAGTCGAGCGCCTGCGCATCGGTTGCGCCGTGCAGCTTCCTGTATCCCCACGCGGCCAGGTACGTGTAGCGTCCATTGCCGGCCGTCTTCGGATTCGGAATCACAACCTGCATGCCCGGCTTTGCAAGATCGTCCCAATCCTCGATGTGCTTCGGATTGCCCTTGCGCACGAGGAACACCATCGTCGTCGTATACGGTGCGCTGTCGTGCGGCAGGCGCGTACGCCAGTTCTCGGGCAGCAAATGCCCCTGCTGCGCGAGCAGATCGATATCGTTCTGCTGGTTCATCGTCACGACGTCGGCCGGCAGGCCCTGCAGCACCGACAGCGCCTGCGCGCTCGAGGCACCGTGCGACTGGCGCACGTCGACGGTCTCGCCCGTCTTCTGTTTGTATTCGGCGGTGAAGGCCGGGTCGATGTCCTTATACAGTTCGCGCGCCACGTCGTACGACACATTGAGCAGTGTCGTATCCGCATGCGCCGCGCGCGGTGCCGCTTGCCACAGCGCCAGTGCCGCAGCCGCCGCGAGCGCGAGGCGCGCAGCGGCGAGCGGTCGTGCTTGAGCCGTCTTGCCAGTCATTTCTTCTCCGGTGAGGGTCGTTTATAGACGAGTAACAGACAAAGTCTCGCCGACGGGCCGCACATTGGCCGCCGATCTGCGATCGATGTGCAATCGATACGGAGCCGTCGCCCGCTATTATTCGCGAAACCGCTTCACGGATGCTGGGAAAGCGGCATCCCGCCGGTGCCCGCATAAAACACGATCAGCGTAACGGGGCTATCACCGGTTACACCGCGATGGACGCTGCCCACCGTTTCGGGCAAGACCTGCCCGGCTTTGACCGTCTGTTTCTCGCCGTCCTCTTTTTCAACGGTGATCTCGCCGGACACCACATAGCCCGCGTTCGGCATCGGATGCGTGTGCCACGGCAGCACCGAATGCGCGGGAATCTCGATCTTCAGCACCGACAGTTGCGGCTGCCCGGACGGATATGCCTTGTAGCGCGTGCCGTCCCACGACTTTTCGGTCTTGAGCAGGGTTTCGACCTTGATGCCCGATGCAGGCTGTTGTGCGAAAGCCGTGCCCGCGAATGCGATGCCGATGCCGATGCCAAGCGCGGCGAGCGTGCCGCGCGCGAACACGCGGCGACGCCGCGCCGGATGGCGCGCCGGTGGATGATCGATATCGAAATTGTCGAAACGGTTTAAATCGGAAGACAGGCGGGCACGGGCCGCGGTACAGGCTTGCATGATCTCGTTTGCTCCTCGAAGGCTGATAAGGCGGTCCAGTCAGCATCGACATGACATCGGCATCGGCTCCGGACGAGTTCGAGCGAACCGATGTTACCGAAACCGCGCAATCAATAGAACGCGTGGCACGGATCGTTCATTCCCTTCATGGGAGCCGCCCGTTGGGGAGAAACGGGAACGAGGTGTTGCTATGTTGCCGCCACGGCCTAGCGGCGTTTGCGCGTCATTCTGTGCGTTGCGTGCGTGCGCGGTCCGTCGATCAGCCAGCGCCGCAGATCGATTGCATCCTGGAAGTGCGCGGTCGGTGTCGGGTCGCCGAGCAGCACGATCAGCGCCGCACGTCCGCGCACCTGCGTGACGATAACGAGGCAATGGCCCGCTTCGTTCGTGAAGCCGGTCTTCTGCAGGCCGACATGCCACGATGCGCGGCGCACGAGCGGGTCGGTGTTGTGATACATGAGCGGGCCTGCGCCGCCGAGCACCAGTTGCCCCTTCGACGTCGAGTACTTCCGGATCTTCGCGTAGCGATACGCGGCGCGCGCAAGCCGCGTGAGATCGCGCGCCGTCGAGACATTGCGCGGCGAGAGCCCGGCCGGGTCCACGAAATGGCTGCGCGACATATGCAGCCGCCGCGCCGTACGGTTCATCGCCCGCACGAAGCCGCCGCGCCCGCCCGCATAGTCGCGGCTCAACGCAAACGCCGCACGGTTCTCCGACGACATCAGCGCGATATGCAGCATGGTCTTGCGCAACAGCAGCGAACCCACGGGCAGACGCGAGCGCGACCATTTCAGACGGTCGACATCGTCGTGCGTGATGCGCGCCGGACGCAGCAGCGAGCGCTTCGAATCGAGCACGACCATCGCGGTCAGCAGCTTGGTCAGCGACGCGATCGGCAACCGTTCGTCGGCATGTTTCGCGTAGAGCGTCCCGCCGCTCGCGAGATCGACGACCATCGCCGCGCGGGCCAGCACGGCCGGCCGCGGCGCCACGCGCTTCGCGAGTGCGAGCGCGGGAACAAGGCACGCGAGGATCACGACGGCCGTGAGAAGCTGCCGCATGTGCGTCGCGCGCAGCACAGGTAGCCACGGCGGGACAGTCGGAACAGAACGTAGCGCGCCGCCCCTCATAGCAGCGCGGACAGGCGCTGCGCCTGCGCGGCGAAACGCTTGCGCTCGTCGCCATGCAGCCCCGAGCCGTGGCCGGGCAAGGCGACCGTGAGCGGGTCGCGCGGCACGTCGTCGACCCGCACCTCGAAATGCAGATGCGGCCCCGTGGCCCATCCGCTCGAGCCGACATAGCCGATCACCTGTCCGCGATGCACGCGGCTGCCGCGATGCAAGCCCTTCGCGAAACGCGACAGGTGCGCAAACGCGGTTTGATACGGCGGCACGTTATCGAGCACGACGATGCGGCCGTAGCCGCGCTCATGGCCGATAAACGAGACGGTGCCGCGCGCCGTCGCGTGCACGGGCGTACCCGTCGGGGCCGCGAGATCGACGCCGTCGTGGCTCTGCCAGCGGTGCGTCACCGGGTCGAGGCGCCGCAGCGCGAAGCCCGACGACACGCGCGTGTACGCCACCGGAAAGCGCGCAAACGACGGCGTCGTGCTCGTGCCGCTTTTCGTGTAGTAAAACGGTTTGCCCTGCAGATTGCGGTGCAGGAACAGATCGTGCGACGCATTGCCGCGCTGCACACGCACCGCGAGCGGCTCGCCCTTCGCTGCTTCTTTGGACCCGCCCGCCGCAGACGGCGCAAGCACCACGCTAACCGTATCGCCGTGCCGCAGATCGCGGCGAAAATCGATCACGCCAGAATACGAACGCTCGAGCAGCGATGCCGTGCGCGCGTCGACGCCGAGCAGTTGCATCGCGTCGTCGAAGCTCGTTTGCAAGGGCACCGTGCGAACGGTCATCGGCGGCGGCGCGGCGGTGGCGCCTGTTGCCGCGCTTGCGGCACTTGCGCCATTTGCACTGTTCCCGGCCGGCGCCGCGCGCGATGCATCGGCGTCGCGGCTCATCGGCTGAGCCGGCAACGCGTCCGCATCGTCGCTCCCGGCGAGCGGCCGCGTATGAGACACGGAAAACGGTTCGGTCATCAGCCACGCTGCACAGGCCGAACTGATCGCACAAAGAAATAAAACCTTGCCGGCGCGCGTCGAAAGCGCTGCCACTACGGGAAAAGGCATGGAAAAGAAGGCGGAAAAACAGGAAGCGGGATTGACGAGCCTGCTTGCGGCAGGTACGTATCGGCGTGTAGCGGTGATCGCACTGCCCTATTCGCGCTGTACGCACGCGTGAATAACGTGCGCGGCGAATCGACTGAATGGTTTCGACGGCATGGGGAGGCTGGCTTGGCCATGAGGTCGGGGAAGCCAAACCGTAAGGTGCGAATCTTAAGTGAAACTTAAACGAGGCTTATCTTGTCGCGGCGCGCACGATGCAGATGGCGCGCGCTGGCTTGCCACTTCGCCGCGATACAGTCGGCGACCGCCGCGACCGTCGCGTGCGAACGCACGGTCCACGCAGGCGGCCTCGCAAACACGCTGTCCTTGTTCGAACAGGCCGTCGCAAGCAACACGACGAGGCCCAGTGCCGCGAGCAGATTGAAAAATGGGAGGCGGCTTCTCATTGCATAATGCGCGGCAGCAGCGGAACTTTCGCCATACTAGATGGCCACATTGTCCAACGCGCGAGACGAACCGCCACACAGATCGACACACAACCGCTACGCACAGCGCGACACCGTCCAGTCGTCGTGGCTGCGCGGTGTTCATGGATTCAACAGCCTCACTCGCCTCTCTTACCCGTCATGAAAGGATTTGTCGTTCCCATCGCCCTTACCGGCGCTCTGCTGATTCTCCAAGCCGCGTCATCGCATGCCCAGGATGCGATTCCCGAGGACTACGCCTATCTCACCCACATCAACGTCCGCCCCGCGGTCATCAATTGCATTGCGGAAATAGACCGCTGGATCCGCACTGCAACACGCTACGACACGTTTCTCGCACCCGACGTGCGCCTGCTGAAGGCGAAGATTCGCGACGTCGACGCTAGCGCGCAGGCTTCCGCCACGCAGAGCACTGCACAACGCCCGACGCAAAGCACCGCACAAAACCTCGCGCAGAGCGTCCCACAGAGCGTGTCACAAAGCGCTTCGCAGCCCGGTGCCGCCGAGCCGCGCACATCGCAAGTCGATTCGACGGTGACGATTCACGGCTCGGCGAGAACCCGCAAGCGCAACGCGTGGGTGCCGGCGATCGCCAGGTGCGGTTTCTGGCATTCGCATGTCGTGTCCGTCACGCTGGAGCCGTTCTCACCGCGCTGATCGCGCAGCGAGAAAGGCTCATGCGCGGCTCATGCACGACTCATGCATGGGCTCATGCACGACTCACTGAGCCGACAGCCACTCGTCGCCGAGACCCTCGGTGATCGCCGCCGCATCGAACCGGTACGCCATCAGCGCAGCGAAACCGCGCCGGCCGTCGATCGAAGCGGGCGCACTCGTGAAGCCATGCTTCGCCATCAGCGCGGCCTCGATCGCATCGGCGGCCGCCTTGCCGACCTCGAGCCCCGCGAGCGGCAGCCCCGCGTTATGGGCAAGTCCCGCCGATTGCGTCGCCGCGATGCCGAGCGCGTTGCGCGTGCGCGTTTCGTCGAGCTTCAGGATGCGCGCGACCGCGAGCACGGCGCCGAGCACGCCGACAGCCGATGCAACGTTCCAGCGCGCGCGAAACTCGTCGCTGTCCACCGCATTGCGAATGCGCAGCGCGGCTTCGATGCCGACCGCGGCGGCGGCCGCGAGATCGTCGGCATCGGCCGACACCAGTTCGCCGATCGCGACGACGGCGGCCAGCACCGGCGTCGCCTCGGTCGCGGACGCCTCGTTCGCGAGCGTCGCGCCGAGCGCCCACGATTGCACGCGCGTGTCGTTCGGTCCGCTGCCCTGCGATTGCAGCAGCGCGGCGGTCTGCCGGCCCGCCTGATTCAGCGACGCGACCTTCGAACGCGCATGCCCGACGGCACGCGCCGCGGCAGCGACGGCCCGCGCGCCTCGTTCAGTGAGCGGGCCCGACGCGAACCGGACCAGCGCGTCGGATACGGCGGAGTGAGCAGCAGGGTTATGCATGATTCGATTCCTTCGTCGTGGTGCAAAGCGCGAAAAGTCCGTCGAGATTCGCCGCGTCGGCAAGACCATCGACAAGCGCCGCGAGCTTCTGCGCAGTGCCGTTGCCAAGCAGCGGATCGACAAGCAGGCGAACCTTGTTCAGCAGTTCGTCGTCGGTGAGCGGGCGCGCGATACTGCCGCGCGCATGCTCGACGTGATGTTTGACGCTCATGCCATTCTTCAGGCGCGCTTCGATGAACACTTCGTCGCGGTTCACGGACGTATCGGGCGCTAGCGTCGTTTTCGCACGCACGGCCTTGACGTCGTCCTGCACGACGCGCGCATCTTCGTACTGCGCGATGCCGACCACCTTGTCGCACAACGCGGCTGCCACGCCGTGAATGGCACTGAAGCGCGCCTGCAAGCCGTCCTTCGGCTGCGGGTTGCCCATCAGCTCGGGCACGAGCGGATGGCAACGCAGCGCGATCGTCTCGATGTCGGCCGGGTTCGAAATCTTTTCCGACAGCGCGAGACCGCCGTCGATCGCCGGATGCGCGACGATGCCGCACGGATACGGCTTGTATGTATTGAAGAGCAGTTCCCAGCGCTCGCCGAATGCACCGATCATCAGATCGAAATCGACTTTGGTCGACATCGAATGCGAATAGCCGCCTTGCGCTTCGAAGATATCGGCCTGCGAGCGTTGTCCCGCCTTCGCGAGACGCGCAGCCGCGATGCCATTCGACGCAGCCTTGCCCGGGTGATAGGGCTTCGTCATCGTGCCGAACGCCTCGCGATGGCCGACGAACATCGAGGCCGCGATGCCGACCGCGTCCGCGAGTTGCGCTTCGTCAAGACCGAGCAGCAGGCCCGCCGTGAACGCGCAACCGATCACGCCGCAGGTACCCGTGATGTGCCAGCCGCGGTCGTAATGCTCGGGCGAGATCGATACGCCGACGCGCAGTTGCGCCTCGCAGCCGAGCGCGAATGCACTCAGCGCCGCGGCGCCGGTCGGCTTCGTTTCGGGCGCGAGCGCGGTCAGCACCGCGAGCACCGACGCGGCCGGGTGAATCACGGTCGCAAGATGGGTGTCGTCGAAATCGTCGAGATGGCCGGCAAAGCCGGTCGCCAGCGCCGAGAAATGCACATCGACGCGTTCGGTGCGGCCCGGCACCGGCGCGAGCGCGGCCACGCGCAAGTCGCGCGCGGCCCCGAGAATCGCGTCGACGCCCGGATGACGCGACGCGCCGATCGACGTTCCGACCACATTGATGAACGAACGCCGGGCCTCCCGTTGGACGTCGGCGGGCAGCGGACGCTGCGCGAGCGCGTAAAGGCCCTGCGCGAATGCGGCGGCGGCAAAACTCATTGAGACAACTCCTCGAGACGAACGCCGTTGGTCTTCGGGCCGAGCACGCCGACCATCACGACGATCACTAACATGGCTGACGAAATCAGCACGAACACGGCGGTCACGCCCGACTGCTTGAGCAAGGCCGCCACCCAGAACCCCACGAAAATCGAACTGACCCGGCTCCAGCTGAACACGAAGCCGACTGCGCGGGCGCGGATGCGGGTCGGATACAGCTCGGCCTGGTACGTATGGAAAATGCCGATCAGCCAGTTGTTCGCGACCGTCACCGCGCTGCCGCAGATCAGGATCAGCGCGGGCTCGCGCGCCTGGCCGAACAGCACGCCGGCCACCGCCACGACGAGCGCGCAGCCCACCAGCTGCCATTTGCGCTCGAGCCGTTCCGCAAAAATCATTGCGCCGATCGCACCGAGCGGCGTCGCAAACGCGATCACCATCGTGTAGAGCAGCGAGTGCGTGATCGTGATGCCCTTCGAAAACAGCAGCACCGGCACCCACGAGCCGAAGCCGTACACGCCGAAGGTCTGGCAGAAGTTGAACAGCGACAGCATGATCGTGCGCGGCAGATAGCGGCCCTTCCACATCTCGGCCCACGCCCCCTTGTCCGTGTCCGATGCGGGGGCGCGCGCGGGCGCCCTTGCGGCATCGGCCTTAGGCGCGGCGAGCGGCCGGCCCGTTTCGGCGACCACGCGTGCTTCGATCGCATCGACGATCGCACCTGCTTCCTGAGTGCGGCCCTTGCTTTCGAGCCAGCGCGGCGACTCCGGCAGGCCGCGCCGCACGAACCAGATCGCGATCGCGCCGGCCGAACCGATGATCATGACCCAGCGCCAGCCCTCGAGGCCGAGCACGGTACGCGGCACGAGCGCATACGCGAGCACCGCGACGACCGGCACGGACGTGAGGATCACGAGAATGCTGAACGCCATGTAGCGGCCGCGCGTCTTGTACGGCGTGAGCTCCGAGATGTAGGTGTCGACCGTCAGCAGTTGCACGCCGATGCCCGCGCCCGCGACGAAACGCCATACGTCGAGCAGTTCCGGCGAAGTCTGGAAAGCCGCAATGAAAGTCGCGATCGAATAGATGACCATCGCCGCCGTAAATACGGCGCGCCGTCCGTAGCGGTCCGTGATCCCGCCAAGCGCGACGGTGCCGAGAAACATGCCGGCAAAGAACGAACCGAGAAAACTCGCAAAGCCGTTGACGTCGAACAGACTGGCCGTCGTCGCCCGGTACAGGCCGCTGTGAATCAGGCCGAGCGACACATACGCCGCCATGAAGAGTTCGTAGAACTCGAACCAGCCGCCGACCGCGATGCGCGCCACGAGCCCTCTGAAATAGCGCGTGGGCGGCAGCCGGTCGAGGCGCGCCGAAACGCTCGCATGACCGTACCCGGCGGTTGCAAGCTCCTTATCCATATACATCGACGTCTCCTGTCTTCCAATGGAAAGTGTGTGTTTTTAGAAACCTTAGTGTCGACACTTGAACGGAGTATGCGGCGAATTTCTAGTAAACTCAAGCGACACATTGACTAAGTGTCCACACTTTACGTGCGTAACGGTCGAGACAAGCGCTCGGGGCCGCGTGTCTCGGGCCGTTGCCGGTTTGTTAGAATCTGGCCCCGTGCAATGCATCGGCGCCAGTCGAGCGAGGAAACAGACAATGGTCAGGGATGGGGACAAAAACGTGGCGGCGGGCCTCGCTACGGGTACGACGCCGCTTGAGGAAGCCGATTCGCCACGCGTGGCCGAAATCGTCGAATGGGTCGCGCGCGGCATTATCGAAGGACGCCTGAGGCCCGGCGACGACCTCAATTCGGTGGACCTCGCGAGGCGCTTCAGCGTGAGCCGCACGCCGGTGCGCGAGGCGCTTTTCGTGCTGAGCCGCGAAGGGCTCGTCGACTGGTCGCCGCGGCGCCGGCCGCGTGTGTCGACACTCGATATCAAGGATGTACGCGAGATCTATCAGCTGCGCGCGGTGCTGTATGAACAGGTATCCTACGCAATCGTCGCGCAGGCCACCGACGACGACATCGCCGCACTGTGGCGCGCCCACAAGCGTCTCGCCGACGTTGCGGCGCGCGACGACGTGGATGGCTATTTCTGGGCGAATGTCGCATTTCGCGACGAAGAACTGCGCGTCTGCCGCAACAACATCTTCAAGGAAGTGCTCGACACGCTGAAGATGCGCACGAACCGGCTGCGCCATCTGAGCACGTCGTTGCCGGGCCGATTGCAGCGCTCGTGCGCCGATCATCAGCGGCTGTGCGAAGCGTATGAGGAACGCGACGGCACGCTCGCGGCGGCGCTCAACCGCTCGATCGTGCTCGGCGCGCTGCATGCGATCGAGCTCGCGTGGGAGAAGGAACCGGAGAAGTTCTGAATGCGTTGCATACGCAGGCGCGCCCGGTTGCGCCATGTGCATCGTGCGCCCGCTTGCTCATAGCACCACATCGCCGCGCCAATCTCTGAATAAATCACGCTAACGCGCGGCGATCGACCGATCGCGCCGGCCGCGGCCCTGCGACGGCGCGCGACGGGCTTGCGCGCCTTTTCCAGGAGCGTTCGCGATGATCGTCCTTCCCCCGTTGCATGGTCAGATGCATGTCGAGCCAGGCAGGACAGGTTCGGCGGAAATCCCCGCGCCGCTGCGTCGAATCGACACGCAAAGCGTCGAGCGTGTCCACGAGGCACAAGCCGAACATGGGCCGCGCGATGCCGGGACCGCCGCGAGCGGGCCGCGCGGTGCGGCGGGCTTTCGTGGCGCCGGACGGCAGACCGCTGCACCGATGGCTGCCGCCCGCACGAGCAGCGGCATGCTGCCCGATGCATACATCGGCGCGCCGCACGGCGACCTGACATTCGATCCACGGAACGCCCACGTGCTGATGGACGAGTCGAAGCAACAGTATGCGGCGGTCGGAAAACACTACTACGCGATCCGCAACGACCCGGCAAACGGAACGTGGCGCGTGGTTCAGCCACAGGACCCGACCAAACCCGGCATCCCGATCCGGCTTGACCGCGCGGGCGAATGGCGAATCCATCACGACGTCGGCCTGCCGGCCGGACGCCCGCTGCTCACGCGCGCGCAGATAGACAACGATCTACGTGAGACGCGAGCGACACTGGACGATCTGCTAGTCCGGCGCCTCGACGCACGGCAGAACATTCGCGATACGTACGACCTGACCGGCAGATACGAAACGTTTCGGCAGCAGATGCGCGCCGATCAGCAATCGCTACGCGACGATATCGACTTGCAGCAGGGCATGTGCGAGTTTTTCGCACGACAGATCGGGCGTGGCGATGCGGATCCCTCGTATCAGACCGCATTGGACCAGGCAAGGCTTCAGATCGACCGAAGACGCGCATCGATGCGATCGCTGCAGCGATTGATCGACGACGCCGACACGCACATCGGCACCTTGCGCTCGCGTATCGCGGGGACGAGTGCGCAGCTCGATCACATCCGCGAGTCGATCGCGCGGGCCGATCGGCGCATCAACGAACTCACGTCGCAATTGGGCGACTTCGAATAGCGATACGGGCGCGAAGAGCAGCCGCAGCGAATCGATCACCGGGCCACTGGCGTATCAGTGGCCGCCCGGCGTTCGCAGGAACCCGGATCGCGCAACAGGCCACAGGCGCCCGCGCCGCCAGACGGTTCGGGGCCACACGCGATGCGCTACTGCCCCGCCACCGCGCGCAGCAACGCCGGCACCGGCTGCAGCGGCGCAAGCAGCGCTGCGTCGACGCCGTACGCGACGAGCGTCTTCGTCACATCCTGATAGTCGATATGGACATGCCGATCGGCGTCCTCCCACACCACGGCCCTGAGCGGCAACTCGAGCGCCGCATGCGGGCGCGCGGCCATCACCGGCGTGCCGGCCTTCGGATTGCCGAACAGCAGGAGCCGCGTGGGACGCAACGGCATGCCGACGCCGGCAGCCGCTTCGCTCTGGTCGATATCGGCGAACAGCGTGAGTCCGCGCGCCGCAAGCGTGTCGCGCAGGCGCGCGACCGTAGTCGCGAAATCGTATCGACTTTGCAGCGTGACGAGCGATGCGGGACTCGCATCGGGTGTGTCGGCTCGGGCAGTCATGACAGGCTCCAACGAGTAAATGAAAAACATGACCGATGCGGCAAGCGCAACCCGCCGCGCTTTCTGGCTTGCACTGTGCCGCCGTGCATTCCCCGCGTGCGCAGCGCAGCCGTTCATCGCGCGGCCTCCTGCTTTTGGGCCGGCTCGGGCGGATAAAACTGTTCGAGCGCGGCTTCGAACGTCGCACGCGAAAACGGCCCGAGATGCCGCGCAAGCAGCCGGCCGCGCGCATCGTAGAACAGCGTGGTCGGAAAACCGGCCGCTTCGACGGCGCGCGCGACCGCAAGGTTCGGATCGAGCATCGAGTTCGCAATACGAATGCCTTGCGAGTCGAGATAGTCGTCGACCATCGCCTTCGCTTCGCCCTGATTGACGAACACGACGTCGATGCGCGCGTGCTCGGCCTGTGCCCGCGCAAGCACCGGCATCTCGGCCCGGCACGGCGGGCACCACGTCGCCCACAGATTGACGACGAGCGGTTTGCCGTCGTTGCGCGCGAGCGGCTGCAACTGGCCGGCGCTGTCGACGAGCGAAACCTGCGGCACGCTTTGCGGCGCCTGCGCGAATTGAGCGGACGCGCTCGCCGCGCTCCAGGTCGCGACACCGGCCGCCACCGCAATCAACAGCGGCCTGCGCAACGCGCGGCGGCGAAGCATGATCCACGCGAGCACGCATACGCCGGCAGCGGCGCCTGCAAGCAGGTCGAAACCGAGATCGCGGAAATCGAGCATCTTGCCGATGCTGCCTTCATAGCCGGGCAGATAGCGTCCGACGAACGCGAGCCGCGCCACGACGAGCCCGACAATCAGCGTGTTGAAGATCGACTGGTCGATCCTGGCCGAGACGCCCTCGTCGCCGCCCGTTCTGCGTCTGGTCGCAAATCGGCCGGCTGCCAGTGCAGCGACCACGCTCGCAAACAGGATCAGCGGCCCTGCCGGCAGTGAAACGAATCCGAGATTCATCGGTAACCACGCCTCGTCGAGGAATAAAGAAGCCCGCTTCGAGTGTAGCCGCGCGCGACGCGCCGCGGCATGCCCGAACGGATCATCGATATGCTTGCGCGGCTCAGACGCGCGGCAGCGGGCTGCCACGATCGACCGCCATCAGCCGCAACAGGCCGCAACCGGCGCGACAGGCCGCTCACGCCCGTCCGACGGGCTTCCCGCGCATTCTTCTCGTAACGAGAAAAATGCTTTGGGCTCGCCGCGTATTCAGAATTGCGCGCCCCGTTCCTACACTGCCTACGAGCGATCCGGATTGTCCGGACCGTCCATCAAACACGAGACCGCCCATGAAACTGTATTACCACCCACTGTCCGGACATTCGCACCGCGCCCATCTGGGTCTGTCGCTGCTCGGTATTCCGCACGACCTGATCGAAGTGAATCTGGCGGAAGCCGAACATAAATCGCCGGCATTTCTGAAGCTGAACCCGTTCGGACAGATTCCCGTGCTGATCGATGGCGACACGGTGATTGCAGATTCGAACGCGATTCTCATCTACGCGGTGCGCAAGTTCGGCAAGACCGACTGGCTGCCGCAGACGCCGGCCGGAGAAGCCGCGGTGCAACGATGGCTGTCGGTGGCGGCGGGCGAGATCGCTTACGGACCGTGCGCCGCGCGTCTGATCACGGTGTTCGGCCGCGCCTTCAACGCCGACGAAGTGATTGCGCGCGCACACCGCGTTCTGGGCCTGATCGACGAGACGCTGACGGGTCGCGCATTCATCACCGGCGAGGCGCCGACGATCGCCGACATCGCGCTATACAGCTACATCTTCGGCGCGCCCGAAGGCAACGTCGATCTGTCCGGTTACCCGCAGGTGCTCGCATGGCTCGCGCGCATCCAGGCATTGCCTGGCTTCGTCGAGTTCAAGGAGTCGGCGGCCGGACTCAGGGCCACGCAGTAAGAAAGCAACCGCGAAGGAGCGCAATGATGGACATGTCCGCACCCGTTTTGCTCGATGAACCCGGTTCGACCTGGCATGCAGGCGAAGTCGCGCTGCAGCGGCAAGCCGGCGTTGCCGACCGGATGAAGGACCTCGGACGGCGCGTGGTGCGCGACCATATGCCTGACCAGCATCGCGCGTTTTTCGCTCAATTGCCGTTCGTCGCGCTCGGCTCCGTGGACCGCGACGGCGACGTATGGGCAACGTTGGTCGCGGGCAAGCCCGGCTTCGCGCATTCGCCCGATTCGCACCGGCTGCGCGTCGACGCGATGCCGGAGCCGCGCGACCCGGCCGCCGCCGGCGTGCACGAAGGCGCCGCCGTGGCGCTGCTCGGCATCGAACTGCATACGCGCCGGCGCAACCGCATGAACGGCATCGTGCGCGAGTCGAGCGCGGCCGGCTTCGCGGTCGATGTCGGACAAAGTTTCGGCAATTGCCCGCAGTACATCCAGATCCGCAACTTCGCGTTCACGCGCGAGCCGGCGGTGGCGTCCGATGCCGAGCCGGTCATCGGCAACGAACTGACCGAACGCGCGCGCGAGATCATTGCGGCTGCCGATACGTTTTTTGTTGCATCGTATGCGGACCGCGGCGGCGCCGCTGCGGACCACCATGCCGACGGCAGCGGGCGCGGCATCGCGGGCAGCAACCGGGACAGCAACCCGGACAGCGAGGTCAAGCGCGCCGTTGCCGATTTGCGCCGCGAGGTCGACGTGTCGCATCGCGGCGGCAACACGGGCTTCGTGCGCATCGGAGCGGACGGCGTGCTGACCGTTCCCGACTTCGCGGGCAATCTGTTTTTCGCGACGCTCGGCAATATCCTCGCGAACGGCCGCGCGGGCCTCGTGTTCGTCGACTTCGCGACCGGCGACCTGCTGCAGATCACGGGCGACGCCTCGGTCGATGTCGATTCGCCGGAAATTGCCGCATTTCAGGGCGCCGAACGGCTGTGGCGCGTGAAGCCGCGCCGCGTGGTTTACCGTCCGCGCGCGCTGCCGCTGCGCTGGGCGTTCAACGAAGACGGCTGGTCGCTGAACTCGCTGATGACGGGCAATTGGACCGAAGCCGAACGCCGTCTGCAAGCGGCTGCGCTGGCCGATGCATGGCGGCCGTTCAAGGTCGCGCAAATCGTCGACGAAAGCACGACGATCCGGTCGTTTCATCTCGAACCGGTCGACGGCGCCGGCGTGATTCCGCATCAGGCCGGGCAGTATCTGCCGATTCGCGTCGCGCTGCGCGATCAAACGGATGCGCCAGATGCCGCGGGCGCAGCGAAGACGGTGCGCAGGACATACACGATTTCATCGGGGCCGGCCGACGGCGGCTATCGGCTCAGCGTCAAACGCGAAGGCGTGGTCTCGCGCCACCTGCACGACACGCTGCGCGTGGGCAGCGTGATCGAAGCGCGCGCGCCCGCGGGCCGCTTCACGATCGATGCGCATGAAGAGCGCCCTGCCGTGCTGCTCGCGGCCGGCGTCGGCATCACACCGATGGTCGCGATGCTGCGCCATATCGTCTACGAAGGTCTGCGCATGCGGCGCATGCGGCCCACGTGGCTGTTCCAGTCCGCGCGCACACTGCACGAGCGCGCGTTCACCGGCGAAATCGACTATCTCGCGAGCGTGTCCGGCGGCGCGGTGCAGGTGGTTCGCGCCGTGTCGGATCCGCAAGACGGCCGCCGCGGCAAGGACTTCGATCACAGAGGGCGCATCGACCTCGATCTGCTGCGCGCAACGCTGCCGCTCGACGACTACGATTTCTATCTGTGCGGGCCGGCCGGGTTCATGCAATCGCTGTACGACGGCTTGCGCCAGCTCAATATCGCCGACGAGCGGATTCATGCGGAAGCGTTCGGACCGTCGGGGCTCAAGCGCACGCGTGACGGAAAGGCCGCGGCCGCGACGACGCCGCCCGTCGCCGCGCATGCGCCGGCGACCGAACCGACGCGCGTCGTATTTGCGAAGTCCGGCAAGCAGGCGACATGGAACCCGGCCAGCGGTTCGCTGCTGGAATTGGCCGAAGCGCAAGGTTTATCGCCGGAATTCAGTTGCCGCGGCGGTAGCTGCGGAACGTGTCGCACCGCGATTCTCGAGGGCGCGGTCGCCTATGCGAGCGTGCCCGATTTCCCGGCCGGCGAAACCAAAGCGCTGATTTGCTGTGCGGTGCCGGCGCGCACGGAGACTGCCGCCGATGCGCCGCTCGTGCTGGACCTGTAACGCGGCACGCCGAGGCTCAGCGTGCGTTCAGGACGTCAGATCGTGCAGCTTGCGCATGCCGTCGAGCAGCCACTGAAGCACGCCTTGCTCCGTATGCGCGGCGGGCGCCACGGACGACGAAATGCGGCTTAGCTTGTCCTGCCGCCGCGCGAGCAGTTCGCACATTTCTCTCGCGACATCGGGGTTGCGCTTGAGTAGCGGCGTCAAGTCGTCCTTCTTCAACTGGTAGACGACCACGCGGCTCAACGCGGTGACCTCGACGCGTACCGGCATGCCCGCAAGCAGCCCCTGTTCGCCCATCGTGTCGCCGGGTCCGAGCCGCGACACCTCGACCCTGCCGCCGTTCGCATCGTCGAGCGTCACGCTCAGAATGCCCGATTCGACGATCGTCAGACACTCGGGCACGACTTCTTTCGTCAACAGCACGTCGTCGACTTCGTATTCCTTGCGCGTCAAAAGCGGCGCGAGATCGTGCAATTCGTCGCGGCTCAAGGTCGAAAACAGTTCGACGCGCCGCAGCAGCGCCTCGCGCGGATCGTCGATCATCGCCGGCGCGGCCGGCACGCTGAGCGGCCGCAAATCGACCCCCGCGGAAGCGAGATGCCGGTAGCACAGATCGAATAGCTCGTTGGTGACCGACGTCTTCTTGCCCATGTCGTCGACGAAGCCGGTCACTTCGTAGAGCACCGAATTGACGGTGCTGTGCTTCGCCGCCACATACGGCGCCGGGTCCGACATCAGCGACGTGACGCTTCTCACTGCCCGCTCGAGCGCGCCGATCACCGTCGCGGGCCGCTCTTGCGGCGAGATTTCGAGACTGACCTTCACGCCGTGCAGCGCACCGGGCCGGCTGTTATTCGTGATCTTCGTTTTTGCGGCCACCGCATTCGGGACGATCACGACATTGCCCTGCGAGGTCAGGAGATGCGTGGCGCGCCAGTTCATTTCGACGACGCGGCCTTCGACATCGTCGACCGACACCCAGTCGCCGATCTGGTAAGGCTCGGTCGTATTGAGCACAATGCCCGCGAACACGTCGCTCAAGGTGCTTTGAATCGCAAGACCGAGCACGATGGCCAGCGCGCCCGAGGTTGCGACGAGCCCGCGTATCGGCAGCTCGAGCACGAAGCCGAGCGACGCGACGATCGCCGCGAGAAACACGAGCGCGCCGAACACGTCCTGAAAGAGCCGCTGGCGTCGCCACGCGCGCGGCAACAGCAGCGTGTCGAGCGCCTGGCCGAGCAGGCGCGCGCCCATCAACCACCAGATGATTTCGAGCACCTGTCCCAGTACATGCTCCGACATCGAGCCGAAGCCGGGCGCCTGAGTAAACGGGCTCAGGCCCGACGCGAAGAGCACATAGCTGAGCGCCGCGAACAGCAGCAGCCGGACGACGAGCCGCGCGACTTCGTGCGCCGGCAGACGGAATCGCCATACGGCGAGATCGACCGCAAGGATCGCATAGCCGATGATCAAAGGATGGTCCAAGGCGCCTCCATGCGATGAGTGCAACGACGCCGGCCGCAGCCCACCCGATGATCGCCGCGGCGGCAGGCTGCCGCGCGGGTGCGCGACTGCTCACAGTAACACGCGAGACGAGTTTTTCGCTGTATGCCCCGTCGCACGCCGTGTTGCGCAGGACGGAACACGCGCGGCTTGCACGCTCACGGCGATTCGGGGGTGCACAGACGGAGATGCCGATGATCGACGCATGAAGGCCGCATGAGCATTGCTTGAACAACGCCTATGCGGCCTGCGGGATTCGACTGCGGGAATACCGAAACAAACGAACGCGCTCGAGGGCGGCCCGGCTTACTTGACGATGCCGACCAGCTCGACTTCGAAGATCAGGTCGCTGTTCGGCGGAATCACGCCGACGCCGCGCGAACCGTATGCGGTTGCGGCCGGACACGTGAGCTTCGCTTTCTCGCCGACTTTCATCGTCGCGACGCCTTGCGTCCAGCACGGAATCACGCGCGACAGCGGAAACTCGGCCGCACCGCCGTGTTTCGCGGAGCTGTCGAACTCGGTGCCGTTGGTCAGCGTGCCGCGGTAGTTGACGCGCACGACGTCGGCGGCAGTCGGCTGCGGACCGTTGCCCGGCGTCAGATGTTCGACCGTCACGCCGGACGGCAGCTTCTCGGTCGAGCCCTGGGCCGCGCATGCGCTGCCGGCAGCGGTGGCGAAAACGGCGGCGGTCAGCGCGCACAATGCAAATTTCATCAGATTCTCCTCGTGAATGGCCGGCGCTATTGTAGCGAATCGGATCGGGCCGGTTTGAATCACGCGGAGCTTGCACGCGCGCGGTGAAGCGTTGATGAACGCTCAGCCCGCACGCGCCGGCACGTTGCCGAGTAACCGTCCGAGCCCTTCCGCATAGGTGAGGTGTGCGATGACCGCATCGCGCAGCTTCGGATACGGCAGGCCCGCGAGCATCGCCGTCTGCATCGCGGCCATCACCTCGCCGGACTCCGCACCGAGCATCGTGAAGCCGACGATGCGATCGTCGTCGCCGACTAGCACCTTCATGAAGCCAAGCGTTTCATCGGTCGCTTCGCCGCGCAGCACGTGCGCCATCGGCAGCTTGCCGACGCGCACCGGCACCTCGCGGCGCGCGGCTTCGCGTTCGTTGAGGCCGACATGCGCGAGCGGCGGATCGGTGAACATGCAGTACGGCACGAGCCGGTCCTGCGTGCTGCGCGTGCCGCCCGCCATGTTGTCGCGCACGATGCGGAAGTCGTCGACCGAGACATGCGTGAAGTGCGGGCTACCCGCGCATTCGCCGATCGCCCATACGTCCGGCACGCTCGTCTGCAGGCGTTCATTGACGCGAATATAGCCGCGCTCGTCGAGCTCGACGCCGAGCCGGTCGAGCCCGATACCGGCCGTGTTCGGAATGCGCCCGGTCGCAACGAGCAGATGGCTGCCTTCGACGGTTCTTTCGCTGCCGCCCGCACGCGTCGTGACACGCACGTCCTTGCCCGACTTCCCGGTCACCTTCGTGGTCTGCGCATCGAGCAGCAATTCGATGCCTTCGCCGCGCAGAATGTTCTGCACTTCCTCGGCGATATCGGCGTCTTCGCGATGCATCAGATGCGGGTTGTGATCGACGATCGTCACGCGGCTGCCGAAACGCCGCAATGCCTGGGCCATTTCGATACCGATATAGCCGCCGCCGAGCACGATCAGATGTTCGGGCAACTGATCGAGTTCGAGCGCCTCGATATGCGTGAGCGGTTGCGCATCGGCGAGGCCTGGGATGTCGGGTATCGCCGCATGCGAGCCGACGTTGATCACGACCTGAGTGCCGCTTAGCGTGCGCGTGCCGCCTTCGTTGAGCGTCACTTCGATGGTCTTTGGCGAGACAAACTGGCCGCGGCCCATGATCAGTTCCGCCCCGCTCGATTGATAAAACGCCAGATGCGCGGCGTCTTCGCGCGCGATCATCTCGCGCTTGCGCTGCCGGACCTTCGCGAGATCGGTCTTCACGGCGCCCGTGATCGTGCCGAATTCGGCCGCGTGCTGCGCGAGATGCGCGACGCGTGCACTCCAGATTTCGTTCTTGCTCGGCAGACATGCCACCGCCGGACACGAACCGCCGACCCATTGACGCTCGACCACCGCGACGCGCTGGCCCGCATTACCGAGGTGCCACGCGAGCAGCTTGCCGCCCTGACCGCTTCCGAGGATGAGCGTGTCGACCTGTTCCAGTTTGGACATTCCTCTTCTCCGTCGTGACTTCATGAAAAGGCCCGTGCGAATTCAAAACGGGCAGGTCATTGTCGCGGTCCGTTGGCGCGGGTTCTGTACAAAACGCGCCACGTTTAGCGAGATCGCACTTTGCAGGTTCCCGCGCATTTCCAGATTGCGGATCGCGGGTCATCACTGTGCGCTCATTTAGCGGCATTACGTTCTTCGATATCCGGTTCGACGCGAACCGCGAGACGGATGAATCAGACGAATCAGCTTCGCCTTCAGGAGTAGAAAATGAGCTTTGCTCCCTCGTTATCGTTATTCATTGGCCTGGGCGTCATGGTCGGCGTGCTGTCGACCGTGCTGGCGATCGCGATCGACCGCATCGACGCGCGCGTTGCGCAACGTTCGTGTGAAAAAGCAATCGCTGCGCGCCGTGCGCGCAAGGAACGCGATGCCCAACGGGCATGGAAAACGCACCGCGACGCATTGCGCCATATCGCGATGGGTATCGCCGCCGCAAAAGCCGTCGACTGACCCCGGCGGCGGCGCGATGCCGTGGAACGGGCGCCGCTACGCTTTGCGCGGCGCAACCTCGCGTCCGGCCGCCGATGCATCGCCCAGCAGCGCCGGGTCGACGCGCACGCCCGGAAAACGGGCCAGTTGCGGCACCGCTGCGCGCACGAATTGCAGCATCGTCGCCGCGGCGGGCGACAGCGATTTGCCCTGCCTGCGCAACACGCCGACCGTGCGTGTCAGCACCGGCTGCGACAGAAGGCGCAGCTTTAGCGTATCGAGCGGCGCGCGTTGCGCGGCCAGCGCCGACATGATCGATACCCCGACTCCGCGCGCCACGAGCGTTTCGATCGTCGACGTATTCGATACGCGATAGCGCGGCTCGCGTACCTCCACGCTCAGGCCCGCTGTGCGGCTCAACTGATACTGCATGCCGAGGTCGGGACTGAAGCCGATGATCCGGTAACCGTCGATGTCGTGCCACGACAGTTCGCCGTCGCTTTCGGCAAGCGCGTGATGGGGGGCGAACACCACGCCGAAACTGTCTTCGAAAAGCGGCTCGAACACGAGTTCGGGGTCGTGCTCCCACGGGCTGCAAATGCCGAAGTCGACGTCGCCGTTGATAATGCGCTGCTGCACCGTTTCCGAATTGTCTTCGCGCAGATAGATGTCGATATTCGGGTACGCATCGATATAAGCCGCGACCGCCTCCGGCAGCAGCAGCGCCATCACCGACGGCACCGCCGCCACGCCCACCTTGCCGCGCTCGCGTTTGCCGAGCGCGCGCATCGTGCGGATCGACGAATCGAAATCCTGCAACAACCTTTCTGCCGAAGGCAAAAACTCGCGGCCCGCCTGCGTCAGATCGAGCCGGCGCGTCGAGCGGT
The DNA here is from genome assembly GCF_031119615.1 of Paraburkholderia sp. SARCC-3016. NCBI lineage: Bacteria > Pseudomonadati > Pseudomonadota > Betaproteobacteria > Burkholderiales > Burkholderiaceae > Paraburkholderia > Paraburkholderia sp. SARCC-3016. Next base: position 11,208 of record NZ_JAVHZD010000005.1, on the reverse strand, counting down.
CGAACAGCGCAACGCCGAGGTCGTCCTCGAGATGCTGGATCGTGAGGCTCAACGCCGACTGCGTGACGAACAGCGACTCCGCCGCGCGCGTCAGGCTCCGATGCAGCGCGACCGCAACGAATGCGCGGATATGGCGAATCGAAAGGCGTTTGGAAGTTTTATTCAGCGATTTGTCATTCATCGATTTTGCTCGTGAATCAAGCGAATTTTATCGATTGTATTACTCCATCGAGCGCCACTAGACTTCGCCGCATGACTCAATGAAGCAATGATCGATTGAAGGAGACACACGGATGTTGGTGGATTTGCGCCGCTACACGATCGTGCCCGGCCAGTTGAAGGCTTATCTGGCGCTGTACGAAAAGTACGGCTTGCCTGTACAACGCCGGCATGTGGGCGACCCGCTCGGCTATTTCATTTCCGAAGTGGGCACGCTGAACCAGGTCGTACACCTGTGGGGCTACGAAAGTTTTGAAGACCGTCAGCGGCGCCGCGCCGCGATGGAAGCCGACCCGGACTGGGCCGAATACAAAAAGATGACCGCCCAGGGCTATATCGAGCGTCAGGAAAATCAGCTCGTGATGTCGGCCCCCTGGTCGAAGATCTGAAAGACCCGCACGGAGACCACCCATGAAAGTGATCATTTCAGACGACTACCAGGATTGCGTGCGCACGCTCGATTGCTATGCGAAGCTGGCCGCGCAATTCGACGTCGAGATCCACAACGACACGCTCGAATCCATCGATGACCAGGCGAAACGTTTCGCCGATGCCGACGCACTGCTGCTGATTCGCGAGCGCACGCCGGTAACGGCCGAGCTGCTCGCGCGCCTGCCGAAGCTGAAGTTCATCAGCCAGACGGGCCGCGCCGCGAATCACGTCGATCTCGCCGCCTGCACGGCGCGCGGCATTCCCGTCTCGGCGGAAGGCTCGGCGACGACGGCCGCAGCCGAACTGACGTGGGCGCTCGTCATGGCATCGATGCGCAAGGTGCATGTCGAAGCGAACCGGCTGAAGTCGGGCCTCTGGCAAGGGCATCTCGGCATCGGGCTCAAAGGCCGCACGCTCGGCATCGCCGGCTACGGCAAGATCGGCAGCGTGGTCGGCGGTTACGGGCGCGCGTTCGGCATGCGGGTCGTCGCGCTCGACGATCACGAAACCTCGCGCGCGGCCGCACTGGCCGACGGCATCGAAAGCGAAAGCGACCGGCAGAAATTTTTCGCGCAGGCGGACGTAGTGTGTTGCCATCTGCGCCTGCTGCCGGCCACGCGCGGCTCGATCACGCTGCAGGATCTGTCCGCGATGAAGCCAACCGCGCTTTTCGTGAATACGAGCCGCAGCGAAGTGGTTGCGCCGGGCGCGCTCGAAACGGCACTGAAGGCAGGCCGGCCCGGTTTTGCCGCGGTGGACGTCTATGAACACGAGCCGATTTATGGCGCGGCCCATCCGCTGATCAAGCTCGACAACGTGCTTGCCACGCCGCATATCGGATACGTCGAAAAAGACACGTACGAGCACTACTTCGGCATCGCGATCGATCAGCTGCTCGCATGGCGCGAGGGCAAGCCGGTCAATGTGCTCAATCCGCAGGCGGTCGAGGGTGCCCCGGCCCGTTGAGCGCACGCTGGCCGTGCGTTTCGCCGGTGCGGGTTGCGCGCGGCGTACGGCAGTTGAAAGCCGGATGTTGTAGAAACCCAGAATTGCGCGGTCGTGAGAAGGCCGTTCGCGCCGCTTAGGAGACAGACCTTGGACCACTCTTTGGAAGCATCGACGATCAGCCGCGTCTACCGACGCCTCGTGCCGTTGCTGTTCGTGCTGCTCATCATCAACTACATGGACCGCGTCAACGTCGGCTTCGCCGCGCTGCGCATGAACCATGAGCTCGGCTTCAGCGCATCGGTGTTCGGCCTTGGCGCCGGCATCTTCTTTATCGGCTACGCACTGTTCGAAGTACCGAGCAATATCGCGTTGCATCGCTTCGGCGCGCGCATGTGGATTTCGCGAATCATGGTGACGTGGGGACTCGTTTCCGCGGGCCTCGCATTCGTCCATTCGCAGACGTCGTTCTATGTGCTGCGCTTTCTGCTCGGCGTCGCCGAAGCGGGCTTTATTCCGGGCGTCGTCGCATACCTCGCCTACTGGTTCCCGGTGCGCTACCGCTCGCGCGCAAACGCCGGCGTGATCATGGCCACGGCCGTCGCGTCGGCCATCGGCTCGCCGCTGTCCGGTCTGCTGATGCATGCGCTCGACGGCGCGCACGGCTATTCCGGCTGGCGCTGGATGCTGCTGCTGGAAGCCGTGCCGGCGGTCGTTCTCGGCTTTTTCGTGCTGTTCTGGCTCACCGACCGTCCGCAACGCGCAACATGGCTGCGCGACGATCAACGTGCGTGGCTCGTCAACGAACTCGAAACCGAAGCGTCGAAGCTCACGAAAACCGCCAGCCTGCCGTTTATGAAAATCGCGGTCATGGGGCGCGTATGGAGCCTGTCGCTGCTGTTCGTCTGCTTCCTGACCGCGTTTTATGGCGTGCTGCTGTGGCTGCCGCAGATCGTCAAGAACATGGGTACGTCGACCGATCTGCAGGTCGGCTTCCTGAGCGCGCTGCCGTTCTGCTGCGCGGCCGTGTCGATGTATCTGGTCGCGCGTCATTCGGATCGCGTCGGCGAGCGCCGCATGCATATCGTGATCTGCATGACGATCGGCGGCGTCGCGCTGCTTGCCTGCGCATTCGTGTCGCAACCGCTGATCGGTTTGATTCTGCTGTGCATCGCCGCGGCCGGCATCTGGGGATGCCTCGCGGTGTTCTGGACACTCACCGGCGAATTCCTGACGGGCGCCGCCGTGGCGATCGGCATTGCGCTGATCAACACGATCGGCCAGTTCGGCGGGTTGCTCGGGCCGTGGCTCGTCGGCATCATCAAGGACTTCACGGGGAACTTCGGCGCAGCGCTGATCGCGCTTGCCGTGGCCGCGTTCCTTGCCGCGCTGATCGCATTCCTGCTGCCCGAGCGCGCGACGGTGAAGGAAAGCGAGGCGCTGTCGGAGTCGAGCGCGGTGCAGTGAGCATCTGGCGTGACTGCGTTGAAGTCCCTGCATCGACCTCGCTGCATTAACCTCGCTGCATGAAACCCGTGCTGGAAATGCGCGCCGCGTGGCACCTCGAGTGCGCACGCGGCGCGCGCAAATGAAGTTCAAATGTGCGATGCTTGCGGCTCTTTCATGCGCCGCGCGGCAGCCCCGCCCGCCTGCCCTCCGTATGAGCCTGTTCCGCACGCATTGACGACCCGATGACCACACCGCCCCTTCTCGACTTCGCCGCACTGACCGAACTCGCCTCGCGCTCGGAAGCCGTGACGATTGCATGCGCGTGCCACGCGACGCCGACCGACGGCTGGCAAACGCTGCCGCTGTCGATGCCCGAAGCGCAATTGCGCGAAGCGGGCACGCTCGCGGAACAGCACCAGGACGACGCGACCTTCGCCGAATATCATCCGCACGGCACCCGTTACTGGTCCGCCGATGCGCCGATCGCACCGCGCTATTTCCCGTACAACCGCTGCACGGTGTCGGAGTGCACGGTGTGCGGGCGCAGCTATTTACGCTACGTCGAGGGCGGCGGCTATTTTGTCGATCAGCGCATACGTCAGTTGAAGGCGTCGTTGCTCGTTGATGCGGCGCTGTGAGCATCGAGTGGCGCGCGCCCGCGGCAAACAACATGAATCACGCGGTACGCGCCCCGAACCTCTCGACGTCCCACTCCACTTCGATCGCCCCGCACTTCGCCCGGTTGCGCTCCGGCAATCCGCCTTCGCGTACCGCGGACACCGCGGTGCCCGTCATTTCGACGTAGCGCCCGCGCCCGCTGCCGACGTTCCCGCGGTGCCCGGACCGTAGCCGGACGTTGCCGCCTGGGCCTGTTTCGCGGCAACGCGTGCCTCCGCAGCCTGAATCTCTGCCGGATATGAAGTTTCTGTATCGCCCTGATAGCCGGCAGCGCGCAACTGGGCCAGTTCGGCACGCACTTGCGCACGCGTGATGGTCGAGTGCTGCTGGGCGAATGCCGCGGCAGCCGGTACGGCAAGCGCCGAAGCAACGAGGGACGCAACTAGAGCATGTCGGATCTTCATGATGATTAGCCTCTCAATGAATCAGATAGTGACCTTCGACGATCGGATGCGAACTCGCATTTCGTCGTTGGCTAAAGTCTAGTCATCACGGGCCTGGCGTTTAAGGGTAAATACGGACAGACTATGTTTACGCACAACGCACTAATGGATGCGGACTAGCCCTGCGTCATACGGGGCTGCACCGCCTATTCTTGACACAGTTGTCTAACTATGACGGCATCGGCCGCGTTGGATGCGAAAGAAGGCGACCCGTCTTTCGGCAACGGCGGAAACGGTTCACGAGGCGATGGCAGGAGCGATCCGCCGGCGCGCCTTGCCGGTGGCGACGCGGCGGTTTCGCCTCACGCCCCGAACCACCACTCCCCCGCGTATCAGCCGCAATTGACCGGACTCCTGTTACTGGCTACAGTTGCCCGTTGAAAAACCGTCGGGTTTTCACGGGTCGAGGCGCGGATTCGAGCGCGGATTCGCGCACGGAACCAGGCGCAGGCCCAGGCATACAGTCCATCAATTCAAGGCTCCGATGTCCTACACCCCTATCGTTCCGCCACCGCGATTCCGGCTCTCCGACGCGGTCTGCGACCAGCTCGAGCAGTTGATCGTCGACGGAACGCTGCGGGCCGGCGAAACGCTGCCGTCCGAGCGGGATCTGGCACAGAAGCTCAATGTCTCGCGCCCGTCGCTGCGCGAAGCGCTGTTGCGGCTGGAAGGCAGCAAGCTGATTCAGTCGAAGACGGGCGGCGGCTACGTGGTTGCGAACTCCACCGCGCCGCTGATCGCAGATCCGCTCGCGCATCTGATGGCGCGCCATCGCAAGGCGGCCGGCGATATTCTCGAAATGCGCGAAGGGCTCGAGGCGGTCGCGGTCGAACTTGCGGCGGTCCGCGCAACGAAGACGGACATCCAGAGCATCAAGGAAGCGCTCGCCGAGCTCGAAACCGCATTCAGCAAAGATCACCCGTACGACGTCACGGACGGCGGAGCCACGCTGCCGCAGCTCGATGCCGCGTTCCATTTGCGGATTGCGGACGCCACGCACAACATCGTGCTCGTGCACGTGATGCACGGCATCCACAATCTCGTGCAGAAGTCGATCGAAGAAACGTACGCGACGTTTAAAAAACGTAACGCCGACCTCTTCTATCTCGTGCAGCAGCACCGCACGATTTACGAAGCGATCCGCAAGCACGATCCAGGCGCCGCGCGCAGCGCGCTCGGCACGCACCTCGAATTCATCCGCGAAAACGCTTCGCGCTAGGCGTCACCGTCGCGACCGTCGGACGATTCGCGACGGCCCCGCGGCCGCACACGCTCATGCGTGCGCGAGCGCGTCCTCGACGATCTCGATCCAGTGCCGTACCGGCGTTCGTCCCGCGGCCGAAAGATGCGCCTGGCAGCCGATATTCGCCGTTGCGATCAGATCCGGCTTGCCGCTCTCGAGCGCATCGAGTTTGTTGTCGCGCAACTGCTTCGACAGCTCGGGCTGCGTAAACGAGTAGGTACCGGCCGAGCCGCAGCATAGATGCCCGTCGGGCACCGCCGACAATTCGAAGCCGAGCCGCTGCAGCACGCCCTCCACCGCGCCGCCCAGTTTCTGGGCATGCTGCAGCGTGCACGGGCAATGGAACGCCACGCGGCGCTCGGCTTCGGTGATACGCAATGCGTCGAGATTCTCCGCCGACAACACTTCGACGAGGTCGCGCGTAAGCTCGCTCACACGCCGCGCCTTTTGCGCATAGCGCGGATCGTCGCGCAGCAGATGTCCGTACTCCTTGACGAAGGCGCCGCAACCGCTCGCGGTCTGAATGATCGCTTCGACACGGCCCGCTTCGATAGCCGGCCACCATGCATCGATATTGCGGCGCGCACGATCGAGGCCTGCCTGCTGCGCGTTCAGGTGGTAATCGGTCGCACCGCAGCAGCCGGCTCGCGGCGCGTTTTCGATGCCGATGCCGAGCTTGTCGAGCACGCGCGCTGTCGCCGCGTTCGTGTTCGGCGACAGCGACGGCTGCACGCAGCCCTCGAGCATCAGCATCTGACGCGCATGACGTCGCGACGGGCGTGCCTTCGCGGCAACCTGCTGCGTCGGAATCTTCTCGCCGAGCGCTTTCGGCAACATGGGCCGCACCGCGCGGCCCGCCTTCAGCAGCGTATTGAACACGCCGGGACGTGGAATCACATGGCGCAGCCCGGCGCGCAGCGCGCGCTCACGCAGCGGCCGCTCGATGCGGCTTTCGAGTTCCGCGCGACCGATATCGAGCAGCGAGTGATAGCGCACGCCCGATGGGCACGTCGTTTCGCAGTTGCGGCACGTCAGGCACCGGTCGAGATGTTCCTGCGTTTTTTCGGTCGCCGCCTCGCCTTCGAGCAATTGCTTGATCAGATAAATGCGTCCGCGCGGCCCGTCGAGCTCGTTGCCGAGAATCTGATACGTCGGGCACGTGGCATTGCAGAAGCCGCAATGCACACACGAGCGCAGGATTTCATCGGCTTCGTCGGCGCGCGGCAAACTGCGCGCGCGATCGGAAAGGTTCGTCTGCATGCGGTCCCTTGAATGGCTGCCCTTGCGCGGGCTCGTCTCATGAATTCGGGCGCGCCTGTTCGGTCGCGCGAATGCGGACTTACAGCTCGGCGTACATTCGGCCCGGATTGAAAATACCGTGCGGATCGAGCTTCTGCTTCAGTTGCCGGTGAAAACGCAGCAGCGCGGCCGGCAGCGGCTGAAACGGCTCGACGCCCGCAGCGGGTGTAAAGCACGTTGCGTGTCCGCCCGCCGATTCGGCGATACGCCGGATGCTCGAAGCGGGCGCATTGCTCTTGAGCCAGCGCTGCGCGCCGCCCCAGTCGAGCGCTGCCTCGCCGGGCAGCGCCTCGACGCCGATGTGATTCGGCACGGAAAGGCGCCACAAACATTCGGGACCCGCGAAAAACGGCAGCCGCTGTTCGCGCAGATCGGCCCAGAACGAAGCATCGATCGCGGCGCCGCCGATGCGCTGCGCGGCCGACTGCACCGAGGCCGTGCCGCCCTCGAGCCGCAGATAAAGCGCATCGCCGAGATGACACGCGCCGGTAACCGGTAAACCGGCTCGACGCCACTCGACGATCTTGTCGAGCGCATCGGCCGCGCTCATGTCGACGCGCAGGCAATGCTCGGCGCGCGGTTTCGGCAGCACTTTCAGCGAGACTTCGGCAATCACGCCGAGGCAACCGAAACTGCCGGCCATCAGACGCGACAGATCGTAGCCGGCCACGTTCTTCATGACTTCGCCGCCGAAACGCACATACTTGCCTTCGCTCGTAATGAGCCGGCAGCCGAGCACGAAATCGCGCACCGCGCCAACCCACGGACGCCGCGGCCCCGACAACCCGCTCGCGACGGCGCCGCCGACGGTCGCCTCGCCGCCGAATTCGGGCGGCTCGCACGGCAGCATCTGGCCCGCCTCGTCGAGCACCGCGTTCAGTTGCGCGACCGGCGTGCCGGCGCGCACGGTAATCACGAGCTCGGTCGGGTCGTAGCTGACGATGCCGCGATGGCTACGCATATCGAGCGCTTCGCCTTCGACGGGCCGGCCCAGCGACGCCTTCGTATCGCCGCCGCGAATACGCAGCGGCACGCGCCGCGCGGCCGCCGAGCTCACCTGGTCGATCAGCTCGATGCTGCCGTCGGCGGATTGAAGATCGCGGTGCATCAGAAGCGCTCCAGTTCAGGAAAGGGCAATGCGCCGTGATGCACGTGCATCGCGCCGAACTCGGCGCAGCGATGCAGCGTCGGGATATTCTTGCCGGGGTTCAGCAGGCCTGTTTCGTCGAACGCGGCTTTTACCGCATGAAACACGGTCAATTCGTCGCTGTTGAACTGCGAGCACATCTGGTTGATCTTTTCGCGGCCCACGCCATGCTCGCCGGTAATGCTGCCGCCCACTTCGACGCACAGTTCGAGAATGCGGCCGCCGAGCGCTTCGGCGCGGTCCATTTCGCCGGGCACGTTTGCGTCGAACAGGATCAGCGGGTGCATATTGCCGTCGCCCGCATGAAACACGTTTGCGACGCGCAAACCGTATTCCGTGGACAGGTCCGCGATGCCTTTGAGCACACGCGGCAACTCGCGGCGCGGAATCGTGCCGTCCATGCAGTAGTAATCGGGGGAAATGCGCCCGACCGCGGGAAACGCGTTCTTGCGGCCCGCCCAGAAGCGCTGGCGCTCGGCTTCGTTCTGCGCGAGCCGCACGTCGGTCGCGCCTGATTCGCGCAGAATCGCGTCGACGCAGGCGATGTCTTCGTCGACGTCGGACTCCGCGCCGTCGAGTTCGCACAGCAGGATCGCTTCCGCCTCGACCGGATAACCGGCCTTGATAAAGTCTTCGGCCGCGCGAATCGAGAGATTGTCCATCATCTCGAGGCCGCCCGGAATCACGCCCGCGCCGATGATCTTCGCCACCGCGCCTCCCGCTTTTTCGACGTCGTCGAAGCTTGCGAGCAGGACCTTCGCACTTTGCGGCTTCGTCAATAGCTTAACGGTCACTTCGGTCACGACGCCGAGCATGCCTTCCGAGCCCGTAAACAATGCGAGCAGATCGAAGCCCGGGCTATCGAGCGCTTCGGAACCGAGCGTCAAGCGCTCGCCGTCGATCGTGATCATGTCGACGCGCAGGATGTTGTGCACGGTGAGCCCGTATTTGAGGCAATGCACGCCGCCCGCGTTTTCCGCGACATTGCCGCCGATCGAACAGGCGATCTGCGACGACGGGTCCGGCGCGTAGTAAAGACCGTAAGGCGCCGCGGCATGCGAAATCGCAAGGTTGCGCACGCCGGGCTGCACGCGTGCGAAGCCGGCGTTCGCGTCGATCTCGACAATCTTGTTGAAGCGCGCCATGACGAGCAGGATGCCCTTTTCAAGCGGCATCGCGCCACCCGAAAGACCCGTGCCCGCGCCGCGCGCCACGACCGGAATGCGGCGCGCGTGCGCATATCTGAGCAGCGCCTGAACCTGCTCGACGCGTTCGGGCAGCGCTACGAGCAGCGGCGACGTACGGTATGCCGACAGGCCGTCGCATTCGAACGGACGCACTTCCTCGCGCGAATGCAGCAATTGCAGGTCCGGCAGCAGGTGCTGCAGTTCCGCCACGACCGTTTCGCGGTCGTGCGACGCGAGCGCTCCATCGAGCTTCTCGTCGTAAAGGTAACTCATTGCGTCTCCTTCGGCTGGCTGGTCAACTGGTCGACCACCCGACCAGTTATCAATGCTAGGGGCGTGTCAGCCACCCGGAAACCGGTAGAAACCCTGGCATCACGTGAAATTCGCCTGCGCCCCGCTTTGCACGCGTAAACGTATAGCTTCGGCAAAGATTCCGTTGTTCGGTGCCGAAATCACACGCGGATCGCGGTCTCGGAAACGTCGCGGCATCGCGCCATGCCGGGCGTGCCATCGGCCAGATTGACCGGAGCGTGTCGTGGGCGTGGGAGATTAATCGGCTTCTGCGGTCAGCATATCGATCAGTTCGCGCGAAAACTGCGGCAGATCCTTGACGCTGCGCACACAGATTTTCAGCTTGCGTTCGGACCACGCGTCATTCAGGTTCACGATGCGGATATTCATCGTCTTCGCATGCCGCGCCGCGACCGAACCGGGCACGATGCCGATGCCGACGCCGGCCTCGATCATCCGGCACGCGGCCTCGAAATTGCCGACCTGGATGCGCAGCTTGATGCGCCGCCCGAGCGCATCGGCGGCGATATTGATGAACGAGTGAATCGCGCTCGACGTCGGCAGGCCGATATAGTCTTCATCGAGCGTTTCCGCGAAGTCGACCGCGCTGCGTTGGGCAAGCGCATGATCGGGCGCGGTGACGAGCACGAGGCGATCGTCGCGATACGGCAGCATTTCGAGGTGCCCGGTATCGACGTTGCCCGCAACGATGCCGATATCGGTCGCGCCTTCCGTGAGCCCTTTGACGATTTCGCCGCTCAGTACTTCGCGCAGTTCGATATTCACGTCCTGGTGTTCGCGAAGAAACCGGCTCAACACAGCGGGCAAAAATTCGCTGATCGCCGTCGTGTTCGCCCAGACGCGCACATGTCCTTTGATGCCTTCGCCGTAATCCTGCATGTCGGCGGCCAGCCGTTCGGTTTCTTCGAGCACGAGGCGCGCATGACGCACGAAGGTTTCGCCCGCGGGCGTGAGCGTCATGCCCTGGCTCGTGCGATAGAGCAGACGAAAGCCGAGCCCTTCTTCGAGATTCTTGACACGGTTGCTCGCGGCCGGCGCGGACAGATGACAACGGCTCGCGGCGCGGGCGAGATTCTTCGTGTCGGCAAGCGCGGTCATGAGGCTCAGGTCAACGAAGTCGAAGTGCATGGGCGGTCGATGCGCAAAGGAAAGCTTCGATGGTAACGCGATATGCGCAACGCAAGACGCACCATGAGCGGCCACTACCTTCGACTACGCCGTACGGTCGACACTGGAAACGTCCGCAACCGGACATGTCGTCGCGCAACCGCGCCTCACTAACCTCTCAATAGGATTCAGCATGCCAATCAGTGGCCCGACAACCCAAACAACCAATAACGGCCCTTCGGTCACGACGGAGCAAATACCCTTTTACAAGCCGAGCTCGAACCTGATGCCGCCGGCGCCGGGCCAACAACCTGACGGCTACAACACGCTCGCCACGTTCAGCGGGCTGCCGGATGGCAACACGGCGAAGGCCGTCATTTCCCCGGATCACAAAGTGTTGCAAAGCCAGATGTTCGGTCCCGACGGAAAGCAGATCGGCATGTCCACTTTCGATGAAGATACCGGCGTGATCCAAACGCTCAGCCACCGCAAACCGGACGGCGGCGTCGAGGTGAGTGTCCTTAAAAACGGAAAACTGACGCCTTCCGAAACGTAATACGCACGACCCGGTTAGTCCACGCCTAAGCCCCCCTTCAGCAATTGACAATTCCTCTCGCACCCGGGTTCTGTCACAGTCCGAATGATTGAACCTGATCAGAGGAGCCAAGCTTGAAAATTCTGGTGCCAGTCAAAAGGGTGGTCGATTACAACGTGAAGGTGCGCGTGAAATCGGACCACACGGGCGTG
>NZ_JAVHZD010000059.1:0-20660 GCF_031119615.1 Paraburkholderia sp. SARCC-3016 | reverse complement strand
GTAGCCATGTCGTTCTGTGAGCCAAGGAGTTGGTAGAATGTTTTGTCTTCCTAAGACCGCTTGGCCTCCGACTTAGACGATGCTCTTCGGATTCAGCGCGGTTACGGCGTACGCGTGGGCAAGGATGCGGCCCGTGCGCGTCTCGGCGCTTGCGTCCAGCGTCGTGTTTTCGGGTCGCGCCGGCGTGCGCCAGAGCTTCACGCCGAGATAGATCAGGTAAGCGGCGCCGACCCATTTGAGCGCGGAGAAAAGCGTTGCCGACGCGGCGAGGATCACGCCAAGCCCGAGCATGGACGCGGTCATCGACGTGAGGTCGCCAAGCGCGACGCCGGCGGTGGTGGCAAGCGCATAGCGGCGCCCGTGCCCAAGCGCATACGAGACCACGAGCAGCACTGTAGGGCCGGGAATGGCAACGAGAATGGCTGATGCAATAGCGAACGGAAGCCAGTGGGCCAGCGTCATATCGACAGTCTCCCAGGAAGTCGTTCCGATTTATCCACGAACTTTCCCGAAGCGCAAGACGAACTGCAGCGTCGCACATTCGCGGCGAGGCCGTTGTCGGCCAGGCATGATTTTTATTCGTCGTTTGCCACATGCGGCCGTGCCTTTTCGCCAAACGGTCTGATGACTTTGTGTGCGTCGCATCAAGCCGATTTAAAGCATTTAGCCAATCGCTTAATTATGTATTCGCGTAAACGAGCATGCGAGCCGCAAACGATTGTCGGACAAAGCAATGATCGCAAACCGGTTCGCTGTGCGCGATTAAATATGCATCGATTTACCTATGAAAACTCCGCGCACTGTTGCGACAGAGACGCTGCGACAATCCGCCGCTATTGCAATCGCACACAAGTCGTGCTTGTTCTTCCGCACACTTCTTCTAAATTCAAAACTGCGGGTATCCCCCTGAAGTTAAATACATAGCTAACCTGAGTATTAACCCGCACGGAGGTATTTATGAAGATGCGCGTCGCGGTTCTCTTCGCCATGGCAGCTTTCGTAGCTGCATCTGCCGCTCAGGCTCAGGACCTGAAGCCTCAACAGACCGTGCAACTAAAAGCCAATGCGTATGGCTGCCTGTCCAAGGACAAGCTCGACGCAGTGCGCCAGCACGAGCAGGCCGGTGAGCAGCAGAAAATGCAGGAATTTTTCTCCGGTTTTCAATGCCTGTCGACGCCTGAAAATGCGACTTTCCGCATCGTGCGCGTAGACGGACACGACATCGAATTCGTCAACGCGGCGAATAGCGACACCGAAGGTCTTTGGACCAACGATCGATTTATCAAGCAATAGTGGGTTTTTGCCCGACGCCTTGTCGGGGAAAAACAGACAGTGACGGTCTTTAAAGACCGAACAAGCTTTCGCACTCGAAAACGGCTGCGCGATATTCGCCCAGCCGTTTTACTTTTGCTCGCTTCGGCCGATCCAATTACTGCTGCGCTAAACCTACATCAGGCGAGCCCCGCCTGGAAACGCGTCAAGTGCGCCGAACGCACGTCGAAGCACGCGCTGACCCGGCGCCATCCGTTTGTCATATCGCTTCGGCAGATTCGGTATCATCACGATCCTCCGCTCCTTCAATCCGGCGTTATTCCGATCCCGCGCGCGGCACGCTCGTTGCTTCATCTCACATCATAGGAAGTCGAGCGCGTTGCAGCGGCAGATTAAGACGTTCGTCATCGCCGCGCTACGGCAAAAACCGTTTCATCGGCGAGACGCGCGTGACGCGCGACAGAAGGCAGCATCAAAATGGCACGCTATTACGGCCCCGAATCACTCTTCACTTTCCGGTCCTCGTTTGCGGGATCGGGACTTTCCATGGCGCTCAAATCGACAATTTATAAGGCAGACCTGCAGATCGCCGACATGGATCGGCACTACTACGCCGACCATTCGCTGACGATCGCGCTGCATCCGTCCGAAACCGCCGAGCGGATGATGGTGCGCGTCGCCGCATTCGCGCTGTTCGCTCAGGAACGGCTCGAGTTCTGCAAAGGCCTCTCGGATACCGACGAACCCGACCTCTGGCAGAAGGATCTGACCGGCGCAATCGAAACGTGGATCGACATCGGCCAGCCTGACGAGCGGCGCATCGCAAAAGCGAGCGGTCGTGCCAACGAGGTCATCGTGATCGCGTACGGCGGCCGGACATCCGATATCTGGTGGCAAGGCGTGCGCGGCAAGGTCGAGCGGCTGCGCAATGTGACAGTCTGGTCGCTCGGCGAGGATGTCGCATCGGCGCTCGGTGCACTCGCGCAGAGAACAATGCGGCTGCAATGCACGGTACAGGATGGCGCCGCGTGGCTCGGCAGTGCCGACGCGGACGCGGTGCCGATCGAGTGGACGGTACTAAAGGGCGCGTCGGACGCGCGGTCGATTGCGCAGGGCACCAGGTGAAGTGAGTAGAATGCCGGCGCCGGCGTCAACGTCGGCGTCTATATCGAAGTCGTCCGCGCCGCGTCCGGCGGCCCCTTCAGTTCGACCATATTGCCCTCCGGATCGAACAGGTACAGCGACGGGCCGAAACCATCCGCGCCATAGCGCACCGCCTTTTCACCGATGCGTGCGCCGCGTTCGACCAGATGCGCCTCGAGCGCCGCTTCGTCGAACGGTTCGATGCGCAAACACAGGTGGTCCATGTTCCGGCCGGCGCGAAGCGATCCGCTATCGGGCCGGTCGATCTTCGCTCCTACCCGCAGTAGATCGATCAGCGAGCGGCCGGCGCGCAACTGGGTCAGTCCGATGTCGCGCTGTTCCTTCTCGACGCTGCAACCGAGTGCCTCGCAATAGAAGCGCGTCATCGCCTCGACGTCTTCGACCCTGATTACGACGTGGTCAATCTCGCGGATGTGAAACTTCATGGTTGCCGCCTTTTCATCTGGTTCGGACCTTGATGAAGAGTGTAGGGGATAGGCGGGAAGGCCGGGCGCGGCAGGGCAAAACGAAAGGTGAGATGCCGGAAGCGCCGCCGCACGGCGTACCGCGCTGGCGCCTGCGCCCAGCCTGCGTCCATTGACCCACGTGCGACGAAACCTATGGACGAAAAAAAGCCCGCTGATTTGAGCGGGCTGAATCCATATCAGGAGGAGACATGGAGGAGACAGGAACCACTATACACAACGCCCTACCGCGACGCAATATTTTTTTAAGGGAAAACCCGATGTCGTGTCGTTTTGCCACATGCGCATAAGGACAGCGCTTCCATCCCCAATAGTTGGGATGCCCGAGGGAAGCCGCCGGACATCCACGACATGGCAATGACAGAGCAAAAACCGGAGCGTAGTGTGTCGACGTGCGCCGTAAATTGGGAACGTCGCAACCTGTCCACGAGCGCTGACAATGAAAACCGCTTACACCACCGAATCCGAACGCTGGGCCGCCGTTGCGCGTCACGACGCACAGGCGGACGGCGCATTCTTCTACGCGGTGAGGACCACGGGCGTGTTTTGCCGCCCATCTTGTTCGTCGCGGCTGCCGCGACGCGAAAACGTCGAATTCTTCGCGACGCAGGACGACGCGCGCGCCGCCGGTTACCGCGACTGCAAGCGTTGCCGGCCCGGCGGCCTGCCGCGCGAGATGGACATCGTCAATCGCGCGTGCGCGGTACTCGACGCGGACCCGCAGCAGCGTCTGACGCTTGCCCAGCTCAGCAACGCGGTGCATCTGAGTCCATTCCACCTGCAACGGCTTTTCAAGCGCGTCGTCGGCGTATCGCCGCGGCAGTATCAGGCAGCACAGCGCGGCGCGGCACTACGCGACGCGCTCAAGCAGGGCGCCAACGTGACGCGCGCCACGGTCGACGCCGGCTTCGGCTCCCCGTCGCGCATGTACGATACGGCGCCGGCCGAACTCGGCATGGCGCCGTCCGCGTATCGCCGCAAGGGCGCGGGCCTCGTCGTGCGTTACGCAGGCGCGTCGACTCCGCTTGGCATCGCGCTGGTCGCGGCAACCGACCGCGGAATCTGCAAGATCGCGTTCGGCGACGATCGGGCCGCACTCGTCGACGGCCTGCGGGACGAATTCGCGAACGCCGAACTCATCGAAGATCCGGCGCGGCTCGCACCGTTCGTCACGCAGATCGATGCATACCTGCGCGGCTCGGAGCAACGCGTCGACCTGCCGCTCGACATCGCGCCGACGGCGTTCCAGCAGCGCGTCTGGGACGCATTGCGTCGGATTCCGTACGGCGAGACGCGCAGCTATTCGGAGATCGCCGCAGCGGTCGGCTCGCCGCAGGCGGTGCGCGCGGTCGCCGCTGCGTGTGCGTCGAACCCGGTCGCGCTGGCGATTCCGTGCCATCGCGTGCTGCATAAAGATGGCTCGTTGAGCGGCTATCGCTGGGGCGCGGCGCGTAAGGCGGCGCTGCTCGACGCGGAAAGGCAACGCGGCGACGGGGCGCCGCAGGCGGCGGCGATGTCGGAGGCAGGCAGTACGGCGACAAACGACACGTCCAGCGCCGGCACGATCACCGCTGCCACATCTGGCGGCACCGCAACCGAAACCCCCCGGTCAAACCGGAAAATTGCCCGAACCGTCGACCTGGACCACGCCGCTTGACCACACAAAACAACGTCAAACTCGAACTACCGTTCAAGGCACCCTACGACTGGCCGCGCACGCTGCGCTTCTTCTCGGGCCGCGCGACGCCGGGCGTCGAAGCCATCGAAGCAGGCGCGTACCGGCGCGCGATCGAGTGGGCCGGCGACAGCGGCACGCTGCAAGTCACGCTTCATCCGAAAAGGCGCTGCCTCGTGGCGACGATCGACGGCGCCGCGGCGCGGCACGCAGATTCGCTCGCTATGCCGGTTTCGCGCATGTTCGATCTGCGCGCCGACCCGCGCGTGATCGGCGCCGCGCTTGGCGCGGATCCGTGGCTCGCGCCGCTCGTCGAGGCCGCGCCCGGTCTGCGCGTGCCGGGCGCGTGGTCGGGCTTCGAACTGGTGGTACGCGCGATCGTCGGTCAGCAGGTCAGCGTCAAAGCCGCGACGACGATCATCGGCCGGCTCGTCGAACGCGCCGGCAAACGTATCGAAGACCATCCGCACGAGCGCACGGCATGGCGCTTTCCGACGCCGGCCGCGCTCGCATCCGCCGACCTCGCACAGATCGGCATGCCCGGCAAACGCGTAGCCGCACTGCAGGGTTTCGCGCACGCCGTCGCGACCGGCGCAGTGCCGCTCGACGACCCGGCTGCCGACGTCACGGCGCTGCGTGCCGCGCTGCTTGCGCTGCCCGGCATCGGACCATGGACCGTCGAGTATGTTGCGATGCGCGCGTGGCGCGACCCTGACGCGTGGCCCGCGTGGGACCTCGTGCTGATGCAGTCGATCGCCGCGCGCGACCCGGCTCTCGCGCGCCCGACGCAGCAGCGCACGCGCACCGATGCGTGGCGCCCATGGCGCGCGTATGCGGCGATGCATCTGTGGAATGAGGTTACGGACCGACTCGGGGCCGCGCGGGGTGGGTAGCGGCGTGTTGGTTGATTGAGATCGCTAACCATCCGTATAGAGATCGCGTTGAGTTGCAAGCTGACGATGAGCGCCTTGTAACGATCCAGACCATCAGACGATCGCCGCCCGACTGGCGAGGGATGGTGCAACGCGAAAACGATCGTAGGCTCGTCCGCGAGCATGTGCACAACCGTTGCATGAACGGCCGCATAAACTGCTACGCATCATGTAAATCGCCAACCCGCGGCGTACAGTAGACGAACCGCGCAAGGCCTGCTGCAGGCGCTCGGCCAACGCGCTATCCGAACGAACCCGCACCGCCCGCCAAGCCGCTTCGAAAGCGCGCAAAGGCGGGTCAAGCAGCCGTCGTGGCGAGATGTTAAAGTGCCCGCTACCGAAAATTACGCCGCGCGTGTTCAACCCGCATCGTCCATGCGGAAGCCGGGTATTACCACTAGCAGCGGGCGACATCATTCAATGCCAAACACGAATCATCCGCGCACGACCGACGCGCTGCTACACCGTCTGTCCGTGCTCACATCCGGCCCGCAGCGCGACGCGCTGACCACGGGCCTGCGCGGCATCGAAAAAGAAAGTCTGCGTGTCACGCACGACAGTCGTCTCGCGACGACACCGCACCCCCGATCGCTCGGCTCCGCGCTCACGCACCCGTCGCTGACCACCGACTATTCGGAAGCACTGCTCGAGCTCATCACGCCCGCGGAGCACGACGCCGCGCTCGCGCTCGAGCAACTCGACACGCTGCACCGCTTCGTCTATGGGCAGCTCGGCAACGAGATCCTGTGGAACAACTCGATGCCGGGGCTCCTGCCCGAAGACGACGAAATTCCAATCGCGCGCTACGGCACGTCGAATATCGGCAAACTGAAGTACGTGTATCGCGTGGGCCTCGCTTTACGCTATGGCCGCACGATGCAATGCATTGCCGGCATCCATTACAACTATTCGCTGAACGAAGAAGTGTGGCGGCTGCTGCACGTCGACCAGCAGTCCACTGCAACCGCGGTCGATTTCCAGTCCGAACGCTATCTCGCACTGATCCGTAATTTCCGCCGCACGAGCTGGCTGCTCATGTATCTGTTCGGCGCATCGCCGGCGCTCGACAGGCGCTTTTTGCGCAACCGTCCGCATACGCTCGAAGCATTCGACGCCGACACGTTCTATCGCCCGTACGCCACGAGCCTGCGAATGAGCGACCTCGGGTACTCGAACACAACCGGGCAATCCGCGCTCCATGCGGACTACGACACGCTGTCCGGCTATCTCGATGCGCTCGCCGAAGCGGTCAGCCAGCCTTATCCGCAGTACGAAGCGATCGGCACGAAACGCGACGGCGAGTGGGTGCAGATCAACACGAACGTGCTGCAGATCGAGAACGAGTTCTACTCGACGATTCGTCCGAAGCGCGTCACGTACTCGGGCGAACGTCCGCTGCATGCACTCGCCGCACGCGGCGTGCAATACGTCGAAGTCCGTTGCATGGATATCGATCCGTTCGAGCCGACCGGGCTGTCGCTCGAGGCCGCGCGTTTCCTCGATGCGTATCTGCTCGTTTGCGCGCTCGAAGACAGCGCGCCGCTGCCGCCGCCCGCTTATACGGAAGCGAACCGCAACTTCTGCCTCGTGACGACAGAAGGGCGCAAGCCCGGACTCGGGTTGATGCGCGATGGTCAGCCGGTTCCAATGACAGAGTGGGCAAACGCCTTGCTCGACCGCATCTCGGTCGCGGCAACCACACTCGATGCGGTTCAGGGCGGCGACAATCATGCGCGCGCGGTCGCCGCGCAGCGTGCGAAGCTCGCGGACCCGTCGTTGACGCCTTCCGCGCGCGTACTGCAAACCATGCGCGACAAGCAGCAGAGTTTCCTCGCTTTCGGGCTCGAGCAAAGCGAAGCGCATGCGGCATACTTCAGCGCGCGGCCGCTCGACGCCGCATCGATGAAGGAGTTCGAGACGCTCGCCGCGGAATCGCTCGCGGCACAAGAAAAACTCGAGCGCGAAGAGGTGGGCACATTTGATGCGTTCGTCGCCGCATATCGCGCATACACGTTGAACCGCTTCAGCGTGTGACGTCGGCGCACGGAACACGAGAGATCGCGCACGCGCTTTGCGACGCAATGTCTACCCGTCGGCCTCGCACGCGGGCGCCGATCAGCAGGAATTCCACTGCCGCGGCAAATGCATCGAACTGAAGCATCCAACTGAAGCATCGAAGCGGGTCGCCCAACGCATTCAAGCGCATGAAACATGCTCGTCGCGCCCAGGTCGAACCTGTATTGCAGAATTGCACACCGGACCCGCCGCGCGCGCATGAAGCACGTGCGGCGGACGTGCATCGTTCAGGGAGGAAGGATGCGATGAAAAAAAGTCTATTGGCCGTGTTGTGCGTGCTCGCCGCCGGATGCTCGACGCGCGGGCAGGTGAACCCCGACGTGATGCAGATCGCCACCGCGCCGCTCACGTGCTCGACGAAAGCCGAATGCGACACATGGTGGCAACGTGCGCGTACCTGGGTCAGCGATCATTCGCGCTACGACGTGACGACCGCGACCGATTCGCTGATCCAGACCGCGGGACCGGACGGCGGCAAGCGCGACCTCGCTTATCAGATCACGAAGACGCCGAACAGCGACGGCACATCGACGATCGGCTTCGCCGCGCATTGCGACAGCTCGCTTGGTTGCAAACCAAATCCGTGGGAAGCGGGTGCGGACTTCAAGCAATTCGTGCGAGGCGGCAACGCAAACGCGAGTGCTAACGTCGCGCCGCCGCCTAAGCATCCTACCGACGCGATACCGGGACAAACGATGCCATCACCGACTGGCGAGCCGGTCTCGCAGTAGACGGCAAGCTCATTGCGCGGCTTTATAGGGATGCTTTAAGACTTCTCCGATTGGACTTGAAGATGACCGAATTTATCGTTCGGTCACCCTCAATTCCATCGAGAAGCTCCCATGTATATCCGACTCTTCTTCGCGGCCGCATGCGTCGCACTCGCGGCTGGTTGCACCACTTCATCCGGTCTTACCTATAACAACGACGTAATCACGTTGGCCAACGGTACACAGGCGCATCGCGTGCAGTGTCTGGGCCTGGCCGAGTCCACTGAAAGCTGTATGGACCAGGTGCGCAAGGTTTGCGGCGACAAGCAGGCATTGCGCGTATCCGCTACCGATCGCGCGATCTCCGGCTACAAGCCCGAAAACGATCCGCGTGAAATTCTCTTCACCTGCGCGACGCCGGTCGTGCAACAGCCGGCTGCGCAAGCCGCGCCGCAACCGGCTCCGCAGCCGGCGCCGGCACCCGCGCCGGCGCGCAAGGTGACGCTGCAAGGCGACGCGAATTTCGCCACCAACAGCGCGACGCTGACGCCCGCCGCCAAGGCAAACCTCGACGAATTCATCGCGGCCAATCGCGGCGTCGATATCCAGCTGCTGACGATCGCCGGCTACACCGATTCGACCGGTTCTGCCGGGCTGAACGAGCGGCTGTCCGCCGCCCGGGCGCGCTCGGTCCAGGCGTATCTCGGTTCGCACGGCTTGCGCGCTGCACAGTACAGCGTGAACGGTTACGGCAGCGCATCGCCGGTCGATACGAATGCGACGGCCGCGGGCCGCGCGAAGAATCGCCGCGTCGAGATTCAGGTCGACGGCCAGTAAGGCAAGCCACTTCGCGATTTCTTTTCCGCCAGAAAACACGGGCCGTCGTTCCCCGGACCCGTATTGCGCGGCGGCATCGGCTTCTAGCCGGTGCCGTTTTTTTTCGTCCGTGCGGGTCGCGCGGCGCGTCGCGAGCGCCCCCAGTTGCCGGCATCCATCGATAGGATGTGCAAATACCCGCGATAGCATTCATGCCTAGGCAACTAAACGGCGGGCCAAATTCGTGATCGAGCTCCTTTTTGCCTCCGACTACGCTGCGATGCACGACGAGCATCAGCACTGAATATGCGCTCCCAGCTGCACTCGAACCGTCTGCACGGGAATTTCGGCGACCTTTGCTGTTAGCAAGCGCTCACATGCAGCGCAATTCTTTGCATGATATGAGAATTTTGCGCCCGATCTTCGCAAATCACGGATACATAAAAAATTGACGTGCTGCGACTCGCTCCGCGCCCAAGACGAAACAGGGCTGCTCCCCGAGCGCGTCCGCCAGAAAAACAACACCGATCAGCGGTTTTGCGAGAACTATGTTGAAACTTAATTGCATAGTCAATATTATATGAGTCAACGAGTTACGCGCGATCTGCGCCATTCGAGACCATGTTCTGACCGCTTCAACACGAGCCCGCCCGCGCCGGCCGCAGAGGAATCCCGCGATGCTGTACCTGAAAAACACCCTTGGCGGCTTGAGCCGCTCCCTGATCGATTCCGCGCTGCTCAATTTTCAGAAGCCGTATCGCTGGTGGAAATTCGCGCTCTATGCAGTCGTCTTCGTGTTGCCGGGTGGATCGCTTGGGGTGCTTTTTCTCGCGTGGATCGATCATCGGCGTGCGCGGCGTGCAGTGAAACCTGCGCCAACGGTCAAGCCGGTCACGCTTCCGGTCCCGGCCTCGATAAAAGCGAAAGCGCCGTCCGCCGTCAAAAACATCGCACCGGGCGCAGCCGTCTGCCTGGCGCGTCCCGATGCGCCGGCATGCCGTGCGGCCGCCGGCAAACAGGCCCGTCAGGGCTCGGCCGACCCTCGCGCCTGATGTCTTCATCGCCGGGCGCAAGTGCATCGACATCGCGTTCACGGCGAAACCTGCGGTTCAGCGCCCGTTCACAGTTGAACTCGCCGCGCCGCGCGGCCTCCGCGCGAGACGCAGCGCTCGACAAATCCGCCGCTCGTCCTGTCTCGCCCGCGCCGCATGAACCGCGTTTGGCGCAGTAACGACACGTAACCTTGCGAACACCCTCCGTAACACATCTGCAAGGCACCCGGCATTACTCTTCTGTCTCCGGGCGAGGCGCAGTAAGCTAGCGGTCGCGCCTCGCGGCCAGTTCGTGCCGCGGCTCCGTTCACTTCCGACAAGTCGACATCAGGCAGCAGACCGCGCGCAGCCCGCCGGCCGTTCTGCGTCATTCGCCGGCCGAATCGACAGGAATCAAGGAATTCATTTGCATGCAGTCCGATTTCACGACGCGCCGTAGCGCCGCCGCGCCCCGCGCGATGACGATCGCCGTCGCCGCGGCGCTCGCCGCGATGCTGGCCGGCTGCGCGGTCGGCCCCGACTACAAGCGGCCGACGACCGAGATTCCGGCGTCCTACAAGGAAGCCGCGGAAGGCTGGAAGGTTGCGCAGCCGAACGATCAGCACGATCGCGGCCCGTGGTGGACCATCTACAACGACGCGCAGCTCAACGCGCTCGAGGACAAGCTCAACGCATCGAACCAGTCGATCGCGCAATTCGCCGCTGCTTACCGCCAGGCGCGCGCGCTCGTCGCGGAAGCGCGCTCGGCCTATTTCCCCGTGGTCACGCTGAACGGCAGCGGCGAGCGGCAACAATCGCCGTCGCGCAGCGGCGGTTTCGTCACCGGCACGGGCTCGGTCGGGTCGTCGGGCTCGATCACCAATAGCTTCCGACTGTCCGCCGATGCAACGTGGGAGCCGGATCTGTGGGGTCAGGTGAGCCGCACCGTCGCGGCGCAGCAAGCCGGCCAGCAGGGCGCCGCCGCCGACCTCGCGAACGCGCGCCTGTCCGCGCAGGGCACGCTCGCACAAACGTACTTCACGCTGCGCTCGCTCGACTCGCAGCAAAAACTGCTCGACGACACCGTCGTGTCGTTCGAAAAGTCGCTGCAATTGACGCAAAACCGCTATGCGCAGGGCGTCGCCGCACGCTCGGACGTGATCCAGGCGCAGACGCAACTGCAGTCCGCGCAGGCCGCGGCAATCGACAACGGCGTTGCGCGCGCGCAGAACGAGCACGCCATTGCCGTGCTGATCGGCGAGCCTGCATCGACATTTTCGTTGCCGCCGGCGCCGCTCGATGCGACGCCACCCGACGTCCCCGCGCAGTTGCCGTCGGCGCTGCTCGAGCGGCGGCCCGACATCGCGTCGGCCGAGCGCAGGGCCGCGGCCGCGAACGAGCAGATCGGCATCGCAATCTCCGCCTATTTCCCGACGCTCACGTTTTCCGCGTCCGGCGGCTTCGAAAGTTCGGTGTTCTCGCAGTTGCTCACGGCGCCGTCGCGCTTCTGGACTGTGGGCCCGCAACTCGCCGCGACGTTATTCGACTTCGGCCTGCGCGGCGCGCAAACCGACGCGGCGCGCGCGGCGTACGACCAAAGCGTGGCCACCTATCGGCAGACGGTGCTCACCGCATTCCAGGACGTCGAGGACAACCTCGCGTCGTTGCGCATTCTCGGCAGGGAAATCGTCGTGCAGCAGCAGGCCGTGCAGTCGGCGCAGCAGGCGCTTGCGATCGTCACGAACGAGTACAAGGCCGGCACCGTCGACTATCTGAACGTGCTGACGGCGCAAACCACCGCGTTTACCGCGGAGCAAAAGCTCGCGAGCATCGCGGGTCAGCGGATGGTGTCGTCGGCCGGACTCGTGAAGGCGCTCGGCGGCGGCTGGGATGTCGCGCAGATGAATCGCGAAGATGGCGGGATAGCCGCACCGGCACCCGTGCAAGAGCCTGGCGCATCGGCCCCGCAGGCCGCGGCCGGTTCGGCGCCGGTCGCACAGAAGGGCGCTGCTGCCGCCGAAGTGCGCAACGACTAACGGACCGCAAGTCTCGGGCACCGCAATGAAATAGTGCCCGGGACCGTGCCGCGCGCCCCGAACCGCCGGTCAATCACGTTCGTTCGGGCGCGACGCCTGGGCCGCACGATCAACCAGCCGCCCCTACGGCTGCGTCAATGTGCGAAATCGAGCGAAACCGTCCCTTTCCCGACCGGCGGGCCGATCAGGTTCAGCAGCCCCGCGAGATTGTCGAGCTGATCGGGCGTCGCGCTCGCGGTGCCCTGAAACGACGTCGCACGCCCACCGAACGATCCACGCCCATTCAGAAGCAACGGCCCCTTCAACGTCGACAGATCGACGCTCGCGGTCGCCCCCTGGGCCTGAATCACGACGCGATACGAGCCGAGCGGCTTCACGCGCGACACGCTCGAACTCATTTCGTTGAGCAGCACCGAAAGCTGCCCGAACGCGTCGTGGCCGAAGCTGCGCCAGTCGGTCCACGAAAGCCGCACGTCGCCTTGCAGGTTCAGCGTATTGAACGGCGCACCGAGCCCCGCGAGCAGCGACGCGGGCACCTGAATCGCGCCCGCCGTCATCGTTGCGCCGAGGCGCGACACGTCGACCTGAATCGCGTCGGGCATCGCATCGGTCTGCCGCATCCGCATCCGCACGCGGCCCGTGAGCAGCGGCCAGAACGACGTGCGCCATTCGATACGCCCGGGCAGCAGCGTCGCACCGCCGCCATCGGGACCGGCGGCCAGCATCAGCACCGCGGAGCCTTGCCACAGCGATCCGTCAGGCTCGATGAGATTCACGTGTCCATGCGTCGCCTTCGCGAATTGCGGCGTGATCCATGCGGCCGGCAGCGTGACGAGCAGCACCGCGCCGCACGACAACAACGCGACGATGACCCACGGCAACGCGGCGCCCATACGGCGCATCCAGAGGTTCTTCACAGGTCCTATCCGAGCCGGGTCACTTGATCGTCGCGGGCTGCAGCGACGCGGTCAGATCGACCTGGCCATCTTCCTTCAGCGCGGTGACATGCGCCTCGGACACCTGCACCTTGAACTGGCGGCGCACATCGTCGAGCCACGCGGTCCACGCGGGAAACGACGCGTTCTTCAGCTGAATCTGCACCGCATTGCCGATCACTTGCACCTGCGTCGCGTTCAATCCGTGGTCGGAAAGCGACGTGGTCAGCGCGTCCTTGAGCGCGCCACCGGTCGGCGCGACGCCTTGCACGCTTCCGGCCAGCGCGCGCGCCTCGTTCGCCTGAGCCGTCATTTGCGCGAGCTGCCGCTGCAAGCCCGGCAGCGATTCGAGCAGCCGCGAGCGGCCCTCCTGCGCGGGCGACCACAACACCGACCACGCAATGACGATGGCCAGCACCACCGAGCCCCACGTCAGCAGCGCCTTTTCGCGCGCGTTACGCGCGCCCCAGAAGCCGGCCCATGCCTCGAGCAGTTGTTCTTTCATTGTCCGCTCCTGATGGTCCACTTGCCCGTATTGCTATCGATTGCGCCGTTCAGCCCGTTGCGCGCGAGGCGCTGAGCGAAGTCGGCATCGACCTTCACCTGAGGCTTGAACGTGACGTCCAGGCGGTGGTTCTGATAATCGAGCGCGGCAAGTCCATTGACCGGCAACGGTCCGAGCGAGCGGGCGAGGCCGTCTGCGAGCGACAGGAAGTCTTCCGGCGACAATTCGCCGGCCGCGACGCGCAACTGCTGCAATTGCCGCGTCATCTGGCCCGGCGCGTCGAGTACGACGGTCGTCTTCGGGAACCCGTTGAGCAGCGCCTCGGTCATCTGCGCGTTGATCGCATCGCGCTGTCGCGCGAGCACCAGCCACTGTACGTTCGCACCGATGATCGCGACCAGCGCAGCAGCGGCGACGAGCGCGATCGGCACGCGCATGCGGCGCAGCGTCGCGCGGTCGAGACGCCACGGCTGCGACGTGAATTCGAACTGACATAGATCGAAGCGGCATTCGAGCGCGCGCTGCGCGAGCGTCTCGAACGTCAGCGGATGCGCAGTCGTCCGATGCGCAACGCTATCGATAGCGCGCTGCATCGGCGCGTCGATTGCCGAAGTCGACATCACATGCGGCTCGCTGCCGGGCACGCCGGACAGTGCATACAACGTGAGCGGCGTGTCGCCGGCCAGTGCGGCGAGCGTCGCGCCGACCGCGTCCGCAGGCACTGCAAAGCCTTCGCCGATGCGCCCGCGTGCAATCGCGAGCTCGACGCGCGGCGCCGGCGCTTCCTGCGGCACATCGCCGAGCAGCACAGCGGGCGAGGACTGGATGGCTTCGCCCAGCAATGCGGCAACGATCGGTTCGCGCGACGGGGCGGACGCATCGGCCGTTGGCTCGGTGCCGCCGGCGGCAGCGGAAGCGCCCGAGGCAGAACTCGAACCGGCTTCGGAAGCGGGCGCTGCCGCCGCCGCGCTCGCTTCGGCATGCGCATCCGACATCGCCTCGGCAAGCGCATCGTCGACCGCCACGCCCGACAGCGGCCGCGGCAAGCACGCCGTCACGGGCACCGCGCGCAGATTGCGGTGTCCGGCGCCGACAAACGACTCGTGAATAAAGCGGAACCACCCGCGATCGACGATCGCCAGCAGACGCCGTCCGTCGGCGAGCGGCTGCGCATCGATCGCGATATGGCAGGTCTGCGGATCCTGGATCAGCTGATCCTCGACCACGTTCGGCAGCGCCTGGCGCAGTCGCGGCCCTTTCAGCGCGGGCACGGCGGCCGCCATCATCAGCAGGTCTCGCGCGGCGACCATCAGCACCGTCGACGACGCGCGCGGCAAGAGCGCAAGCGAAGCGTCGCCGGCGCGCATCGTGCGGCCCGACTTGTCGATGAGCAGAAACGGCATGTCCGGCAGTTGCCATTCCTGCGACGGCACCGCCGGATCACGCGGCGGCAATAGAACGATCAGCGTGCTCAAGGCCCACTCTCTTTGGGAAAAGCGTTATTCATAATTGGTCCCGCTCCCGTACGATACGCGTCGTATGAGTCAGCGCGTCGCGATAGACGAGCGTCGTGCGATCGACTTCGGCGCGTTCGTGCTGCACGCGCCCGTGCACGACGAAGTAGCTCGAATTCACGTCCATCTGGCCCGGATCGAACACGCCGGCCGGCACACCCGCTGCACTGAGCGCGAGCTGCACATCGGCGATGTTGTGAAAGAACACCGTCTCGCGGCGCGCGACAAGCGCCTGCGCGCTCGACACGTTCATGCCCGGCACGATCGCCGCGATCACTTCCGCAGGCGCGGTATTCATGTTGATCGCCGTCACCGTCGGCAGAACCGTGACGAACGGACGCAAACGCTCGACCGTCTCGCGCGTGAAGCCCGTTACGTCGAGCAGCGAGTCGATGCTCGTCATTTGCAGCGGCGCGACAGAAGGGTTCGAGTCGGAATCCGACAGCCCCGGCTTATCGGTGTACTCGCCGCCCGCGGCGCCCCCCGCCACGACCGGCGAACTGGCCGCACCCGGAGCGCCGGTCGGATTCGTCGCGTTGATCGACTGGAAACGCGTCGCGGAATGTGCGAGGCTCGCGCGCATCTGCAGCGCGACATTTTTCGCCAGCTGGCTGTTCAAGCCGAGCGTGGACAGCAACCGTTGAAACACTTCGATCTGCTGCAGGTTCAGCTGCAGCATGCCGGGCGTCGCGTTCGATACGAGATTGCGCAGGTTGAACTTCGCCTGCGCATCTTCGATCGAGCCGGAGAGAAACGTGTCCGAACCTTCCGAACCGTGCGCATCGCCGATCTGCCCGAGAAAATCGGACAGGCGCGTCTTTGCGATCGGCACGCCCCAGATGCCGCCCAGATACGTGATGCCCGCCGACGTATCGGCTTCCGAGCGCAGAATGAGCCGCGTCCAGTCGAGCGCACCGCGGCCGACCCATTGCGCCTGCGCAAGCAGTCGCTGATTCTCGATGCGTCGCACCTGCACCTGCTGCCGCCACAAAATGCCCGACACGAGAATCGCCGACAGCGCGACGACGAGCAACGCGCTGATAATCGCGACGCCCGTTTCGCGCGACCGCGCTCGCGACTCGATGCGCGGCTCGATGCGCAATCTGTCTCGCGGTCGCTGTCGCGGTTGCGGTTGCGGTTTCGGACATGCGCGGCACGCGCGCGGCTGGCGGTTCACGGCCTTCACTCCCCGACGAGGAACACCCGCGTCACCGGGCGTTTCAACGCCGCCGCGCCGATGCTGACCTCGAGCCCGGTCACCGCGCGCGGAATCGGCGCGTTGCCCAGTTGCGGCACTTTCAGGTTGTTCACGTTCTCGGTCATCGCGGATTGCACGTCCTTCATTTCCGTCGTCCAGCCGGCCTTCGTCACATAGATGCGCGCGGTAATCATGCCGACGCCGCCCATCAGCGGCACGGCGCCCCAGTTGCCGTTCTCGTCGCCCGACATCGCGCGCCGCACTTCGCCGAGGTTTTTTAGCGGCGGCGATGCATAGCGCGTGATGCGTCCATCGGACACGCGATACCGGACGACCTGCAGCCGCGGCGGCGAACCCGGCTCATACAGCTCGCGCACGATCTGCAGCCCGCTCGATGCCACCGACACCGACGGCTGGCCGACTTCGTCCTCGCTGGCCGCCTGGCGCGCGTCGATGCGCATCTGGTCGAACAGTTGCGCGAACACGCGCTCGTCCTCCATCGCGTTCGTGACCGTCTGCCGGCCACGGATGATCTGATCGAGGCCACGCCACGACAGCACGGCGATCACCGCGAGAATCGCGATCGCGACGAGCAGCTCGATCAGCGTGAAACCGCGCGCCTTGCCGCCGGCCACGCCGCGCTCAAAGCGGCCGGTTCGTTTCATTCGGGACCACCGTCACCATCTGCGCGAGCACGCCGGACCGGCCCGGCATCTTCACCACGACCTCGACGCGCCGAAACACCGGATTCGGCGTCGTCGTGACGTTCTCCGTGCAGATCAGCTGCAGGTTGCCCTGCGAACAATCGAAACTTTGCGAACCGATTTCGGGCCATGAGTGCGTAAGCCGCAATTGCGCCAGCGTGTTGTCGGCGCTCCAGCCGGCCAGCAGCCGGCGATGCAGATCCGCTTCGCCGGTCGCGAGCGCGCCGACCGCGCGCAGCGAGGCGGCCAGCGCGACCGCGATGATCGCGAGCGCGACGAGCACCTCGATCATCGTAAAGCCGCGGCTGCCGCAACGACGAGGCCGGCCGGGACTGCTGCGATGGCAGAAATGCGTGCGCCGCATCATCAACGCACCTCATACCGGCCGTTTCCGGTACCGACGATCGTCGCGCTGCCGACGCCCGAATGGAGCGTCACCGTGACCGGCGTATCGATGCTCTCGGTGCCGAACACGAGGCGGTCGCCCTGTTTGTCCGACCCCGGGTAATTGATCGATACGCCGGTTACGCCGCCCTCCCAGTTGCGCGGGCCGAGCAGATCGTCGCGCAGTGTCCGCCAGCCGTCTTCGGTGT
The DNA here is from genome assembly GCF_031119615.1 of Paraburkholderia sp. SARCC-3016. Classification (NCBI taxonomy): domain Bacteria; kingdom Pseudomonadati; phylum Pseudomonadota; class Betaproteobacteria; order Burkholderiales; family Burkholderiaceae; genus Paraburkholderia; species Paraburkholderia sp. SARCC-3016. The sequence goes on along the minus strand of NZ_JAVHZD010000059.1, from coordinate 3,035 downwards.
GGATATCGAAACGGAAGCCGTTTTCGAGCGGCATCCACGCGATCGGCCGCGCGCGCACCTGCGCTTCGTCGCCGGCCGATTCGAACAGCAGCGCCAGACGCTGCGCTTCCTCGTTCAGATCGGTGCGCGGATTGCGCGACAACGACAGCGACGCGAGCGAAACCAGCAAGCCCGCGATGACGAGCACGACCATCATCTCGAGCAGCGTGAAGCCGCGCTGCCGCCGAAACGGGCCGTCGGGCCTCACGCCGGTCCGGCTCGTGAAAGGCGCGTGCGCGCCGCGCGAAGCAGCGCGACGCGCGAAAACCGGGCAGGGAGGTGAACGCATGGCGCGCGATGAAACTCGACTACCGGACCATGAAAGATTTCGCGTCCGTCACTGCCACGAACCGACATCGGCATCGTTGCCTTCGCCGCCGGCTTTGCCGTCCGCGCCATAGCTGAACACGTCGATTTCACCGTGCACGCCGGGGTTCAGATACTGATACTGATTGCCCCACGGATCGTTCGGCAGGCGTTCGAGATAGCCGCCGTCCTTCCAGTTGTTCGGCACGGGGTCGGTGGTCGGCTTTTCGACGAGCGAGCGCAAGCCCTGCTCCTGGGTCGGATAGCGGCCGTTGTCGAGGCGATAGAGCTTCATCGCCTGCATGATCGTGCCGATGTCCTGCTTCGCGGCGACCCGGCGAGCCTCGTCGGGCCGGCTCATGATCTTCGGCACGATCAGCGCGGCGAGAATGCCGAGAATCGCGATCACGACCATGATTTCGATCAGCGTGAACCCTCGTTGACGCCGGGCGCGGGCACCCACGATTTCCGTGCGGCGATTCGTCCACATTTGCATAGCTTGCTACCTCATTCCAATTGATTGTTCGCTGTTGCTCCGGCCAGGCGGGACTCGCCCGGACCGGTGCGCATCTTGCGCCTTTCGGCGTGAACGGCGCATTTTCCGCAGTCCCTTTCAGCACACTTTCCGGTGGTGCGGCCGGTCATTCTAAAGGGATGCCGTTGCGGCGCTTCGATACATCGCAACTTTCACATTTATCCGTACAATGTCGCGCATGACAGCCCTCCAAGTTCGCCTCATTTCGCTCCTGTGTTTCGCCGTGTTCTGCGCGACGGCAACCTATTGGGTCGTCACGCTGACGTCACATCGCGGACCCACCGTGCCCGCCGCCGCTGCGCGTGTGCCGGTGTCGGTCGATCAGGCGGCAACGCTGTTCGGCGGTCAGCTCACGCGCACCGTCAATCAGGACGTGCGCCTTTACGGCATCCTCGCGCTGCGCGACGGCGCCGCCGCGATCGTCAGCGTCGGCGGCGAACCGCCGCATGCAGTGTCGCTCGGCAACGCGATCATGGAAGGCGCGAAACTCTCCGAAGTGCGCGCGCGCTCGATCATCATCGATCGCAACGGCTCGCATTCGGAAGTGTTCCTGCCGGCCAACGCACCGGGGCCCACTATCTACGTGCGCTGAACCCGCGCCGCTGAACCTCCACTGCTGCGCTGCATCGCATCGATTCTTCGCCGACGCAGCCCATCGCCTCGCGCTTACTGCACGAGGTTGTTCAGTTCGATGATCGGCATCATCACCGCGAGCACGATCACGAGCACCACGCCACCCATCGCGAGAATCAGCAACGGTTCGAGCAGGCTCGTCATGAACATCGTGCGGCGTTCGAGCTCGCGCGATTCGCCTTCCGACGCGCGATCGAGCATCGTCGTCACGTCGCCGGTCGCTTCGCCCGAACGGATCAGGTGCACGAGCACCGGCGGAAACGTCTTCGTGTTGCCGAGCGCGCGCGACAGCGAAGTGCCTTCGCGCACGCGCACGATCGCATCGTCGATGTTCAACCGCATCGCGCGGTTGCTCAGCGTTTCGCCGGCCGCCTGCAAGGCGCGCAGAATCGGCACGCCCGCCGCGGTCAGAATGCCGAGCGTGCTGGCAAAACGCACCGTGTTGTAGCCGCGCACGAGCTTGCCGAGCAATGGCGCGGTGAGCAGCCACCGGTCGAACGCGAGGCGCGGTCCAGGCTGCTTCAGAATCGCCCGCACCACGTATACGATCACCACCACCGCGATCAGCATCGCCCACCAGTAGCTTCGAACGAAACCGGACAGCGCCATCATCAGGATCGTCAGAAACGGCAATTGCTGTTTCGTGCTGGCGAATACATTGACGACTTGCGGCACCACGTAGCTGAGCAGGAACGTGACGATGCCGAACGCAATGATCGTGACGATCGTCGGATACGTGAACGCGAGCACGATCTTCTGCTTCAGTGCGTTGCGCTGCTCGATGTAATCGGCGAGGCGCGACAGCACGAGGCCGAGTTTGCCCGTATGCTCGCCGGCCGCGACCAGCGCGCGATAGATGTCGGGGAAATCTTTCGGATGCTGCGACAACGCGTTGGCAAGCGAATGGCCGCCGAGCACTTCGGCGCGAATCGCAGCCATCAGTTCGCGAATGTAGTCGCGCTCCGATTGCTCGGTCAGTACTGCAAGCGCTTCGTCGAGCGGCAAACCGGCGATCAGCAGGCTTGCGAGCTGACGCGTCAGAATCGCCTGCTCGCGCTGCGAGAGCTTGCGGCCCAGCGACAGGCGCTGGCTGCGTTCGCCGCGCGTGCGCGTCGCGGCCGGTTCGACGACGAGCGGCGTCAGTCCCTGTGTACGCAATTGCGTGCGTGCGCCGCGCGCGCTGTCCGCATCGAGGACGCCTTTTTGCGCCTTGCCTGCGGCGTCGATCGCTTCGAACCGGAATGCAGGCATTCGATCAGGCTCCGCCCGTTACGCGAATCACTTCTTCGAGCGACGTGAGGCCGGTCGCAAGCCAGCGATCGCCGTCTTCGCGCAGCGTGCGCATACCCTGCTTGCGGCCGGCTTCGAGAATTTCCGCGTCGGCGGCGTTGCGGTGGATCAGCGTGCGGATCGATTCGTCGACGAGCAGCAGTTCATAGACGCCACGCCGTCCCGCATAGCCCGAGTGTCCGCATTTGTCGCAGCCGACCGGATGCCATTGTTTATGGCCGTCTTCTTCGCG
>NZ_JAVHZD010000058.1:0-21753 GCF_031119615.1 Paraburkholderia sp. SARCC-3016 | reverse complement strand
GCCAAGCGGTCTTAGGAAGACAAAACATTCTACCAACTCCTTGGCTCACAGAACGACATGGCTACGATCCGACTTCATCTCTCGGGCGTGAGTCTCGCGATCGGAACCACGGCCTGCGATGCGGCATTCGATGCGATAGCGCATGCGCGCAAACATGGCGTGCAGGTGTCGTTCGACACGAACCTGCGGCTCAAGCTTTGGCCGCTTGCACGCGCACGCGCGACGATGCTCGACGTCATCGGTCAGACCGACATCTGTCTGCCGAGCTGGGACGATGTCACGGCGCTGACGGGACTCGCCGATCGCGATGCAATCGTCGACTTCCTGCTGGCACGTGGGCCGCGGATCGTCGCACTCAAGCTCGGCAGCGAAGGCGCCTATGTCGCCACGCCAAACCATCGGCAACGGGTGCCCGCGCATCCGGTCAGCGCAATCGACGCGACCGGCGCCGGCGACTGCTTCGGCGGAGCGTTCGTCGCGCGGCTCTGCGCTGGAGATGACCCGTTTTCCGCGGCGCGTTACGCGAATGTGGCCGCTGCCCTGTCCACGCTCGGTTTTGGAGCGGTTGCGCCGATCCCTACTCGTGCTGTTGTCGAGCGCATGCTTGGCGAGACGCCTGAGGCATCGGGTTTGGATGCGCGCATCTAGCCCGTCTGGCAGACGGCCTGGCGCGAACACGCGGTGACGCCGTGTTCGGAACTCGAACAAGGCTGCAGGCGTGCCCGGCCATCAGCTGCCGACAGGAAAATCTGTCGAGGCGGCCAGCGCTTTTTGCGCCTCGACGGCAGCGAGCCGGTCGCTCAGTGCTTTATGCAGCATCGTGTAGGAGTCGGTGCCAAGCACGATGCGTTTTGGCGCAGGCGTCAGATCGACGCTCTCGATCATGATTTTCACCATCCTCGCCGGATCGCCCGCGGCGATAAAGCCTGGATCGGAAAGGCGCGCCTTCATTGCAGCGAGCGGCGTGTTTTCGTAGGCCTCGGGTAGATGTCCCATCCGCGCGCCGGCCGTACTCCGAAAAGCGGTGCGCGCGCCGCCTGGCTCGATAATCGTGACACTGATGCCGAACGCGGCCACTTCTGCGGCGAGCGCATCGAAGAAACCCTCCATGCCCCACTTGCTTGCGTGATAAAGCGATGCGCCGGGATGAGTCGCCTGGCCTCCGTAGGTCGACATCGCGAGGAGGCGGCCTCCGCCTTGCCGCCGCAAGTGAGGCAGCGCCGCCCGCGTGACTTGAATCGGCCCGACCAGGTTCGTGTCGATCTGATGCCGGATCTGTTCGTCGCTGAGCCCTTCGACGGCCCGAACTGGCCATATCCGGCGTTATTGACGATCACATCGATCCTGGACAGCGCCGCGAAAGCCCTGTCGACGGTCGACGCAATCGCGGCCGTATCGGTCACGTCGAGTTGCGCAACGTGAAACGCATCGCCATAACGGGACTTGAGATCATCGGCGGCGCCCGCTTTACGTACGGTACCGAACACGCGATGTCCGCTCGACAGAAGCTGCTCGCTCATTTCACGGCCGAAGCCGCTGTTGACGCCTGTAATGAACCATGTGCGCACCATGCTGATACCGACTCCATTCGAGGTGACCGGGACGCTCAATCTACCTGCCGCGATACTTGCTGATAAGCCCCATAATGCGGCATACCTTGATGGCGAAAACCCATGAATGCACAACCGACCCTGGCCGAATTGAGAGCGCTTGCGGCGATCGCCGCGAATCGCAGCTTCAGCAAGGCCGCCGACGAACTCGAACTGGCGGCTTCCACGCTCAGTCACATGATGCGCGGCCTCGAGGAGCGGCTTGGCATGCGCCTGCTGAACCGCACCACGCGCAGCGTATCGCCGACGCAAGCGGGTGAACGTCTTGTTGCGCAAATCCGGCCGATCCTGCAAGACCTCGACAATGTGTTTGCCGATATCGACGCTGCGCGCGATCGCCCGCGCGGCCTGCTTCGATTGACCGCCTCGGAGACCGTGTCGATGCTGCTGATAAACGCCGTTATCCCGGCCTTTCTCGAACGGTATCCGGAGATGGCCGTCGACCTGGTTGCCGAACCCGCCTTCGTCGACATCGTCGCCGAGGGCTACGACGCCGGATTCCGTCTTGGCGACGCGGTGCCGCGCGACATGGTCGCAGTGCGTTTCGGCAAGACGTCGCGCATGCTTCCCGTCGCATCGCCGGCGTATCTCGAGGGCCGCGCACGCCCGCGCACACCGGACGATTTATCGGCGCACGTCTGCATACGGTCCAGGACGCCGAACGGCAAACCCTACAAGTGGGAATTCGCGCGACGAGGCCATGCGGTGGAGATCGACGTGCAAGGACCGCTGATGCTCAATCGAACCGAATTGATGCTCGCGGCGGCGCTGCGCGGACTCGGCATTGCGTTCGTCCCGGAACGGCTGGCGCAGCCGCATCTCGACGAGGGTACGCTTTGTTCGTTACTCGAAGCATGGTGCCCGACCTATCCCGGCCTGTTTCTTTACTTTCCGGGCCACCGGCAGGTGCCCGCGGGTCTGCGGGCGTTTATCGAGGTTCTCAAGGAACTCGGCAACGAGACGTGACGTGACGGGGGTCTCGCGCAAGACATTCCAGAATGCCGCCGCCAGTCGACACAGGGGCGGCAAACCTTCATGGTGTTAGCGTGCCGATCGGCGAACAGATAGCGGTGGTCGGGATACACAGCATCGAACACCCTGATCGCGCGCGTGACCGCGTACGTTCACACGAATACAGGCACAATTGCCGACGATTCGTGTCTCCCTCTCTAAAAACGCTGCTTGGGCCGACCGCCAATGCATTACGCGACCTGGACGAAGCGCGCTCGCGCGCTATTCATCGATTCAATATGGTGGACGGTCATTGCCCTGTTCGTCCCCCTCGGACCTTCGCTCGACGACCTGATGGCAGCGAGCAATCCCGGCGCGTCCCTGCTCATATGGATGCTCGTGGGCCAATGCATTCCGATACTCGTGACCGGCGTTCTTTGGGCTGTATGGGGCACGTCGCCGGGAAAGCGCGCGACGCGGCTACGCATTGTCGACGCCGACACGGGGCGGCCCATGACGGTGAAGCAAGCCACGTTGCGCACGCTCGGCTATCTGCTGACGTTCGCCCTGTGTGGGGCAGGCTTTCTCTGGGTACTGTTCAATGCGAGGAAGCAGGCCCTGCATGACCGGCTCGCTAATACGGTTGTCGTTGACGACGCTGTTTAAGACGACAGCTCTGGCAAATCATGCTCACATGATTGACGCGACCGACAATGTATATACATCAAGCAGGGAACAAATCGTACTACCACCTAACTTTTACCGTCCCCTCGCCAAACCGCACCATATGTATAGACACATTTTTTTGAAGCTGCTACCTTGCGTCTGGTGATCGGCGGCAGGGCATAAGGCCACGTTGCCCTTCTCGACGGCTTTGCCATCGAATCCCTCGACACAACGGAGCGGCCGGGAATGGTCCATTCATCAGTGAGCAGCAGGCGGGCATGGATGATCGTCGTGCTCGTGTTCCTGTTCATGCTTGTCAATTTTGCCGACAAGGCAGTGGTAGGGTTGTCAAGCACCGCCATCATCAAGGAACTGCATCTCACGCATGCGCAGTTCGGCGCGCTCGGCAGCGCCTTCTTCCTGCTGTTTTCCATTTCGGGCGTCGTCGTCGGCTTTCTCGCCAATCGCGTCGCCACGCGCAGCATCATGCTGTGCATGAGCATCATCTGGGCGCTCGCGCTGCTGCCGATGGCCGGCACCGTCAGCTATGCCGTCATGCTCGGCAGCCGCGTCATCCTGGGCGCTGCGGAAGGCCCCGCATTCCCCGTTGCGCTGCACGCCGTCTACAAGTGGTTCGGCGACAAGCGCCGAGCCGTGCCGACCAGCGTCGTCGCATGCGGCGCCGCATTCGGCACCGGCGTCGTCGCGCCGCTCATCACATGGATCATCGAACATTACAGTTGGCATGCGGCTTTCGGCACGTTGGCCGCCGTCGGCGCGGTATGGGCGCTCGCCTGGGCGCTGCTCGGCGAGGACGGCCCGCTCGACGCTCCCGCCGGCCAGCCCGATGCGCCCGCGCGAGTGCCGTACCGCCAGCTCATTCTTAGCCGCACCGCGATCGGCGTATTTATCGCAGGCTTTGCCGCCTACTGGATGATCGCGCTGAACATCGTGTGGCTCGCCAACTATCTGATCAAGGCGGTTCGCCTCGAGCCATCGTCCGCGGCGTGGATCATCACCCTGCCCTCCATCATGCAGATGGCGCTTGCACCCTGCCTCGCCTATGTTTCGCAAACGCTGTCGAAAGCCGGCTATTCGAGCCGCGTGTCGCGCGCGGCCCCCGGCTGCGCGTGCGTCGCGATCGCGGGCATTGCCGCCATAAGCTTCGCGATCGTGCCGCCCGGCATCGCGAAGATCCTGCTGATCGGCCTCGCGTTTTCAACCGGCAGCGTGATTTTCACGCTCGGTTCGACGCTGATCGGAGAGATCTCGCCGGCCTCGCAGCGCGGCGCGATGCTCGGCATCACGAATTCGATCCACACGCTCGCGGGTCTCGTCGCGCCGCTTGCGATGGGCATGATCGTCGACGTCGGGGCCGATCCCATTGACGGATTCCGCACGGGCTACCTCTACGCCGGCGCGCTCGTCGCGGTATTGGGACTCGCTGCGCTCGCCCTGATCCATCCGGAGGCCGACCTCGCGCGCTTCAAGGCATCGGCCACCGGGAACATGCACGACGCAGCGAACACATCGACTGCGAGATAAACCGACAAACATGCGCGTGGCGCCTGTCCGCTACCACATTTCAACCGCCGGCCGGGCGGAACGATTCAACCGGAGACACTTCTTCATGCAATCCATCAACCTGACCTATCTGAATCGGCAGGACGTCGAACAGCTCGCGCTGACCAATGACGAAATTCTCGCCGCCGTCGAGTCCGCGCTCCACGCGCAGGGCAACCGGCAAACGGTGATCGAACCGCGCATGCACCTGATTCCGCGCGACTCCGCGGAAGGCCACTTCAATGTGCTGCGCGGCGTGATTCATCCGCTCGGCCTTGCCGGCGTGAAGGTGGTCGGCGACTTCGTCGACAACTACAAACACGATCTGCCGTCCGAACTCGCGGTGTTGAACCTGTTCGATCCGCGAACCGGCGTGCCGAAAGCGATCCTCGACGCCACCTCGATTACCGACATGCGCACCGGCGCGATGACGGCGCTCGGCGCAAAACATCTCGCGCGCGCGGACAGCAAGGTGCTCGCTCATATCGGCGCGCGCGGCACGTCGTACTGGAACGTACGCCTGCTCGACCATCTGTACGACTTCGACGAAATCCGCGTTCACTCGCGCCGCGAAGAAAGCCGCACCGCATTTGCAGAGCGTCTGTCGCGCGACCTCGGCAAGCCGGTCATGGTCACCGACGACTGGCAATCGTGCGTGCGCGGTGCCGATATCGTCGTCGAAGCGTCGCGTCTGCCCAAGCCGCGACCGATGCTGAAAACCGAATGGATCAAGCGCGGCGCGTTCGTCGTGCCGTACGGCACGATGAGCGCGGTCGAGCTCTCGCTGACCGACATCATGAGCAAGATGGTCGTCGACGATTGGGGCCAATGCCGCAAAGGCCTCCCCTTCGGCGCGCTGCGCGAACACGTCGACAGCGGCCGGCTCTCGGAAGAAACGCTGCATGCGGAACTCGGCGAAATCGTGGCCGGCAAAAAACCCGGCCGCGAAAACGACGACGAAACCATCCTGTTCTGGCATCGCGGCCTGAGCCTTAGCGACATCGGGCTAGGTCACGCGATGCTCGAAAAGGCAAAACGGCTCGACATCGGCCAGACCTTGAAGTTCGCCTGAGCGTTCTGCTGGAAAACCGTGCGCCGCGCGGGCGCACGGTTTTTTTACGGTGGGCGCGATAACGCCCGCCTCGCCGAAGTATCGAATCAACGCTATACAATCGTGATCCCGTGCATCGCGAATGCCACACACCATGACCAAGAAGTCCCACACGTCCACGCCCGCTTACCAGCAACTGAAGGAGCATGTGCTCCATATGATCGAAGCGGAGAAGTGGCGCGGCGGCGATATGATTCCCCCGGAAGAGCAACTGGCGAAAGAATTCGGGCTCTCCCGCATGACGGTCAACCGCGCGATGCGCGAGCTCGTGACGGAGCGCGTGCTGATGCGCATTCGCGGCAGCGGCACCTATGTGGCCGATACGCGTTACCAGTCCACGCTGATCGAAGTGCGCAGCATTGCCGAAGAGATCAAGAGCCGCGGCGACAAGTACTCGAGCAAGCTGCTGACGCTGCAGCAAACCGACGACCCCGCCGTGCTGCAGGCGCTCGAACTGCCGCCCAATGGCCCCGCCTATCATTCCCGCATTGTGCATTTCGAGAACGATGTGCCGATTCAGCTTGAAGACCGCCATGTGAACGGCCTCGTGTTCCCCGATTACATCCACCAGAAGTTCGATCGTGAAACGCCGAACGAGTACATGACCGGCATCGCCCCCGCACAAGGCGTCGAGTACTGGGTGACGGCGCGCCAGGCGCCCGCGTTCGTGCGGCAGGCGTTGAAGATGGCGATCGGCGAACCGTGCCTCGTGCTGCATCGGCGCACGCGCGTGCGCGGCAAGATCGCTACGGACGTCGTGCTCTGGCATCCCGCCAGCCGCTATCAGCTCAGCGGCAAGTTCTAGCCGCTTCGCGCGGCGCCGTGCAACGCGGGCCGCGCGCTCCTCCTGCTCGCGCAAGCTGTCAGACCGACACATCCCGCCCAGGCCCCTGTCAGCCCAGCCACCTTACCGGAAGCGTGACGTCCGTCCGTTGCGCCTCACCGGCCTCTATTTGTATAAACAACACAAACCGCCTGCTCCATCTCCTCACGCAAGCTCAGCGCGCGACCTCGCATGAGATGCACGAAAACACCTTGTAATCCGGATCAATTCTGAATCGCATCGGTCTCCATACCGAACGCACGACGTGCGATTTTTATTTTTGACACGGTTGCTTAGCTTTGTATATACATATACCTTTAGTCCTGCCGATGTGATTGACGAAGCCGCAACCGCGCCGGCGAAAACAAAAGACCACCGATAAGCTGACCAAGGGTTAATCATGTTCACCTCAATTCGCCGCGGGGTTGGTGCGGCGCTGATACTTGCTGCGCTGCAGGCGCATGCGACCGTGGCGCTGGACGGCAAATCAGCCACGCCGGAAATCATCGCTAGCATCGCAGCGGGCGAGAACGTCGAAATCACGCCGGAAGCGGCGAAGCGCGTCGATGCAAGCCACGAACTGCTGCTTCAGGCGGCCGTGCAGGGGCAACGCATTTACGGGCTCACGGTAGGCGTCGGTCTCAACAAGGACCGGCAAATGGTCGACGCGCAGGGCAAGCTGACGCCGGAAGTGATCGAGGCGTCGAAGGTCTTCAATGCGGCGCTGCTGCATGCGCATTCGGCCGGCGTCGGCCCGGACATGGATGTGCGGACCGCGCGCGCGGCGATGGCCACGCGGCTCAACCAGATGCTCGTGGGCGGGTCGGGCGTGCAGTTATCGGTTGCACAGAAGTACGAGCAGTTTCTAAACGCGGGTATCACGCCGGTAATGCCCACCGTCGGCTCGGTCGGTGAAGCCGATATCACGATCCTCGCCCACATCGGTCTCACGATGATGGGCGAAGGCGATGTCTATTACCACGGGCAAAAGATGCCGGCCGCGGCGGCGCTGCAAGCGGCAGGCATCGCGCCGATCCGTCCGTGGGGAAAGGACGCGCTCGGCATCCTGAGCTCGAATGCGTACGCAACGGGCATGGCGTCGCTCGCGCTCGTCGATCTGCATCAATTGCAGCGCGTCGAAAAGCTCGTGTACGCGGTCAGCCTGCAAGGGTTGAACGGCAACGTGTCTCCGTTCCTCGAAGACTCGCTCGCGCTGCATCCGTATCCGCATGTCGAGAAAGTCGGCGCCGAATTGCGCGGCATGCTGGCCGGCAGCAGCCTTTGGCAGCGCGATGACGCGCGCGCCCTGCAAGATCCGCTCAGCTTTCGCGATGCGCCGTATCTGCTGGCCGAAATCGATCGCAGCTACGACGAAGACCGGCGTCTGATCGAGATCCAGTTGAACTCGTCGGACGACAACCCCGGTGTCGCGTTGGGCGTAAAGCCTCACAGCGACCTTTATCAGGCGAAACGCAGCTACCTGAAGGCCGGCAAGCTGTACGGCGCGATTCTGCCCAACGCGAATTTCGAACCACTGCCCTTCGTGCTGTCGTTCGAGGAAACGGCGCTTGCACTGGCTCATGCGTCGCTCGCGTCGGCGCAGCGCGTAATCAAGCTCAACGATCCGCGCTTCACGCATCTGAGCCGCTTCCTCGGCACCGATCACACGTTGCATGCCTTCGGCGCGATGGAGAAACCGCCTCTTGCGCTCGCCGAGGCGAACAAGGCGCTGGCGATGCCCGTTTCGATGGACTATCTGCCCGCCGCGGGCGACATCGAGGACATCGCGACCAATGCGCCCGTCGTGATCGAGCGTGTGCGCAAGCAGATCGACAACTCGTTCCAGTTGCTCGGCATCGAGTTGATTTCGTCGGCGCAGGCGGTCGAGTTGCGCCAGAAGTCGGCCGGCGGATACACGCTTGCGCCTGACACGCGGAAGCTGTTTGACGCATTGCGCCAGGTCGTGCCGTTTCGCGACGACGATCGCCCCTTTACCCCAGAGTTCCAGGCAGCCGCGCAGCTGCTGATGCAGTACCGCAATTGATTGGCGCGAGACGCGCGGCATGTGTAGGTTTGGCCGCGCGTCGAACACGGTGATGAACGGAAATTCCATCCGCCGGTTCGCGCCGATTGATTCGGTATCCAAACTGGAATTCCGAATCTGAAATCCGCAATCTCGATAACAACGGCGGTGACTGTCGTCACGCCGTCGCTGCCGCACGTCTTTTAACGACGACACACGACGAAGGGAATGAAAATGAAGAAAAGGTGGTTGGCGGCGCTGATGGCCGCAGGATCGGTGACGGCCCATGCACAGAGCAGCGTCACGCTATACGGCATTATCGACGAAGGGGTGCAGTTCAATACCAACGCGAAGAACGTCGTGAACGGCGTCAACGTCGGCGGCCGACAGCTCACGCTCGATTCGATCAACGGTCTGAACGGCAGCCGCTGGGGCATTCGCGGCGCCGAAGACCTGGGCGGACATCTCGCTGCGATCTTCGACATCCAGGGCGGCATCAACGCAAACACCGGCGCATTCGCGCAGGGCGGCACGCCGTTCGGGCGCACCACGTATGTCGGCCTGAACAGCCTCGACTATGGCGCTGTCACGCTGGGGCGGCAGTACGACCTCGTTGTTGCGTTTGTCCAGCCTGTGACGAGCACCGGTTATATCGGCGGATCGACCACCTTCGGCCATCCGGTCGACCTCGACAATCTGGTCAACACGCTGCGCGTGAATAACAGCATCAAGTATGTGAGCCCGAATCTGCACGGCTTCATCTTCGGCGCGGAAGCGAGTCTGGGCGGGCAGCCGGGCAACGTGACCGGCGGCAGCGGCTACTCGTTCGGGGCATCGTATTCGAACGGCCCCCTGACGGTTGGCGCGGGCTTCAACTTCTTCAAGAATCCGACGGGCAGCACGGCAGGCACGGGCCTGTTCACCGACAACGTGAACGGCGCGAATTCGTTGAGCGGCACGATGAACAGCAATTACGTCACCGCGAGCTCGTACCAGGTCGCGGCGATTGGCGCGACCTATGCGATCGGTCCGGCGATCATCGGGTTGACGTATTCGAACACGCAGTACGGGAACGTTGCGTCGCTCGGCGGCGTCTCGCCGAAATTCAACGACCTCGAAGCAGGCTTGCGCTGGCAGTTCGCGCCGTCGTTCTTCACCGGCATTGCGTATAACTACACGAGCAGCACGGGCGTCGAAGCTCACGGCGTCTCGCTTGGCGACCAGCACTATCATCAGGTGGCCGTGCTCGCGGACTACTTCATCTCGAAGCGGACTGACGTGTATTTCACCGGGGCCATCCAGCTGGCTTCGGGCGTCAGTTCGACGGGCGGCGCGGCGGCGGCGAATATCGGCGGTCTCGGCGATTCGTCGAATGACCGTCAAGCTGTGCTGCGTCTTGCGTTGCGCCACAAGTTCTGAAGACGGGTTTAAGGACGTCGGCCACTCGGGCGATGGTGACGGCTCGAGGCCGATGTCCTTGCGCGACGGCGGCTTGGGGCAACGCTCGCGGCAATCGTGTTTGGAGCAGCGCGTAATGCACAGCTGACGCAATCGTCATGTTACGGCGCGATTCAGACTTGGCGATTCTGCACGCGTGCCGCAGACAGAGGCATCGCTGCGCGAGATCCAGTAACCGCGCCGCGACGGCTCTTGCGCGGCGTCTCGACGGCTGCAGACGGAAAATACAGCGTAAACGTCGTCGCGCCAGCGGCGCTTACGACGTCGACTTTTCCCCGGTGCAATTCCATGATCGACTTCACGATCGCAAGGCCAAGGCCCATATTCCTTGCCGATCCCTGCCGCGCGGCATTGACGCGGTAAAAGCGATCGAAGATCTTGCCGATATGCCCGGGGGCGATGATCGGGCCATCGTTCGTCACGGACACGGCCGTATGGTCACCGGCCCGGCACGCGCATAGCACGATGTACGATTCGGCGTTGCCGTACTCGAGCGCATTCGATACGAGATTGCTGACGGCACGGCGGAACATGGTCGAATCGGCGTGGACACGCGCCGCGCCTTTGACGACAAAGCGGATTCCCTTGTTATCGGCAATCGCTTCGAAGTAGGACATAAGCCGCGCGAATTCGCTCGCGCAATCGAGCTCAACGGGCTTCAACGGCTCTTCCGCATGATCGACTCGCGCAAGGAACAGCATCGTTTCGATCATGCGCTGCAGCCGTTCGCACTCTTCGATATTCGAATCGATCAGCGCTTCGTATTCTTCAGTGCTGCGCTCGCGCGATAGCGTGATCTGCGACGAGCTGATGATATTGGCAAGCGGTGTGCGCATATCGTGCGCTAGGTCCGATGAGAACTGCGAGAGGCGCGCGAAGGCGCGCTCGAGCCGGTCCAGCATGCGGTTCACCGGCACCGCGATATCGTGGAGCTCGACCGGGCCGCCGCCAATCTCGAGTCGCTCACCGAGGTTATGTGCCTCGATTCGCGAAATGTGCTGGCCGATCGATTTGACGGGCGTCAAGCCTCGTCTTGCGATCGCATAGCCGAGCAGCCCCATCAGGATCGAGCCGCCGAGCAACACCATCCATACGTCGCCGCGATACTCGTTCAACACCGCATATCGCGCGGCGGCTTCGTGCGCGAGCAGAACGCGAATTTTTTCGTTAGACGGCAGCGTCTCGTCGCCGAACACGCAGCGGGCCGGCCCGACCGTTGGCGGATCGCACGAATAGGGCTGGTTTGCGGCTGGATTGTCGGGACCCACCGAGGTGAAGTGCTGTCGCGACCCCGTGGATTCGGCCAATACGTTGCCGCCCGCATCGAGAATCGCGAACTTGATGGCGGGATGCGTAAGCAGCTCTTCCTGAAACAACGTGCCGTTCCGGGCTACGCCCTGCGTCGAGCCAAAGCTGCGCGCTTCGCGGCGGAATTCGCCGAGCTTCACCGAGATCTCGCTATCGTCGCGCTGCCTCAACTGGCGCGAAAGTGCGTGGTACAGCAGCCCTCCGGCGAGCGACAACACCACGCTCGCTACGATCGTAAAGGCGACGGTCAGGCGCTTGAGCAACGAATAGCTTTCATTCGCGACCCTCACGACCGTTCCTCCATCACATACCCCATGCCGCGCACCGTATGCAGCAGCTTCTTTCCGAATGGATTGTCGATCTTCGCGCGCAAGCGCTTGACGGCCACTTCGACGACATTGGTGTCGCTGTCGAAATTCATGTCCCACACTTGCGAGGTCACGAATGCACGCGTAAGCACTTCGCCTTGACGCTCCGCGAACAACTTCAGAAGCGAGAATTCCTGAGCCGTCAATTCGATGCGTGCATTGGCTCGACGCACGCGGCGTTTAAGGATGTCGATTTCCAGATCGCCGACGGTGAGAAGCGTGTCGACCGAATGCGCGGGTCTGCGCAACAGCGCGCGAATGCGCGCAAGAAATTCCGCATAAGCGAAAGGCTTCGAAAGGTAGTCGTCTGCTCCGGACTCGAGACCGACCACTTTGTCTTCGACGGAGTCGCGCGCGGTTAGCAACAGGACAGGTGTGCCCTTCTGCTCGCGCAAGCGCTTGAGCACCTCAAGCCCATCGAGCTCCGGAAGCATGAGGTCGAGCACGATCGCGTCGTAATTCTCGTGGAGCGCGAGAAACAGGCCGTCTTTGCCGTCGGCCGCCATATCGACGCGATAGCTTGCCTCCATCAATCCCTTGCGGAGGTACGAAGCCATCTTCGGCTCGTCTTCGACAATCAGGATTCGCATGCTGAGAGGCAACCTTCGACAAACCACGGACGGAGGCCATGATAACCGACGCTGACAGATGCTGCTTGCGATCGCGAAACATTGCCTATGCAGCGCAGATCGAAACGAATGGCCGCCTTGACGAAGATGTCAAAAAAGACATTTTCCAGCCATCTTCCGATCAGTTACCGCCGTCCAGAATCAGCGACGCAGGTTCGACGAAGCCGGCACTCGATCTCGAGTGCATCGACCGATAAGCAATTAGCACGGTCTACAGAATATTTTCTTCGATGCGAGATGGCATGCCGTCATTGGCTTGTCAGCTTCGCGATTCTAGCCTGCTCATCGCAACTTCCCCCCTATCAATCCCATAGACACTTTCAACATGCGCTTTGCCGGAATCAGTACGAGAATGCCGCAAAGCATTCGCGCGCATCTCCCCCTTCTCGCAACGGGGTGCCTGACGCTGCAATTGCCGGTGCTAGTGCTCGTTTTCATTTTCCGGGTTCCGCAAACCGTGTTCGATACGGCTTCTTTTCGCGGCATCGCGTTGCTGTATCTGGTTTGCTTCGTCCTTGCCCGCAAGCGTGCGGCAGGGTTCGGCAGATCGACCGTGCGCGTTGCGCGCGATATCAACACCGCTCCGTGTGATCGAAGCGAGTTCAACCATGAAACAGACAGGTGAAAAATTGAAAGCAAATCATCGTGAACGCAACGATAGAGCAGCGCTCGACAAGCGTGGTTTCGTATCGCTCAAACGCGTCACCGTATCGGTCGTCATGTCGTTGGTCGCCACTGCACCGCTTTACGCGGCGACGCTCACGCGCGATACGGGCGCACCGGTCGGCGACAACGAGAATTCGCAAACGGCCGGTCCCGAGGGTCCGGTGCTGCTGCAAGACTCGGCGCTGATCGAGAAGCTGCAGCGCTTCGATCGCGAGCGCATTCCCGAACGCGTGGTGCATGCGCGCGGCACGGGCGCATTCGGCGAATTCGTTCCGACCGCCGACATTTCCGACCTGACCAAAGCGGTGGTCTTCGCACCGGGCACGAAGACACCGGTGTTCGTGCGCTTCTCGACGGTGATGGGCTACCGCGGCTCGCCCGAGCAGGCGCGCGACCCGCGCGGCTTTGCGGTGAAGTTCTACACGCAGCAAGGCAACTGGGACATGGTCGGCATCAACTGGCCGGTGTTCTTTATCCGCGACGGCATCAAGTTCCCCGACTTCGTTCATGCGAACAAGCCGAGCGCGGTAACCGGTGTGGCCGATCCGAATCTGGCGTTCGATTTCTTCGCCAATACGCCCGAAGCAACGCACATGTTGACGCGACTCTATACCGACGAGGGCATGCCCGATTCTTATCGCCATATGGACGGCTTTGGCGTTCATGCGTTCAAGTTCGTCAATGCAAAGGGCGAAGTGCATTACGTGAAATTCCACTGGAAAAGCCTGCAGGGCGTTCACGGCATTCGCCCGCAAGACATCGCGGCATCGATCGGGCATGACTGGAACCTGAATACCGATGATCTCTACGCCGCCTTGAAGGCCGGCAACGATCCAAAGTGGGATCTCTACATTCAGGTATTGAAACCGGAAGACCTGAACAAGTTCGCGTATGACGCACTCGACGACACGAAGGTCTGGGATGGCATGCCCGAACGCAAGATCGGCACGATGACGTTGAACCGTATACCGGACAACTACTTCGAATCGACCGAGGAATCGGCCTTCGCGCCGTCGCGTCTCGTTCCCGGCATCGAGCCGTCGGAAGACCGCATGTTGCAGGACCGTCTCTTTGCGTATGCCGATACGCAGATGTACCGGCTTGGCGCGAACTACATGGACTTGCCGATCAACCGGCCGATCGTTCCTGTCACGAACAACAACCAGGACGGCAAGATGAACATGGGGGACCGCAAGGGCGAGGTCAACTATGAGCCGTCGACGATAAACGAAATCGCGCAAGACTCGCAATACAAGTCGACGCGGACGCGACTGAGCGGAACGACGCAGCAGGAGGCGATTCACAAGAAGATGATGTTCGGTCAGGCGGGCGAGTACTACCGCAGCCTGTCGGCGCAGGACAAGGCCGATCTGATTACCGCGTTGTCGGGTGACCTTGGCCGCGTGACGAACGAGCACAACGAATACACGATGCTGTCGTACTTCTACAAGGCCGATGCCGACTACGGCACTCGTCTTGCGAATGCGCTGCACGCGAACCTGCAGCAAGTGCAGTCGCTTGCCTCGAAGCTCAGCGACAACTGATCCAGCGTGCGGGCGGCGCGCCTGCCGCCCGCTGCTGTCCTCGCACGTGTCATGCGTGCGTGCCCGCACCCGAAGAAGACAACGATGTTCTCCCGATACTCTTTACGCGCGACACGTTCGGCCGTGGCCGGCGTTGTGCTTGCCGCGGCGATCGCGACGACGGCTGGCTGCGTACATTTACCCGACAAACCGGCCTATACCAAAGCGGATCCCGTTGCCTTGCGGCAATACGATGGTGACTGGTTCGACGCAGCGCGCGTCGGCCGCATCGATATTCTGAAAGGCTTGCTCGATGCCGGTTATCCGATCGATGCGGCCGATAGCCACGGCTACACGGCGGTGATTCTCGCGGCCTACGACCACCAGCCGGCGGCGCTCGATTTTTTGCTGTCGGCAGGCGCGAACGCATGCATAGGCGATCGTCATGGCAACACGGCGCTGATGGGCGCGCTATTCAAAGGCGAGACTGCCATTGCGCGGCGGTTGCTGAACGCGCACTGCCCGATCGATCAGACCAACGGCGCGGGCGAAACCGCGCTAGGTTTTGCGACGCTGTTTAACCGGCTCGACATGATTCCGCTACTCGTGAGCGCCGGCGCGGATCCGAATCACGTCGACGGACGCGGCCAGTCGCTGCTGCAGATCGCGCTGTCGCACGACAGCGACGACGCAGCGAACGCGCTGCGCACCGCGGGCGCCACGCGATAAGCGATTCAGATGTGAATGCCCCCTGCGACCTCGATACGCTGAGCATTGACCCATCCGAACTCGTCCGACAGAAGTCCTGCGATGACCGGACCCACATCTTCCGCAAGGCCGACACGACCGAGCGCGGTCTGATCGGCGACGGCCTTGTTGACCTGCGGATTGTCGCGCAGGATCCCGCCGCTGAAATCCGTGGCGATCGGACCCGGTGCGACGACATTGACCGAGATGCGGCGAGGTCCCAACTCGAGCGCCATATAACGCGTAAGCACTTCGACGGCGGCCTTCATGGAACCGTAGACGGCTCTGTTCGGGAAAGCAAAGCGGGCAAGCCCGGATGAGATATTCACAATGCGTCCGCCATCGCGGATAAGAGGAAGCAGTTTTTGCGTCAGCAGAAAGACGCCCTTGAAATGCACGGCGAACTGGGCATCGAGTTCGTGCTCCGTACCTTCGGTGAAGCTGGCGGTGGACGAGATACCTGCGTTGTTGACCAGAAAGTCGAAACGATCGGCGCCCATTGTCGCAAGTGCTTCGCTTGCACGCGCAACGAAGCCGTCGAACGAACTCGCTACGCCGGTGTCGAGTTCAAGCGCGATGCCGGGCGCACCGGCCTCGCGCGTCAGGGCAACAACCGCATCCGCTTCCGCGCGGTTCGATCGAAAAGTGAAGATCGTACGCACGCCTCGCGCGGCCAGTCGCAACACGGTATCGCGACCGATACCTCGACTGCCGCCCGTGACAATCGCTACCTTGCCGGCAGCGTTCTTTGTGGTGTGTGACATGTTTTCCTCTCTCGCAACTTGAGTGTGAGGCGATTGTAGCGAGACGAGGTAGCCGCATTGAATGCCTAAACTTGCGTGGTCTTTGCCTAATTGTGCTCCGACGGAGTATGCTCGCCGAGTCCATCCTGGAGTCGTCAATCTATGTCGGATCTGGCCAAAGCGATTCTGCGCTATACGAAACGTCAGCCGGGAACGAGCCCCTACGAGACGGCGATCGACGGCGTCTACATTCTTCGCTCCGACAATCCCAAGCCGCCGTCCTACCGGCTCGCGAACCCCGCGCTGTGTATCGTTGCTCAAGGCGCAAAGTGGGCGACATTCGGCGGAAGCCGGCTTGAATACCGGGCAGGTCAGGCGCTGGTCGTCGGTGTACAGACGCCTTCGCTCGGACGCGTCTTCGAAGCGCGGCCTGACAAGCCCTGCCTCGTGCTGATTGTCGAGTTCGATCCAGGCATGATGCGCAGTGTCGCCGAGCAGATGGAGAATCCGCCGAAACCCGTTGCAGGGAATAGCCCGGGTGTGCTCGTGACCGATTTCGGCGGCGCGCTTGCCGACTGCGCTTTACGACTCGTTCGTTTGCTCGACACACCCGATGCGGTTCGGACCATTGCCCCGTTGATTATTCGCGAGATGTGCTACTGGCTCCTCGCGGGTGCTCATGGCGGCGAGATGGCGCGATTCGCCCTTATGGATGGGCCGTCTCATCGTGTGTTGCAAGCCGTCCAGTCCTTGCGACGGCGCTATGCCGACCGTGTTCACATCGACGAGCTCGCGTCGGTCGCGCAGCTTAGCCGTTCCGCGTTCCACCGCCAGTTCAAGGCACTGACTTCGCTTACGCCGGTTCAGTATCAGAAGCAGCTTCGTCTGCTTGAAGCTCGACGGTTGATGTTGTCTCAGTCGCTTGCGGCCGAAGCGGCAGCATTTGCGGTGGGCTATGAGAGCGCGTCGCAATTCAGCCGCGAATACGCACGCATGTTCGGTGCGCCGCCCAAGCGCGACATGAACCAGGCGAGAGCGAGGTTGGACAATTGATCGTCGTTTCTTTCAACCAAAAACGACGATCCGCTGCGCGCGTTCCGTTACACCGGCGCCGGGTTACGCTCCGCGAAACCTTCCTGGTGCCAATAGGGGTAACACGGCCTCACGCTGCTTGCGTCGTTTAGCCGTTTGATCTGTTCCGCGCTCAGATTCCAGCCCACTGCGCCCAGGTTCTGGCGCAGTTGCTCCTCGTTGCGCGCACCGATCAGCACGGTCGACACGGTCGGCCGTTGCAGCAGCCAGTTCAATGCGATTTGCGGCACCGACTTGCCGGTTTCCTCTGCGATCGCATCGAGCGCATCGACGACGCGATACAGGTATTCGTCCGGCACCGGCGGCCCCGAGTCCGCTGTGGCATGCAGGCGGCTTGTCGCGGGCAGCGGCTGGCCGCGACGGATCTTGCCCGTCAGGCGACCCCAGCCGAGCGGGCTCCACACCACCGCGCCTACGCCCTGATCGAGACCGAGCGGCATCAGTTCCCATTCGTAGTCGCGACCGATCAGCGAGTAATACGTCTGGTTCGCGACATAGCGCGGATAGCCATAACGGTCCGCCACGTCGAGCGACTTCTGCAGATGCCAGCCCGAAAAGTTCGAGACGCCCGTGTATCGGATCTTGCCTGCCCTGACGAGATCGTCGAGCGTCGACAGCGTTTCCTCGACCGGCGTCATCGCGTCGAAGCCATGCAGCTGGAACAGGTCAATGTAATCCGTTTGCAGGCGCTTGAGCGCTGCGTCGATGCTTCTGATCAGATGAAAGCGCGACGAACCGACGTGATTCGGGCCGTCGTCTCCGTCGGCTCTGAAGGTTACTTTGGTCGAGATGATGGCCTGGTCGCGGCGACCCTTGAGCGCTTCGCCAAGGATCGACTCCGATGCGCCGCTCGAGTAGACGTCTGCCGTATCGAACATCGTGACGCCGGCTTCGAGGCAGATGTCGACCATCCTGCGCGCCTCGGCAACATCGATTTCGCCCCACGCCTTGAAGAATTCGCCCTTGCCGCCGAAGGTCCCTGCGCCGAAGCTCAGCACGGGGACCTTGAAGCCTGACGCGCCTAGATATCGGAATTCCATGTGTTCTCCTTGGGTTATTCGAATTGCATGAGCGCCGATTTGCAGTGCGCTCATTGCGGGAATGAGACCAACAAGGCGACAAGAGTACGACAACGCCCGAAGTCGTGCTGCATTTCATTTGGCTTGCTGCTGCGTATGAAGTCTTATTGCATCGGGCGGCGGCAAGGCCGGCTAGCGAAGGATGAGTCGTTGGCGGCGATCAGTTCTAGCGCATCGAATCGTAGAATGCCCGGGCCTTCTCGGGGAGCGGCACGATATGCCATCGTTCCGCTTCCGGATCGAAGAGCCCCACATCCATGCACTCTTCCTCCTTGCCTCTGATGGTGGGCATCGATTTCAGTGCGATGTCAGCCGCGCGGCTGATTCGTTTCGGGTGCCAGTTGTGTGTGTGGGCGAACGTGTCTCGCCATGCAAACAGGCCTGCCGCCTGATAGAGGCGATCGATCTGATCGAGTATGCCATCGTCGAACGCCAGGGTAAGCGCGTCTTCTCCGACGTGGAGCATCACCCGGCGATAAGCGCCAAGCTCGCCCGATGTGTCCTGCAATAACTTCCCGTTTACGACGGGCCACGCGAGGTGCACTCTGGCGATCATGCCTCGCCGATCCGCTGAGCGAAGCATCTCCGGCGGCAACTGCGACGCAGGCATGACCCAGGAAGGATGCCCTGCGCGTTCTTTCTGCTTGATGTCGATCAGTGCGTCTACCGGAGACAAGTGGCAAACAATCGTGGGTCCGAATTCCGTTATGTCGGCCCATATACATGGTTCACCCTCGTCATCGTGGTAGCCAATGACGTAGGCGGGTAACTCTTCGAAGATGCATCCGTTTTCGGAACGAAAGATTCTGGTTTTGTATTGCGTCATGATGCTGATAAGGTTGGTTGTGGTGTGCGGGTGGACGGCTCAGCATGAAGCTGCGTTGCCGGTTTCATTCAGTTCAAAACTCATCGACTACCAGGTGGCCCGTTCTCCATGCTTAATCACCTGGTTGCCGCATAACACGATCTCCGTAAAACAATCGGTCGACGCGTGGACTTGGCTCGCCGTAAGGTTCTATCGATTCCCAGACAAATTCCGCTTCCACCTGATGCTGGGGAAAAAATCGGACAATCAGAAAATTCCCTGCGTTGCGAGCGTTCGATGTAGCTCCTTTCACGACAACGTCCCTGCTGAACCTCCGCCACGTCTCTTCCGCATCGTTATGTCCACCCACGCGCCAGACGACTTTGATCGTCTGGCCTACTCCCGGGATGAGGGCGTAGCCCATATGGCCACCACTGGTTCCTCCTCTTGAGAATTCGTAAACCTGGATACCTCCTGATCCAGTTCGCTCTCCTGACTCGGTGAGTATCCAGAAATCCTGAACGTATTCTTCCGTGTAATTTGCCGCCCACGCCGGCGCACTGACATAACCGCGAGCGTGCATCGATGCACATCCGTAAGATGTCCCTAGCACGGCTATACAAAACAATAAGAAGGCAATTCGTCTCCTAGAGGTTAGGACCTGTGCTTTGCGAAACACGTCGTCATCGCTGAAGCCGACGACATGAGCCGGCACATGCCCGAAATCGCTCTCGATATTCGAGCGATATTCATTCGTCCTGGGTTGCGTCATGATGCGGACAAGGTTAGTTGTGGCGTTCGTGTAGGCGGCAATTGGGGTATCGCTGGGGTGACGGAAGGCGGCTCGCTAACGCGGCGCGGCCTTAGATAGCCGCTGCTGTCTATGTTCAGGAAGCCAGCGCGGGAGTCGTGCACGTACAGGTCGAAGAAATTGACCAGGTTGCGCGAGAGCGTCGGCGGATTGAGCCATGCTTCCCAATACGCTTGCTCTGCTGCTGATAGAGGACGGTTTGTCACCGTGTCGCCGCCCGCGGTTTTGATCGTGCGGTCGTATGCGGGTCGATCGGTTTGCCACAACTGCGTGAGATAGGCTCTCCAGTTCAGCGTGTCCGCGTCTACTTTCATGCGTTCATGAAACTGCTGGATCCGCTGCAACTGCGCGTTGATTTCCGGATTCGTTGAGCAGGCGTCTTTGTAGAGCTCGCATGGGTTGCGGCCAAAACGAACCTTGAGCCAGCCGTAGTAGAGACGCATGTGGGCGAAGAGCTGCTGTTCCAAGGTGCCGGTTGCGTTCACTGCACTCATGTATTCGTCGAATAGCGATTTTGCGTTTTCGTCGTATTCGAACAGGTTGCTAACTTTCTCTTCTGCGAGCTTCGGCGCAGTAAACGGTACGCCGCTGATGGCAGCTTCAAGACGCATGCGGTTCAACGCGATACGGGCGAGCTTATCCGAGCGCCCCTGCTCGTCTGGTTGATATCCCCCGCCGACATCGGAGTGAACGCCAGGCAGCACGATCTCCTCGCAACGAGCACTACCATTTCCGACAGACGTGAGAGGGAAGCAGGCGCGCAACTCATGCCCCGCAACCAGGTGCACGCACCGCTCTACTTGCTCGGGTATGCGCAGGCGCAAGTCCGACAGGTTATGAGCGGGCAGGCCAATTGATTCGACGGTATCGAACAAGCCGAGGAAGCGGATGTGCAATGGCGCGGATTCGCCGTCGAGCGCTGTATGGCACGGCCAGTGAGAAACCCCGTCTTTCATCGTGCATTGGTCGAGGACCCGGTTCACGAAGGCTCGAGCGAGCGTCGCGCCACGCGAGAAGCCGAAGACGGCGATGTCGATGCGAGTTACTTTGTGGTTCCGCACAAGGTCTCTTTCCAATTGACCAAGGGCCTGCGCCAATCGCGCGTCACAGCCAAGTCCGGCGCCCGCCCCGAGCACCTCGCTATCTCGAACCTTTTCCCACCAGCTCGGATCGCTAACGTTGAGTGAAGTCCCAACGCCTGGATAGTAGTGATGTCTAATGAGCGTTCCGTCATCCGGGGCATGTCCGAAGGACAAACGCGCAACATTCGACATCTTCTGCTTTGGTCCGTCGATAATTTGACTATTTCCCGTGCCGTCAAAAAAGAAGGAAACCCACGGACGTTATTCGCAGGTTTCACAAGTTAGGAACTCCTCCGCATGAAGCTGCGTCGCAGTCTTCATCGACGCCAAGAAGGGCATCGGGCTATCAGTGAGCCAGTCTTGCATTCCTAGTCCCCCATTCGACGCATAACACGGCGTCCATAAAACAACTGATCAAGTCGCGGGCTGGGACCAGCATCAGGCCCTGTCGATTCACACATCAATTCGGCTTCTACCTCGTATCCGGGAAAGAAGCGAATCACCAGAGAGTTCATCTTGTCCGGATCATTTGAGGCCTCCCCCCTGACAACTACCGCTCTCCTGAAACTCTTCCAGTTCGCTTCGCCTTCTTTGCGGTCACCGATGTGCCACGAGACAATTGGAGCAGCCCCCTGAATTGCCGGACACGGTCTCTACCTTAAAATAACGGGTAGTCATACGACTGTGTTTAGACC
>NZ_JAVHZD010000057.1:0-24904 GCF_031119615.1 Paraburkholderia sp. SARCC-3016 | reverse complement strand
CGTAGCCATGTCGTTCTGTGAGCCAAGGAGTTGGTAGAATGTTTTGTCTTCCTAAGACCGCTTGGCCTCCGACTTACGCCACTGTTGTGCAATACAACCCGAGGTCTACGTGGATACACCGGCACGGGAATCAGCCGTCCGATACACGCACTGTTCGAGCTTGCTGACGTTCGCGATGCCGAGGGACGATGCCCCCGAATTCACGACTTGCGGCATAGCTTTGCAGTCCAGGCTTTGATCCGGTGGTATCAGGAAGGCGCAGACGTACAGTCGAATCTCCCGAAACTGGCCATCTACATGGGGCATGTCTCGATCGCATCGACGGCATACTACCTTCCATTCGTTCCGACGATCGCAGCGCTCGCAAGTGAACGCTTTGAGAAGCAGCTGGGCCACGTGCTCGACGGGGGGAAGCCATGAAACCGCGCAAACCGACAGAGCTCGGCCGATGTCTGCTGCGCTTCTTCCGGGACTATCTGCCCACACTGCGCGGCGTCAGCGTGCACACGATACGGAGCTACCGGGATGCCATCGTCTTGCTGTTGCAGTTCACCGCGCGCGAGAGCCGGCGTCCCATCGAAGCCCTGGATCTGAGCGATCTCAATTCCGATCACGTAAAGCGCTTCCTCAAATTCCTTGAGTCCGAGCGCGGCAACAGCATCGCGACGCGCAACGCTCGGCTTGCCGCCATTCATGCATTTGCGCGTTTCGTGATTGCTGAGCATCCCGAACATCTGGCACCGTTTCAGCAGGTACTCGGGATACCTCTTAAGCGGGGAGCGCGGGAGGCACCAATCGAATATCTGGAAACGGCTGAGATCGATACGCTGCTGACCACCATCGACCAGAGCCGTCCAGCGGGGCAACGCGACTTTGCACTGTTTGCGCTGATGTTCAACACCGGAGCTCGTGTGCAGGAGATCCTCAATTTGCGGGTCTACGACCTGCGGCTCGACTCACCGCCGCAGGTCCGGCTGCATGGCAAGGGCAACAAGGTACGGGTATGTCCGATCTGGCCGCGGACTGCGCAGCTTCTGCGCGAACTCATTCGCACTCGTCCCCTGGTCGATCAGGGCTCGGCCGACCTGCCTGTCTTCGTTAATTGCCGCGGCACTCAGATGAGCCGATTTGGCGTGCGCTATCTGCTGCGCAAATACATGCTCATTGCGAGCACCCGGAACCCAACCCTTGCGCACAAAGAAATCCATCCGCATTCGCTTAGGCATACCACCGCGATTCAGTTGCTGAAGGCCGGCGTAGACTTCGCGACTATCAGCCAGTGGCTCGGCCACGCGAGCCTGAATACCACGATGCGCTATGCGCGTGCCGATATCGATCTCAAACGTCAGGCACTCGCGCAAGTGTTCCCCGAAATCCTCGCGCCTCCACGAGGTGGAGCATTCATCTTGAACGGCGCTGACCTGGTTGGCTGGCTGCGTAGACTCTGACCTGTTATGTGCAGTCAAGGCGGGCTCAAACCAGGCGGGTTCGCCTTGCTGCACGATCTGTCTACATAACTGCGTGCTGCACATAAGTCGACTAATGTTGTGCGCAACATTAATCGATGAGATCGGCTACCTGCCGCTGTCCGGCGATCAAGCCAGTCACTTCTTCCAGATCGTGGCCAGGCGCTATGAGCGTGGTTCGATGATCCTGACCAGCAACCTTCCGTTCATGCAGTGGGATGAGACGTTCGGCGGCAACGCCACGCTCACCGCCGCGATGCTCGACCGCATTCTCCACCACGCCCACATCATCCAGATCAAAGGAGACAGCTACCGACTGAAACAACAACGCAAGGCCGGCCACGTTCCGGCATCGAAGAAGTAACGACTGGCTCAGTTTTACTTTGCGCGCTCATGCGCGAAGTGGCTCAGATTTCAAATGCGTTTGACAGGGCCATCCACGATCGCCACCTTCGTACCGAAGGATCGTGCCTTGTCGCCGCTGGAGATCCGCTTGTTCGTGCAACAGATGGAATCAGTGGCGACCTATCCGACCGTCAAGCTGGCGTTGCGCCCGATCTTGCTGACGCTGGTACGCAAGAGCGAACTGATCCAGGCCACCTGGGATGAGGTCGATTTCGAGAACAAGACCTGGACCATTCCGAAGCAGCGGATGAAAGGGCGTAATCCGCATGTGGTCTATCTGTCGCGCCTGAACCGCACCGGGAATCGTGGAGGATACGATGAACGTCCTCAGGCGCTATGGTGTCGTTCGTGGGCAAAGAAGACCGACTCAGTGTCGGCTTGCTGCTTGCCTTCCTTGCAAATCCACTCGCGAAATTGCGTGATGATTGGGCGACGCGAAACGTCAGGACGGCTCACCACACAATAGGTTCCTGACAACGGTACGCGCACGGTAAACGGCTCGACGAGCTGGCCGGACTTGATCGCGCTGGATGCGAGCATCGGCGTGGTCCCGACGACTCCGCGACCTGCGACGGCCGCCTCGATGGCGAGCGCCGCGTGCGTGAAGCGGGGGCCGTTACCGTCGTTGATGCCGTCCACCTTCGCTTGACGCAGCCACATGCGCCAGAATGATTCGTTTTCGTAGAGCAGACCGCGTTCGTCGTGCAGCAGCGTGTGGTTCGCAACATCTTCCACCTTCTGCAGCGTGTCGCGAATCTGCGGCGTGCACAGAGGTGTCACATACAGCGGCATCAATTTCGTGACATTCATTCCGGGATAATTTCCGGTACCGAATGTGATCACGATATCCGATTCGCTCGCCCAATTGAGAACGGTCTGCACGTCGCCGCGATATCCGCGGGTTAAGTTCGTGAATTGCCGCATTCGCGTTGAAACCCGGACATCGATTTCCGGGTGCTCCATAACGAAACTATGGAGTCTCGGCATCAGCCATTGCGAAGAAAACGACGGCGGTACGTCGATCGATAAAACGCCATGCCCGCGGTGGCTGTTGACGATCTCGACCGCTTGAGAAATTTTTTCGAAGCCGTCGCGCAGGTGCATGAAAAACATCTGCCCTAATTCGGTCATTTCTATCGAGCGATAGCGCCGGTAGAACAGGGCCGCGCCAAGATTTTCCTCCAGCTGCTGGATCTGATGGCTAACCGCGGCGGACGTCACGTTCAACTCTTCCGCTGCTTTCTTGATGCTCAGATGCCGTGCGGCCGACTCAAACGCCTTGAGCGAATTCAGCGAGGGGTTCGGTATCCGTTCCATGCTCTTCCTGCACCGCACAAGGTGATCTTAACGTGAGTAACTTTACTTTTTCTCAACTTGCATCGCAAGTTATATCCGGTGACGGTCAAATTCTGTGCCGATAGCATCCTTTCAACCGAATCGGAATCCTTACTTCGCCAAGGGGTTACCCTGGTCGGCCCCAGTATGGTGAAGCCAGCCCACGATTGGGGAGACGAGCCCCGACCTGGGGAATATTCGGATTTAGCTGAAAGACACGGAGAGAAGGCAATGGATCTGAAATTCATATCGCCGCGTGAAATGGGTACTGCTTTCGCGCCTTATTCGCAGATCGCACGGGCGAAAGGGGCCCAGGAAATCGTGTTCGTCGCCGGCCAGGTCGCGACGCGCGAAGACGGTTCGATTGCCGGTGTCGATGATTTCGAGGCCCAGTGCGAGCAGGTCTACACGAATATCCAAACGGCGCTGAGTCACGCAGGCGCGAGCTGGTCGAACGTCGCGCAATTCACCTCCTACCTGGTGAGCGCCGACGACATCGCACCCTACAAGGCATGGCGTGAACGCAGGTTCAAGGAACTGTTCCCGAGCGGCGACTACCCGACCAATACGCTGCTGATCATCCAGCGTCTCGTCGTCGATACGCTTCGCCTCGAGGTGCAGGCGATCGCGGTGAAATAACGGAGGCGGCATGGAACAACGCCAAGGACGCGTTCTCGAAGGCAAGCTGGTGTTCGGCTCGCTCGACGCGCCGCTTGAACGCGGATGCGTCGTGACGGAAGGCGAGCGCATTGCCTGGGTCGGATCGCGCGATGCGCTGCCGCGGCAGTATGCGGGCCCCGGCTGGGAGCGCGTCGATCTGCCCGGCCGCACGATCATGCCGGGTCTGATCGACGGCCATACGCACATCTCGTTCGGCGAAGCGCGATCCGAAGAAGAACTCGCGCTATACACGCCGGTGGAGTTCCGCACGCTCAAGGCAGCGTGGAACGCGCGGAAGGTGTTGCAAGCGGGCGTGACGAGCGCCTTCGACGCAGCCACGACGTACAACATCGCCCAGTCCGTGCGCGATGCGATCGACAGCGGCATGTTCGACGGGCCACGTTTTGCGGTGAGCGGCCAGCAACTTACATCGCACCAGGGGCTGGAAGACTCGTTCCCGAACGGGATGGAGTTTCCGCCCGGGCAAGCGGGCGTGCTGGTGGGCAGCGTGTCCGACATCGTGAAGAGGATTCGCTATCAGGTGAAAGACGGGGTGGATGCGATCAAGGTGTCCGGTTCGAACGACTCGCTCATCACGCCGGATTCGCTCGACGGCGCGGCGTTCACGGATGAAGAGTTCGTCGTGATCGCGAAAGAGGCGCACCGGCTGGGCCGGATGTGCAATGTTCACGCACGCTCCCGCGATGCCATTATCGCGGCGGCGAAAGCCGGATTCGACGTGATCTACCACGCGTCGTACATCGACGATGAAGGTATCGACGCGTGCCTGAAAAGCGGCTCGATCATCTGCCCGACGCTGCCGCTGCTGACCAACATTCTGGAGGCCTGCGACGGAAAGCAGAGCGCACTAATGGACGCGTTGCAGCGCGAGTACGAAGCCGCGCGAACGAATCTACCGCGCGCGTACCGCGCTGGAATTCCGTTCGTACAGGGATCCGAAAGCGGCTGGTCGCCGATTCCGTACGGTCACTGGCACGCACGGGAGATGGAAATCTTCGTGAAGGATTTCGGTTTGTCGACGCTGGAAGCGATCCACGCCGGCACGCTGGGCGCCACTCGCATGTTGCGCCGCTTCGGTCACGAGGTGGGCAAGCTGGAAGCGGGTCGCTACGCGGACCTGCTGGTGATCGAAGGCGATCCGACCGTGGACATCACCGTGCTGCAGAAGCCTTCGAGGTTCGACTTCATTTTCAAGGGCGGCAAGCCCGTGGACCGCACGCCGGCGCAGCCGCGCCGGGTGATGCACTACGAGAAGCACAAGATCTTTCTCAACGGCCTGTATCAATACGATCAGGACACTGGGACGGGACGCCTTCTGGCGTAAGGCATGTCACTTTCGTATTAGGAAACACAACATGGAAAAGTACTCGAAGGAACATCTGGCAGGGCTCGTCAGGAGCGATCGTGTCCATCGCGACTACTACATCGACCCGCAGATCTTCGAAATCGAAAAAGAAAAGATTTTCGGCAAGGTCTGGGTGTATGTCGGCCATGAAAGTCTCGTACCGAAGGAGGGCGATTACTACAGCACCACGATGGCCGGTCAACCGGTCGTGCTGTCGCGTCACACGGACGGCAAGGTCTATGTTGTGCAAAACCGCTGCGGCCACCGTGGCGCCCAGGTCGTCGCGAAAGAGCGGGGCAATACGCGCGCGTTTCTTTGCATGTACCACGGCTGGGGTTTCCGCCTGAATGGCGAACTGGCCGGCGTGCCGATGAAGCAGGACTTTCCGCCGCGGTGCCTTGAAGAACCCGGGTCGGGCATGTTGCGGGTGCCGCGCGTGGAGTCGTATCGCGGTTTCGTCTTCGCGTCGTTCAACGAAGAGGTCATGCCGTTGCTGGACTTCCTCGGCGAAGCCCGCGGCGGGATCGACGAACTCGTGAATCGCTCGCCGGTCGGCGAAGTGGAATTCGGTTCGGGTTGCCACCGTTACTACTTCAGGGGCAACTGGAAGCTGCAAATGGACAACATGGCCGACACCTACCACCCGGCAGCGTGCCACGGTTCCACGGTGGGCCCGGATGGTCGCCAGTTCCAGCGCCGGGCAGGCGCCGAGGGCGGCAGGGCGCCTTTCTTCGCCGAAAACGGCGAGGCAATCGTGTCGCAACTCGGCGTGCGCGGCTACCCGAACGGCCATAGCTCCGAGCAGTCGCTGTTCGATAAAGAGCAGAAGGGTGGCCACTGGGACGAATACCGCGCGCAGATGGTGGCGGCTTACGGCGAAGCGCGCACCGCGGAGATCCTGAAGAACGTCCGCCATAGCCTGACACTCTTTCCGACGCTCGACATCCTGATCGCGCAGACGTCGGTGCGTGTAGTCAAGCCGATTGCCGTCGATTTAACCGAGGTCGAAATCTGGCCGGTGAAATTGAAGGGTGCGCCGGAAGTGATCTCGACGGACATCGTCCGGTTCGTGAACATTACCCACTCGGCGTCGTCGTTCATCCAGACGGACGACATGGAAGCGTTCGAACGTTGCCAGCGCGGCATGCAGACGGGTGGCGAATATATCCTCGTGGCGCGCGGCATCGGCAGCGAAGTGGACGAAGGCAACGGAGTGCTGTTCGGCGCACGTTCCAGCGAGGTGGGTCAGCGCGCAAAACACTTTGCGTGGCGCGACCTGATGGGCGCCTGAACAGGATTTTTGCAACAAGGAGATTAAATGAACAACGCAACGCTGGATGCCGCTACGCTCGACAAGCTGCGTACCTTCGTTGAAGACGAGGCCGCACTGCTCGACGAACGACGCTACGACGAATGGCAGGAACTGTACGCCGACGATGGCGTGTACTGGGCGCCGTCGCAGCCCGGTCAGCAGGACTGGAACAACACCGTGTCGCTGTACTTCGACGACAGGCACACGATGAAGACGCGAATCGAGCGTCTGAAACACAGCATGATCCACTGTCAGGAGCCGCCGTCGGCGTGCGTGCGCGTGCTTTCCGGTCTGCGCGTGATGTCGCGCGCGGCGGACTCGGGGGACTACAGGGTTCGCTCGAAATTCATCATGCTGGAAGATCGCCGCGGTGCGGAGCGTCGCACGTTTGGGGGCAACTATATCCATACGCTGCGGGTTCGGGGAGACAGCTTCCTGATCGTCCAGAAGCGCGTCGAACTGACCAACTGCGAGGCCAGTTTTCCGATGCTGACGCAGCCGTTTTAACAACGGTAGGCGCTGCGCGTAACGAAATGCGCGCAGCGCAAACGACAAGGACGGAGAAAAATCATGAGCGCAGTTCTTGTGGAGAGCGGGAAGTCAGTTTCCCATGACGGGAAGTTGCCCAGAACCTTGTTTCTGGTCCAGTTTCTCGCGGTCGGCCTCGGGTATCTGCTGTACACGTTCAACAGAACTGCATTCCCGATCGGATTGAAAAACATCTCGGTTTCGCTCGGGTTTAGCGTTATCGAGATGAGCACGCTGGGGACGATCTTTCTGGTCGGGCAGGGCATCATCGGTATTCCCGCGGGTTTCTGGAACAACACGAACGGAAGGCGCGGCATTACCTACCGCACGAATACGATCATGCTGATCGGCACCGTCGGAACGGGTGTCATGTCCCTGGTGCTGTCGTACCTCGCATTGAATTTCCCGCTTACCCTCACGTACCGGATCCTGTTCGGCGTCTTCGAGGGCATGTTCAACATCAGCGTCTATTCGTTTGCCGGTTCCGCTTTGCCCGAGCGCCGCGCATTCGTCAACATGTGCCTCGGCTTCTTCTATGCCGCGGGCGCCATGCTGGGGCCGTGGGTATTCAGTCAGATACTCGCGGCCGCGCCTGCGGATAGCGGCTGGCGCTTCGGCCTGTCGGTGTTCGGCGCAGTCAGCATCGTGATTGGCGTGGTGATCTTCAGCGTGATGACGCTGCTGCTTTACCGCACCCGTTCATCGGCTTCGATGCAGATCGTGCAGCGGGAGAGCGATCTGCCGTCCGAAAGCGTGACGGAGGTGCTCAAGGACGTATTGAGCAGAAAGTCGCTGTGGAAGGGGTTGGCGATCCACGCGTTGAATCTGTTCACGATGTGGGACTTCATTGGCGGTATGCCGTCGATCATGGCACAGCACCAGCAGCGCGACGTCCTCTTCATCGGCGCGGTATTCGGAATCGGATTCGGCCTCACGAGCGCGGTATCGCCTGTCTTCGGCCTCCTCGCGGACAGGTTCGGGCGCCGGCTGGTCGTGCTGATCCTCGGCGCCGCCGACATCGTCGCGCTGTACCTGCTGATCTTCCATCCGATGGGGCAGTGGGTGACGACGCTCCTCGCATTCGTCGTGGGCGTGGGCGTGAACTCGGTCTATTTCATGGGCTATACGCTCGCGCAGGACGGCGTGCCGAATTACCGCGTGCCGATCGCCACGGGTATTGCGGGCGCAATGGGCTACCTCATTGCCGGTTTTGCCGGGCCGATTCATGGCTGGGTCTCGACGGTGACGAACTGGCAAACCGCGTGCGTGATCATCATGATCATCCCTCAGATTCTGGCGGTGGCCGCCGCGCTGGCCTTCCTGCCGGGTGTCGCGAAATGGAAGCAATTGCGCCGCGAAGGCAAGGCAATCGGCTGAGCCCAACGGAAGACATCATCATGCTCACGCAATTCGACTTCGATTTCGAAGCGCATAAGATCAATGCGTTCGAAGGGGGAAGCTTCACCAAGCCGCCCTTGTTGTTGATGCACGGCGTCGGACCCGGCGCTTCCATCATGAACGCATTTTGTCCGCTTCTTCCTTTCCTGAACGAGCACTTCCACGTGTTCGCGATGGACTGGATCGGCTTCGGCGGTTCTGATCGAAAGCGCGAGAAACCCTTTGCGGACTTCAGCTTCTGGGTCCGGCAGGCGCGCGCGTTGATGGCCAGGATGCCGGGAGAAAAGGTCTACGTGTTCGGCCATTCGATGTCGGCGGCCGTCGCATTGCGGTTGGCGGCGACGGACCCGCGCGTCGCCGCCGTCTTCACGACGGGCGCGGCAGGCACGACATTCGAGCTGAACGATCACCTGAAGCGCCTGTGGACCTTTCCGAAGACCGAGGAAGAACTGAAGGCCGGACTCGCGAGCCTGATCCACGACGTGCGCGCGATTCCGGACGAGCAGATCGAAAGCCGCTGGAAAACGCTGTCCGAAGGCGATTACGGCGATTACTTCACGCAGATGCTGTCGACCCCCGCGCAACTGATCCGCGACTGGACGCTGTCGGACGGGGAACTCGCGGCGATCAAGGTGCCGTGCACGTTGCTGCACGGCAGAAACGACATGGCATGTCCGCCGGACGCGACGTCGGCGACGCTCGCGCGGAAGATCGCGCACAGCAATCTGATCGTGGTCGACGCGTGCGCGCACGCACCGTCTGTCGAGCAGACCGCGAAAGTGCGCGCGGCGCTTCATCTTGCCTTTGACGGCGTGATTGGCGTCTGAATCCGATTTAAAGCAGGAACGACAAACAGGAACGAATGTGAAGCTTTTCCGATACGGCCCGGTTGGGCACGAACGCCCCGGCATCATCGACGCGAACGGCGCGATGCGCTCGCTATACCCTGTCGTTCGCGAAATCGACGACACGGTCCTGTCGCCCGAGGGCCTGAATTTCCTGCGCGCACTCGACGCGAGCCGGTTGCCGGAAGTGCCCGCCGACACGCGTATCGGCGTGCCGTTGTCGAGCGTGCGCGGTATCACCGCGATTGGCCTGAACTACACGGATCACGCCCGCGAAGCGAACATGGCCATTCCGACGGAGCCCGTCGTGTTCAGCAAGGCGACGTCGTCGCTTGCCGGCCCGAACGACGACATCCTGTTGCCCGCGCGGTCGGAGAAAACGGACTGGGAGGTGGAGCTTGCGATCGTCATCGGCAGCACTGCATCGAACCTGTCACTCGCGCAAGCGCACTCGGCCATCGCCGGATTTTGCCTGGTGAACGACGTGTCGGAACGTTCGTGGCAGCTCGAACGCAACGGCCAATGGGGCAAGGGCAAGAGCTTCGACACGTTCACGCCGCTCGGTCCGTGGCTCGTGACGCCGGACGAAGTGGACAACGCGAAAAATCTGGCGTTGACGCTCAGCGTGAACGGTGTGCCGCGTCAGATCGGCAACACGGAGGACATGATTTTTCCTGTGGATACGATCGTCAGCTATGTCAGCAGTTTCCAGACGCTGCATGCGGGCGACGTCATCATCACAGGCACGCCCGCCGGGGTTGGCATGGGCATGAAACCGCCCGTTTTCCTGGGCGGCGGCGATGTGATCGACATGGCGATTACGGGTTTGGGAACCCAGAAACATCACGTTGTCGCTCGTTGAGAACGTTGCCCCGTAAGGGGCTTCGTTCGGTGTTCAGCGGTCGGTAATGAAAATCTTCAAAAAATCGCCGGGAAATTTCCAATCAATATCGATTGTTCAATCGATCGATTAACTGGGCGGGCAGTTCGCAGGACAGCGCCAGTGAAGAGGCCGCCGTCCTCGGCGAAACAGGCATGAGTGTGTTGCAACGCGTGCTGCGCATGGAGTCTCACAAAGCTCCATGACGCCGGCATGGACCCGGCTTGCCCGCGTTCGCGCGCCGGCCGTCGATGCGCGCGGAAACCGTATCAGCGACATGAAAAGCAGCGCGGCGATTCTATCGATTTAGACATTTTCCAATAAACGAAGGGCGCAACATGGCACACCGCAAAATTAAAACCGCACTGATATTCGGTATCACGTCGATGACATCGGCGTCCGTCTGGGCGCAAAGCAGTGTCACGCTCTACGGAATCGTCGACGACGCCATCGCGTATCAGAGCAGCAGCACTAAACTCGGCACGACGAGCGGCGGCAAGTCGAACGTACAGCTCTATTCGGGCGCATGGTCGGGCAGCCGCTTCGGTTTTCGCGGCACGGAAGATCTCGGCCGCGGGCTGAAGGCGGTATTCCAGCTCGAAAACGGCTTCAACGTCGACACCGGCACGCTCGGCCAGGGCGGCCTGGAGTTCGGGCGGCGCGCGTTCGTCGGCTTCGATAGCGCGCAATACGGGCTGCTGACTTTCGGGCGCCAGTACACGCCGTACTTCACGCTGCTCGCGCCGTATTCGCCGATCGAATGGCTCGGCATGCATCCGGGCGACGTCGACGCATTCGACTTCACGGTGCGCGGCAACAACTCGATTGTGTATATCTCGCCGAAGCTTTACGGCTTCACGTTCGGCGGCATGTACGCGCTGGCGGGCATTCCCGGCACGGTGAACCGCGGATCGACGTGGAGCGGCGCGCTGCAATATGCGGCCGGACCGGTCGGCGTGGCGGCAGGCTTTCTTCGCGTGAACAATTCGACGGTGGGCGGCGGTGCGTTCGGCGCAGCGTCGACGGCGACGTCGGGCGGTCAGACGCTGGTGTCGTCGCTGACCAACGGCTATCAGACTGCGCAGGCACAAAACCGCTTCGCGTTGGTCGGCACATACCACTTCAACAGGAACTGGGACGTCAATCTCAGCTACTCGAACGTGCAATACATCCCTGGCGTCGGCTCGAGCTACCGCGATACGGCGATCTTCAATACCGAAGGCGTCGTGCTGCACTGGAAGGCCAGCGTCGTATTCGACATCGCCGCGGGCTACTCGTACACGCGCGCCACCGAAGCCAACGGCATCACCGATGCCGCGTCGTATCACCAGTTTCATTTGACGCAGTTGTACGCGCTGTCCAAGAGCACCACGCTGTACGCCTTCGAGGCGTATCAGCGCGCCAACGGCAATACGCTCGGCACCAACGGCACCAGCATCATTCGCGCGACACCGACGATCGGAGATTTCTTCCAGTCGTCGCCGTCGTCGTCAGCAAACCAGGTCGCGCTGATCGTCGGTATCACCCATCGCTTCTGACAGGCGCGCGCACGCGAAGCGCCGCTTCCGCCTGACCCCCATCATCTGCTACCAGGAGTTCGCCATGAATCATCCGCAAACCGTCGACGTACGCGGCGAAATGAAGGAAGACGCCGAAGCGCTCTATCTGATGGATCACCCCGATTCGACCGAAGAGATTCCGACGCTCGATCTCGCGCCGTATCTCGATGGCACGCCCAACGGCCTCGAACACGTCGCCGCGCATCTGCGCGACATCTCGCGCACGGTCGGCTTCTTCTATCTGAAGGGGCACGGCATTCCGCAACACGTGATCGACCGCGTATTCGACGCCTCGCGGCGATTTCATTCGCAACCGGCCGCGCTGAAAGACCCGTTGCCGTGCATCGACGTCGGCACGCTGAAGTCCGGCTATCAGCCCGCGCCGCGCGAGACGCGCGCGTATTCGAACGTCAACATCATCACTGGCGCGAAGCCGAACACGTATTCGCGTTTCACCGTCAATCGCGAAGGCGGCTCGGGCGGCGCGAACGTCCCGACGCCGGGCGCGCCGGTCAACGTGTGGCCCGACAATCTGCCTGGATTCAGGGAGGCGGTGCAGGACTATCACACGCGCATACTCGCGCTCGCGATGCAGTTTCTCCCGCTGTGGGCAAAGGGCCTCGAGCTGCCGCCCGATTACTTCGACCAGGCGTTCGTGACGCCGCACGCGTCGCTGGTGTTGTCGCACTATCCGCCGCAAAAGGAGGTCGGCGAAAAGCAGTATGGCATCGCGCCGCACACCGACAACAGCATGATGACGTTTCTCGCGCAGGCGAACGTGCCGGGTCTGGCCGTGCGCATGCCGTCCGGTCACTGGCGTCTCGTCGAGATCGTGCCGGGCACGCTGCTCGTCAACACCGGCAATACGATCGTTCACTGGACCAACAACGAGTACCTGTCTACCAAGCATCGCGTGATCAACACCAACGACGTCGACCGTTACTCGATCCCGTTCTTCTTCGGCCCATCCGGCGACGCGCTGATCGACTGCGTGCCGACCTGCGTAAGCGCCGAACGCCCGGCGCTCTATCAGCCGACCACGTATGAAGCGATGCGCCGCTGGTATTACGCGTAGCTCGACTGACCAGCACATCGCCGATGCATCGCCTCGCGCACACACGCGCGCGAGGCGATGCGCTCAAACACTCTCACGGCAGGACGGATCCAATGAAATCGACAACCAGACGATGTTTTCTGCGGCACGCGGGATCGGTCGCGCTTTCGCTCGCGTGTGCGCCGGCATTCGCACAGGGCACGGCGATTACGCCTGGCAACGGACTGCTCGCGCGTCTGAAAAGTGCCGGGAAGGTGCGTGTCGGCGTCGCCGTCGACTATCCGTTTTCGACCCTCGGTCCGGACGGCACGCTCAACGGCGTGGCACCGACCATCACCAAGGCGATCATGACGCGGCTCGGCGTTCCGGAGGTCGAAGGCTATGTCGCGACCTACGGCGAGCTGATCCCCGGCATGATGGCGGGCCGCTGGGACATCACGTCGGCGGCGCTGACGATCTCGAAGGCGCGCTGCGAGCAGGTGCGTTTCGCCGATCCGATCGTGTTCGGCGGCGATGTGATCGTCGCGCTCGACGACTACAGCGGCGCGATGCCCAAACGCCTGAGCGAGCTTGCCAGGGGCGGCGACGACATCGCCGTGCTGGCCGGCGGCGTCGATCTGAAAGCCGCGCTCGCCGCGGGCATTCCCCCCGAACGTCTGCGCCAGTTCGGCAACGAGTCGCTCGAAATCGACGCGCTGCTCGCCAGACGCGTGCGTTTCGCGATCATGTCGCTGAACCCGGTCAACACGCTGTCGAAGCAGCGCAACCTGAAGCTGAAGACCACCTATCCGGTCGAGGATGCGCCCGCACGCGGTGCATCGTGCGCGTTCCGCATGCAGGACACCGATCTGCACGCCGCCTACAACGCACAGCTTCGCGCGATGAAAGCGTCGGGCGAACTCGCGACGATCCTCAAGCGATTCGACTTCGACACGCCGCCCGAATTGCGCGACGTGACCGTCGAGCAATTGTGCGCAGCCGCGACCTGAGCTACGCATCGATACGCCGAAAACGGAGAGTCCGATGGACGCAAGCAAAACGTTGGTCGATTACCTGCCGCTCCTGTTGATGGGGATTCCGGTGACGCTGGAAGTTACCGTGCTGTCGATGGCGCTCGCGCTGCCGGTCGCGCTCGTACTCGCGCTCGGGCGCAGCGCGCCGCACGCGTGGCTGCGATGGCCGGCGGGTTTCGTGATCGAACTGTTTCGTGGCAGTTCTTCGCTGGTGCAACTGTTCTGGGCGTTCTACGTGCTGCCACTCATCGGCATCGATCTGCCGGCGCTCGTCGCGGGCGTGCTGGTGCTCGGCCTGAACGAGGGCAGTTACCTGTCGGAAGTGTTTCGCGCGGGTTTCGCGAGCGTGCCCGACGGGCAGCGTGAGGCGTCGCTGACGCTCGGGTTTTCGCCGTGCTATCGCTTCTTTCGCGTGACGCTGCCGCAGGCGCTGCCGGTCATGATTCCGCCGTTCGGCAACGCGCTGATCGTGATGCTGAAGTTCTCGTCGCTGGTCTCGCTGGTGACGATCCGTGACCTGTCGTTCCGCGCGAATCTGATCGCCACTTCGCTCGGCGAATCGGCGGCCGTGTTCGGCGTCGTGATGGTGATCTACTACGCGCTCGCGTTGGTGCTGAGCACGCTCGCCAGACAACTGGAGACCGCCGTCGATGCGCGCGTCGGGCGTCCGTCGAAGGGCTCTCGCCTGTCCGCGCGCGTGAACGTGCCGCAATGGGCGATCGGAGCGAAATCATGAACGCGATCGGCTGGAACTGGAGCTTCGCATGGTCGACACTGCCGGCTTTGCTGGCCGGTTTCCGGCTGACCGTGCTGGCGACGCTGCTCGGCTCGACGCTCGCGTTCGTGCTCGGACTCGCGTTGACACTGTTGCGGATGACGCGTCACGCGCCGCTCACGCTGATCGTGAACGCATTCGTGTCGTTCGTGCGCGGCACGCCGCTGCTGGTGCAGTTGTACGTGCTGTTCTACGTGCTGCCGAAATGGGGCGTGTCGACGTCGGCGTTCGTGACGGGTGTCGTCGGCCTCGGCGTCTACTACAGCGCGTCTACGTCCGAGGTGTATCGCGCGGGGATCGAAGGTGTCGCACCGGGTCAGTGGGAAGCCGCGTTGACGCTCGGCCTGCCGATCCGCCGCGTGTGGAGCGGCGTGATCCTGCCGCAGGCGATGCGCACTGTGCTGCCGGTGCTCGGCAATCAGGTCGTCGCGATGTTCAAGGAGACCTCGCTGCTGTCAACCATCACCGTGATGGAAATGCTTGCGCAGGCGACCAACATCGGTTCGATCCAGTACCGTTACGTCGAGCCGCTGACGCTCGCGGGCGCACTGTATTTCGTCATCAGCTACGTTTCGGCGAAGGGTCTTCGCCGGCTGGAGGTCGGTCATGTCAACGCTTGAAGCCGCGACGCGCGATGCGTCGTGCGCGAATACCAGCATGAGTACGAACGCGAGCACGAACATGAGCACCAACGCGAACGCGGATCAGGCGATCGTCGCGATGAGCGGCGTATCGAAGAGCTACGGCGAGCGCCGCATTCTCGACGCCATCAATCTGCGCGTCGCGCCCCGCCAGAGAATCGCGTTGATCGGGCCGAGCGGTTCGGGCAAGACGACGATCCTGCGTCTTGCCATCGGCCTGATCAAACCGGATGCGGGCACCATCGAGATCGACGGCGATCACCTCTGGCATACGCGTGGCGCAAACGGTGCGCTCGTCGATGCGGGCGAGCGGCAGGCGCGACGCGTGCGGCGCCGGATCGGCATCGTGTTCCAGCACTTCAATCTGTTTCCGCATATGACGGCGCTCGCCAATGTGCGCGAGCCGCTCGTGCACGTACTCGGCCTGTCGCGCGACGAATGCGACGCGCGCGCAATCGATCTGCTGACCCAGGTCGGGCTGAAAGATCATCTGACCAAGCGGCCCGCGCAATTATCCGGCGGTCAGCAGCAACGCGTGGCGATCGCACGTTCGCTCGCGTTACGCCCGAAGGTGATTCTGTTCGACGAAGTGACGTCGGCGCTCGATCCGGAGCTCGTCAGCGAAGTGTTGCGCGTCGTGCGTGAACTTGCGCACGCGAGCGACATGACGATGCTGATGGTCACGCACGAGATCCAGTTCGCCGCGGACATCGCGGATCGGGTGCTGATGTTCGACAACGGGCGGATCATCGAGGACGGTCCGCCCGCGCAGGTGCTGAAAGACCCGGTGGAGGCGCGCACGCGAAGTTTTTTGCGCGCGGTGCTTGAACGTTGAACGGAGGAAGCATCACCCATGAAGCCGATTCGTTATGGCGCACCAGGCGCAGGGCTGCCCGGAATGATCGATGCGCAGTGCACTCACGTCGTGTGCGCTCGCGTACTTGTTAGCGCAGACGAGATTAGTTGGCGGTGCCCCGGCAGATAGGCTGCATACCGACGTTACAATTAAACCGGGACGGATGCCGTTTTCGGCTGATCGCTGTGACGCCATTGGGAAACGTGCCATTGCTATTCGGAAAATGTCGTCAGTGATGCGGGCTCATCGAAAACGCGTCCCTTCGGGATGACCGCCGTACGGGGCTTCGGTCGATCACGTCATGTTTGGCGGATGACTTACTGAACTTCAGCGGATGCAGCGTGAGGTCGCTGCGCAATGTGCTGGACTTGTACTCGGTGCGGAAGTAGCAGCGTGTACGTCAGCAAAGGACAGCCGTTCTGACGGTAAGTGTGACGGTAAAGGCCTTTTTCGATCACAGCCAAACCCTTTAACGATTCGGGTTTGGGCGGTCCGTTGATGATCGAGTGGGAGTAAGTCAGGATCCTCTGCAGAGGTCTGCAGAGGTCTGCAGTGGTCTGTCGGTCACTCGAATTCCCCACGCTAAAACAAGGGTTTATCGGCTATTTTGATCCACTGCCGTCCGTCGGCAGCGACGCGTCGCCGACGGCATCAGCGACGGTATAGCATCTTTCTCTGCAGAACCCGGGCAAAATGGAGTTCCTCTGCAACGGCAATAAAGCAACTAAGATGGCGTAGCCCCATGATGGTCACCCTGACAGGTTGACCGTTTACCTCGGCGCCACACTCATGCGCCCCCGGGAACGGTAACCAAGCAACAAAAAATACTAGCGCTTGGACTGTGCAAGTTGATCTGCACGTCGCTGGCTCCAGAACTCGAACATCCATCCGGGATATTCGGCAACGAGTTTGCTGACGTCGTCGATCGCAGCAAGTTCGTCTTCAGCAAGCGTCACATTGACTGCCCCGAGATTTTCTTCCAGCTGAGCCATGCGCTTAGCCCCAATCAGTACGCTCGAAACCACCCTCCGGTGCAGCAGCCAAGCCAGCGCGATCTGCGCGACGGAGGCTTGCTTTGCTTCCGCAATTGGGCGCATCACGTCTATTGCGTCGTAGGCGCGCTTTTCGTCGAAAGGTGGGAAGGCATGTACGGAACGACGACTGTCATCCGGCGCAGCCGCGCCTCGCAGTTGTTTGCCGCTCAGGAAGCCGCCTGCCAGAGGGCTCCAAACCAGGAGACCGATGCCTTCGCTTTCCAGCAACGGGGCGATTTCCCGTTCTATGTCACGGCCAGCAACAGAGTAATACGCCTGGAGCGAAGCAATGCGCTCGATTCCAAGACGCTCCGAAATACCGATTCCCCGCGCAATTTGCCAAGCTGCCCAGTTGGAAACGCCAATGTATCGGACGTACCCTTGCCGAACTAGATCGTCAAGTGCGCGAAGGGATTCCTCGATCGGCGTGGCCGGATCGAAGCCGTGGATCTGATATAAGTCGATATGATCGACTCGCAGTCGCTTGAGACTATTTTTAGCGGCGTCGAGCAAGTGCCCGCGCGACACCCCGGCGTCGTTCGGTCCTTCGCCCATCGTTCCAAACGCCTTGGTGGCAATCAGATAACTCTCTCGCGGTACTCGAAGACTACGTAAAGCCTCACCGAGAAAAAGCTCGGACTCGCCCAAGGCGTAGCGGTCAGCGGTGTCGAATAGATTGACGCCAGCCTCGAAGGCGCGTGCTACGAGTGTGTTGGCTTCCTGTTGAGCCAACGAACCAAGCGCCTGAAAGCCCTTGTTCTCACCAAATGTCATCGCGCCGAAACCCAGTTCCGACACAAAAAGACCCGTGTTTCCTAAGCGGTTGTATTTCATGCTTACCTCGATCAGGTTAGTAAGTGACCTGATTGAGAGCGTACGTGCGTGCAACAGCACATCGGTAGCCTTTTACTACCTTTTTCCTGCCCATTTCTCTCTCGATGGGGAGAACCGGATAACGCCCCACCTCGGTATGTGGCAAGATCCTGAGCGTCCAGATCGCGTCAACTGCCATGCGTCCTCAGAACTCAAACGATCGATCCGAACGCCAACGGGATGAAATCGAAGCCATCATCGCCCGCTTTGCTTCAACGCACAGCGGCTACGCGACATCCGTGCCTGGTCTTCGGGTCGCACGCATCTCTGAGCCCGTCCCACCCACGGCGCATTTCGACGCAGCCTATTTGTGCGTATGTATTCGAGGGCGCCGACGCGTATCCGCAGGAGAAACCGTCGTCTTGCATGACGAGAGCCACTGCGTTTTAACCGCTATCGAAGTGCCGACCATAATTGCAATTCCCGACGCAAGTCCAACTCGCCCCTATACCGCGCTGCGTATTGACCTTGACCTAAGTCTCGCCCGCAAGGTCATGGCAGAAATCGACATAGAGGGGCCGGACGCTGTGCCAGCCGATGCTTGCCTTGCCGTTATAGAACTCGATTCAGATCTCCTTGATGTAGTCACCCGTCTTGTGAAGTTACTGGAACGCCCGGAAGACATCCCCTTCATGTCCTCGCTTCTCCATCGAGAAATTCTTTACCGCCTTTTATCTGGCCCGGGCGGCGCTCGCTTGAGACGAATCGTACGGTCAGGTTCGCAAGGCCATCGAATTGCAAAAGCAATTGATTGGTTGCGCGCTCACTTTCACGAACGTCTGCGTGTCGAACAGTTGGCGGATAAGGCTGGCATGGGCGTGTCTACATTGCATCGCAACTTTGCTGAGCTTACCGGCATGAGTCCAATTCAATATCAGAAGCAACTGCGGCTACATGAGGCACGTAGGCTGATGCTGGAGAATGAATTAGAAGTGGGGCTGGCGGCACTGAAGGTTGGCTATGAAAGCTCTACCCAGTTCATCCGTGAATATCGCCGTCTCTTCGGGGTGCCGCCGATGCGGGATATAAAGGCGTTGAGGGAAGCGGGCGGTAATCGTGCGACGATCTGATCTCATATGCAACGCTGACCATTCCGTGGCATTCAGGACCATCTCCGGCCGATGCTTTCCATGTCGTCGTACCGTCCTTGCCCGGATCCGGCTTTTCCGCACCGGCGACCGTGCCCTTACCACCATCTCGATCTACTGGTTCGGTCACATGCTTGACTCCTCGTTCCGAATCTACAAGGAGAACCGGCTTCGGCCGCTGACTTTCGATGCCTCCGAGCGAGTGGCTCCGCCGCTGGGCGTGGCGGCATTTCCGCGCGAGTTGCCTACGCCGCCGCGCTCACGGGTAGAGCGTGTCTTCAACGTTCAGCGTGGACGCGCATGTCGAAGGGCGGTCACTTCGCGGCGCTGGAAAAGTGATCCGTGACCTGACCGGGCGTGGTCGCCAGCACGATGCACAACGGCCGACAGGTAGCGTGATGGCTCTTATCTGCGTTGATAGACAACGCCTTGAATCGAGACCTGATCTGGCTCCGGTTGCTCGTCAAAGCGCTTATGCGCTTCCGCAATCCAGCATCGCCATGTCATTGCTCGGCCTGTGTTTGAACACGCCGGCTCAGGGC
Organism: Paraburkholderia sp. SARCC-3016; assembly: GCF_031119615.1. NCBI lineage: Bacteria > Pseudomonadati > Pseudomonadota > Betaproteobacteria > Burkholderiales > Burkholderiaceae > Paraburkholderia > Paraburkholderia sp. SARCC-3016. The sequence continues at coordinate 5,274 of NZ_JAVHZD010000057.1, read as the reverse complement.
GCGTGAGGTGCATTGCAAGCGGCGACCGGACAAATAAAGTCCGGCGGCTATTACGGGCCGGCGATGCGCCGAATCGGCAGCATGATCGCCTCGGACGTTCCACTTAAAAATCTCAGGAGACTGTCCGAACGAGCGAGGCCACCTCTGTTCAACCGGACCGGTAACTCCGACAGGAAAACACGCGCACATGCATGACGATTTGTCATTTGTTTGTTGACCGTCAGGCTATTCGCCGCTCAGCCCTACCGCACTACGCTGTGAACCATCCATTCATCGCGCGCGGTTGAGCCGTTCGCTCTTGTTGAGGGGTTTCCATGTTCGCAGTAACGGGTATCAGCGGGAAAGTGGGCGGCACGGTGGCGCGCACATTGCTCGGTCGCGGCTTGCAGGTTCGCGCGGTGTTGCGTGACGCGCAAAAGGCAAGACACTGGGAGATGCAGGGGTGCAAGATCGCCCTCGCGCAGGCCGACGACGAGGCTGCGCTGACACGGGCATTTCATGATGTCGACGGCGTATTCCTGATGCAACCACCCGACTACGATCCGGCGCCCGGTTTCCCGAAAATCGTGTCTCGTTGCGCCGCGATGCGGGCAGCGCTGTGCCGGACGCGGCCGAGGAAAGTGGTCTATCTGTCGACGGTAGGAGCCCATGTCGCGCAGCCGAATCTGTTGAATAACGCGAAGATCACTGAAGACATGCTGCGCGGTACCGGGTTGCCGGTTTGCATGCTCCGTGCAGCCTGGTTTATGGAGAACGCCAGTCGGGACGTCGACGCGGCACGCGCCGGGCAAATCGACAGCTTTTTGCAGCCGCTCGACCACCCGGTCCCGATGGTGGCCACCCTGGATATCGGTCGAAACGCGGCGCAGATTCTGCAGGAAGAGTGGGCCGGCGTGCGCGTCGTCGAACTGGAGGGCCCGGCGCGTTACAGCGCGAACGATATTGCTGCCGGATTCAGCGCCGCGTTGGGCAAGACGGTCCGTATCCGGGCTGTGCCACGTGATACATGGGAGGCCCTATTCCGCTCGCAGGGCATGCAACATCCGGGCGCGAGGATCCGCATGCTCGATGGGTTCAACGAAGGATGGGTCGACTTCGAAAGGAGCGCCGGCATGGAGCTTCGCCGGGGCGATACGCCGCTCGACGCCGTCCTCGCGACGCTCGTCAAATGAAAAAGGACGGTACCGCACCGGACGGACAGATTGAGAACGTTTCCATGCAACAGCAAGCCCGCGTCTCGATGCAGTTGATTCCATTCACGGCCGTCGCCTTTCTTGGATTTCTAGCGATCGGTCTGCCACTTCCCACGTTCTCCATCTATGCACCCGGCGCGCTGCATGTCGGCACGGGGGCCGTGGGAACAATTGTCGGCCTGCAATCCGTTGCTACTTTGCTCACCCGGCAATGCGCAGGGCGACTCGCCGACGCAAGAGGACCCAAAGCGACGGCGCTACTGGGCTTGCTCATCGCATCCGCCACAGGCTGGATCTACGTCGTATCGAACGCCGCGGTCGAACATACGCTAATCAGCATCATGCTTCTGTGCGCAGGAAGACTCCTGCTCGGTCTGGCCGAAAGCATGTTCATCACAGCGCTGGCCGCGTGGAGCATCGCACGCGTCGGAAGCCGCTACGCCGGACAGGCCATGGCATGGTCCGGCATTGCGATGTACGCTGCGCTTGCCGCAGGCGCCCCGATCGGGCTTGCAATCTACCGCGCTGCCGGATTTCCAGCGGTCGCCGTATGCTCGGCACTGACGCCACTGGCCGGTGCGGCGATCGCGCTGTGCTGGCAAGCACCGCCGGTTCAGCAGGCGAGAGACCGCGAGTCGTTCATCCGTATGTTGCGCGTTATCTGGGTGCCCGGGCTCGGTATGGCGCTCGCATCGTCCGGCGCGGCGACGCTGGGCGCGTTCATGTCGCTGCGCTATAGCAACGAAGCGTGGCCGAATGCCGGATTCGCGCTTAGCGCGTTTGGTGGCGCGTATATCGCCGTGCGCGTGCTATTCGGCGGCCTGCCGGACCGGTTAGGCGGCTATCGTATCGGCACATGTTCGCTGTTCCTGGAGGCGGTAGGGCTGACCGTCATCTCGCTCGCAGCACGGCCTGCCGTAGCATTGCTCGGAGCTTGCATCACGGGACTTGGCTATTCTCTGGTCTTTCCGTCGTTAGGCGTAGAGGCCATGCGCCGCGTGCCGGGCGAAGGGCGAGGGCTTGCAATCGGAGCTTACCTCGCATGCTTCGATCTCGGCCTCGCCGTGGGAGGGCCGGGCGCTGGCGTCATGGCGGCCTATCGTGGTGTGCCGGCAGCGTTTACGGCCGCAGCGGGTGCGACCATCGTTTCGCTTGCGCTTCTTTGCGCGGACTGGTGGAACCGAAACGGCTCGCGCCGAGCCGCTCACGGCAAAGCGACTGAACCGGGCTCGACGCCGTGATTTTCGCGGCATGTGGTGAACGCTCGACCTGATGTTCCGATTGATATCGATCAATCGCGCGCAGCGCCCGCCGCGCGCGATTGAAAACCGGTGGCGACTGGTCGATTCTGCTCTCAGGAAGGCTTTGCGGCGTATGCCGGTCCATTCGCGCGAGCCGATCCGTACTCGCAAAACCATTTCCGCGATTTCGATTGCGTTGCGCTACGAATCTGAAAGTGCGTTCAGCAGCAGCTTCAGGCGTGCGACGTGGCTTGCGCTCAACTCTACCGTGAGTGGTTCCGCTGACCATGTGGACACAGCAAGGGTGGTGGCGGACAAGAACCCGCGGAGCAGGTGTTTCGCCTGCTGCCTTGCATCCCGCTGGGTTTGTTTAATGCCAAACCAGCATCAATCCAATGACACCCACGTCATTGTCACCTCAATCGTTACGACCGAATATGGGCCTGTCGAACTTCAGACGACCGTCTAGCGGTCAACTACCACGAGGTGAAGAGATGAAGGATGACGAAGTTGCCTCGACATCGGCGGCGAGTGAGGCAGCCGGCCATGACGGCGTCGCGATGACGCGACGTTCGTTGTTCAGGACGACGTTTGCGGCGGCTACGTCGGTCGCGATGGGACGCGTCGCGGCCATGCCGGTTTCACAGGCTGAACCACGCAGTGGTACGCCGGCAGTCAACAACACTGTCAGCGTGACGGTGGTAATCAACCACGTCCCGCATCGTCTGGACGTTCGCTCGGACGTTACGCTGCTTGATCTGTTGCGCGAGCAACTGCAGCTGACAGGTACCAAGAAAGGCTGCAACCGCGGCGAATGCGGTGCCTGCACGATACTGCTCGACGGTCGTCGCGTTAACGCCTGTTTCGTCCTCGCCGCGACGCTCGATGGTCGGCAGGTCACAACTATCGAAGGTCTGGCGCAAGAAGGCGAACTGCATCCGGTGCAGAAGGCTTTTATTCGGTGCGACGCATTTCAGTGCGGATTCTGCACACCGGGACAGATCATGTCGGCCGTGGGCTGCATTCAGGAAGGACATACTCGTTCCAATAGCGAGATTCGCGAATGGATGAGCGGGAACCTCTGCCGCTGTTCGGCGTATCCGCAAATCGCGCAAGCCGTTGAAACGGCGGCCGGAGAGATGCAGGGGGGCAGCAATGGAACCGTTTGAATATCGACGCGCGGCGAGCGGGAAAGAAGCGCTTGCGCTTGCGTCGCGAGGCGGCGCGCAGTTTCTGGCCGGCGGGACGGAGCTAATCAACTGGATGCGCATCGGTATCGAACGTCCGGCCACGCTGATCGACATTACGCGGATAGACGGTCTCTCGCATATCACGACGTTGCCGAATGGCGGCCTTTCGATCGGCGCGTTGAACAGGCTCAACGACGTCGCACAACATGCGCTTGTGGCTCAACGATACCCGGTGCTGTCGCAAGCGATCCTGAAAGCGGCTTCCGCGCAAATCCGCAATCTGGCCACGATCGGCGGCAACCCGCTGCAACGCGTGCGTTGTCCGTATTTCCGCGCGGACGAGCCCACGCCGTGCAACAGGCGCAGTCCAGGTTCGGGATGCGCGGCGCTGCATGGCTTCAACGAGAAGCATGCGATTTTCGGCTGGACCGACGACTGTGTCGCCGTTCAGCCATCGGACCCGGCGGTCGCGCTCGCCGCGCTCGACGCTGCGTACGTCGTGCGCGGAATATCGGGAGTCCGGCGGATTCCTGCACGCGATTTCCATGTCCTGCCTGGCGAGGACCCGTCCGCGCACCATCGCCTGAGGCCTGGCGAGCTGATGGTCGCCATGGAAATACCGCGGCACTGGCCGCGTTCCGCGTACCTGAAGATTCGCGAGCGCGAAAGCTACGAATACGCGACGGCGTCGGTCGCGGTTGCGCTCGATCTCGATGGCGACGTGATCCGTCGCGCGCGCATCGCGCTCGGATCGGTCGCGATGAAGCCGTGGCGCCTCGACGAAACCGAGCGGCGGCTCGCGGGTGTACGCATTGGCTCGCCGGAAATGGATGCGGCGATAAACGCAGGGTTCGGCGATGCGCGCGCGCTGTCGCGCAACGCGTACAAGATCCAGTTGGCGCGCAACGCCGTGGCGCGCGCCATCGATCAGGCAGCGGAGGCATGATGAGCAGCAATCTGGGGCAGGGTATTGCGCGTCACGACGGGCCGATCAAGGTGACCGGCGCCGCGATGTACGCGGGCGACCGAAATCTGCGCGCGCAACTGTATGCAGTCCTGGTGGCGTCGACCATTCCGGCTGGGCGTGTGGTGTCTGTCGACGCGACGGCGGCACTTAAGCGTCCTGGCGTGATTCGTGTGCTGACGGCGGCCGATCTCCCGCGCGCGCATCGGGACCTCGCCGCCGTCAGCGTGCCGCCTCTGGCGACGCGCTTTTTGCCGATGCAGACCGACGAGATCGTGCATGAGGGGCAGCCTGTCGCGATGGTGCTGGCAGAAAGTCTGCAGGCCGCTGAAGCGGGCGCGAGCGCAGTGCGCTTGGAGTACCAGCGTGCAGCGTTCATTGCGCCGGAGCAGGCCCCTGTGGCCGATGTCGATCCGGCCAGAGGCAGTTATTCGCAATCGGGCACGCTGGCATATCACAAAGGAGATGCAACGGCGGCTATCGCGGCTTGCGGACATCGCGTCGATGAGACGTACACGCAACCGTCCCGCCACGGCAATCCGATGGAGCCGAGCGCCATTCTCGCGGCGTGGGAAAACGGCGATCTGACCGTCTACGATGCCGTTCAACACCTAAGTCGGAGGCCAAGCGGTCTTAGGAAGACAAAACATTCTACCAACTCCTTGGCTCACAGAACGACATGGCTA